>JAHCAY010000001.1:2704440-3004934 GCA_019634575.1 Candidatus Didemnitutus sp.
GCTCGACGCGTGGTATGAACGCGCCCCCGACGGCCGCACGCGCATTAAGATTCCCGAAAAACTCGGCGACCCGATGATTCGCACGCCCAATTTCGCCGCCCGCCCCGCGCGCGTCGAGCCCGTGCACGGCAACATCCAAGGCCAGGACCTCGTGCAATACGACCTCACGCCCGAGCAATACAAGGCGCTGATCAAGCTCACCGCCGCGCTCCACCGCGTGTTTCCCAAGATCAAACTCGACTACCCGCGCGGCCCCGACGGCAAGTTGCTCCCGAAGAAACTGCCCGACGACGAACTCGCGAAATACGAAGGCGTCCTCGGCCACTACCACGTGCAGACCAACAAGGTCGACCCGGGGCCGGCCTTCGACTGGGACAAAGTCATCCTCGGCGCCCGCCGGCTCGTGCCGTAACCCGCGTCAGCCGCCGAACGCGAACGCAGTCGTCAGGATCAAAACGGGCGCGAGCGGCAGCACCAGCGGCCACGCCAGTGCCATCCCGCTGCGCCCTCGCTTTGCAGCGGTGCGAAACAGCGCCCAACCCGCGCCCCAAAATCCCGGATAGCCCCAGACGGAGAACGCCATCGCGTAGCGCACCATCTCGTCGAGCGGGCCGCGGATCGGGGCGTCGAAGACGAAGATCGCGACGAACGCGGCCACCGGCCACACAAGCAGCCCGAGCGCCAGCACGACGAACAGTGCCTGCATCACGCGGTAGCCGCGAGGCTTCGGCAGCAGCGGAGGCAGCGCGTTCATCGCGGGGAGCTCAGGAGCTCTTCTTTCCGAAGGCCGGGTCGATTGTCTTGGCCACGAGGGAGACGGCGAAGAAGGACGGCAGCGTCGCCGTGAGGACCCAGACGAAGAACTTCACGTAGCCGACGTGATCCTCGATCCAGCCGGCCGCCATGCCGGGCACCATCATGCCGAGCGCCATGAAACCCGTGCAGATCGCGTAGTGCGCCGTCTTGTGGGCGCCCTCGGCGACCTTGATCATGTAGAGCATGTAGGCGGTGAATCCGAAGCCGTAGCCGAATTGCTCCACCGCGATCGCCGTCGACACGACCCACAGGCTCGACGGCTGATAAAGCGCGAGCAGCAGGAACGCCACGATCGGCGTGTGCATCGAGAAAATCATCGGCCACAGCAGCCGACGCAGGCCGGCGCGCGAGATGGCCCAGCCGCCCGTGAGCCCGCCGAGGGTCAGCGCGATGATGCCGATCGTGCCGTAGGCGATGCCGAGCTGCTCGTTCGTGAGCGCGAGACCGCCGGTCTCGCGTTTATCGAGCAGGAACGGCGAAAGCAGTTTCAACGCCTGCGACTCGGCGAGGCGATAAACGAGCAGGAAGAACAGGATCAGCCCGATGCCGGGCCGATCGAAGAACGAGCGAAACACCGCGAAGAATTCCCGCAGCGTGTCCGAACCCTGCGCCGTCGCGCGATCGGCTTCCGGGCGCGGCAGCACGAAGCAATGCAGCGCGCCCAGCACGCAGAACACCGCCGCGAGCAGACCGAAGACGAGCGACCACGCGGTGACCACGCTGCCCGTCGACGCGATGAGTTTACCGGCGAGGTAAACGAGCCCGCCCTGCGCCGAAAGCGTCGCGAGCCGGTAGAACGTCGTGCGCACGCCGACGAACGCCGCCTGCTCACCGGTCGGCATCGCCAGCAGATAAAATCCGTCCGCCGCGATGTCGTGTGTCGCGGAGCTGAACGCCATCAGCCAGAACACCGCGAGCGACAGCTGAAAGAACTTCGCCGCCGGCAGCGTCAGCGCGACGAGCGCGAAGGCCACGCCGATGACGAACTGCAGCGTCCAAATCCAAAAGCGTTTCGTGCGGAAAAGGTCCACCAGCGGCGACCACAGCGGCTTGATGACCCACGGCAGGTAAAGCCAGCTCGTGTAGAGCGCGATGTCGGTGTTCGAGATGCCCAGGTTCTTGTAGAGCACCGTCGAGAGCGTCATCACCACGACGTAGGGCACGCCCTCCGCAAAATAGAGCGTGGGAATCCACGACCAAGGATTGCGGGCGGAGTTTGAGGGGAAGGGGTCGGACATGGGGACCGGTCGTTCTCGTTCTCTTACTCGTTCTCTCGCCTCGCGTCGTTCGCATCCGGCGAAACGGAGCCGAGAGAACGAGAAAGAGGGTGAGAACGAGAACGATTCACGCAGCGCTTATTTACGGGCTATCACTAGCGTCGCCCGCGGGCTTTCGTTGCCGAGACGGTTGACGGTGCTGACGACGACCGCGTCGACGTCGGGTGCGAGCGCGAGCTCGGTTTGGCGCGCAGATTGGACCGTGAAACTCCATTGCGCGCCGCGCCGCGTCCACATGGCGAAGAGCGTGGCGTCGGGTGTCACGGTGATCCGCAGCTTGCCGTCCGCGGCACGCGCGAGCGCCGGCGCGGCGGGCGCTTTTGTGCCGAGCCACGTGGCCGCGGGCACGAGCGCCGGCGTGGCGTAGAGCGGCGCGAGCTTTTCGTTGATGCCCTTGCGGCCATCCATGAACGCGATGGCGCTGAAATGCACCTGGCCACCCGCGCCGGGCCGCGCGCGGGTGAGCGCGATCTGTTGCGTGATGTCGTTCGGTGACCATTTTTTCTCGTCGCTGATGGCGCTGGTGAACAGGCCGGCGTAGATCGCGCGGCCGACGCGATTTTGGCCAATCCAGTAATCGAGCAACGCGGGGAACGACTGTTCCTTGCTCGCGAGCGGCCAGTAAAGCTGCGGCACGAAGTAATCGAGCCAGCCGCGCTCGAGCCAGAGCTCCACGTCGGCGTAGAGCTTGTCGTATTGGCTGAAACCCTTGATGCCGGCCGGGCGACGGTCGGGCCGGCCGAGTCCGAACGGGCTGACGCCGAACTGCACCCACGGTTTCTCGGCGTGGACGGCGGCGTGGATTTTTTCCACGAGGCGGTCGACGTTCTCGCGGCGCCAGTCGGCGCGGGCCAGTTTGCCGCCGGCCTTGCGATAGGCCTGCCAGGACGGCTCGTCGGGGAAATCGACCTCCTCCGCCTTCGCGTCCTTCGGCGCGTTGGCCGGGAGCGGCTTCGCGATCGGATACGGATAGAAATAATCGTCGATGTGCACGCCATCGATGTCGTAGCGGCGCACGACATCGCGGATGACGGCGAGCGTGCGCTCGGCGGCGAACGGCTCGCCCGGGTCCATCCAGAGGTAGTCGCCGTATTTTTTCACGGCGCGCGGATAGCCGTAGAAGATGTGCGACTTCACCAACGGGGATTTCGCCTCGGGATGGCGCGCGCGATACGGGTTGAACCAAGCGTGCAGTTCGAGGCCGCGCCGGTGCGCCTCCTCGACCCAGACGGCGAGCGGATCGTAGCCGGGCGACTTGCCCTGTTTGCCGGTGAGATACTCGGACCACGGCTCGAGGTCGGACTTGTAGAACGCGTCGGCGGACGGACGGACTTGGAAAATGACGGCGTTGAGATGGAGCGCCTTGGCGCGATCGAGGATCGCAACGATTTCGGCGCGCTGTTGCGCGGCGGTCAGGCCCTTCTTGCTCGGCCAGTCGATGTTGTTGACCGTCGCGACCCACACGCCGCGAAATTCGCGCGGAGCGGGCGGAGGGAGTTCTTCGGCGATGGGCGCGGTGGGTTTTGCGGGAGGCGTGGGCTTCGTGGCGCAGCCGGCGAGGAGAAGAACGGTCAGCGTGGCAGCGAGGTAGCCCGCGATCTCCGAGCGCGGGAGGTAGCAGCGGGAATCGAGCACCCGCGCCCGGAGGTCGCGGGCCACCCGCCGAAGGAAGGATGGTTCGCTCATGATTGCAGCGCGGCGCGGACATTGCCTTGCACCGCGGCGAGGGCGGCTTCGGCGGCGGCGGCATCGAGGCCGCGGCGCAGCATCACGATGGCGACTTTCACGCGGTAGCGGCAGGATTCGAGGGCGGCTTTCGCGTCGGCGTCGGTCGCGCCGGTGGCGCGCGCGGTCAGCGCGATGGCGCGGCGGTAGAGTTTTTCGTTGGTCGGCAAGACGTCGACCATGAGGTTGCCGTAGACCTTGTGCAGACGGACCATGATCGCGCTCGAAAGCGTATTGAGCGCGATCTTCTGCGCGGTGCCGGCCTTGAGACGCGTGCTGCCGGAGATGACTTCGCTGCCGGTGTCGAGCGTGATGCCGATCTCGGCGGCGGCGGCGACGGGCGAGTCGGGATTGTTAGCGAGGCCGATCGTGAGCGCGCCGGCGGCGCGCGCGGCTTCGAGTCCGCCGATCACGTAGGGCGTGCGGCCGGAGGCCGCGAGACCGATGACGACGTCGTTCGCGGTCGGCGCGACGCCGCGCACGTCGGCCGCGCCTTGCGCGTGGTTGTCCTCGGCGCCTTCGACGGCGACGAAGAGCGCGTTGCGTCCGCCGGCGAGGAGCGCGACGGCGCGCTCGTTCGGCCAGGAGAAAGTCGGCCAGAGTTCGACGCCGTCGAGCAGGCCGAGGCGGCCGGAGGTGCCGGCGCCGACGTAGATGAGACGGCCGCCGCGCGCGAGGCGCGGTGCCGCGGCATCGACCGCGCGGGCCAGGGTGGCGCGAGCGGCGTCGACGACACGAGCGGCGAAGACCTGATCCTCGGTGAAGGCGGCGACGAGTTGCTCCGTCGGATAAAGATCGAGTTCGGGGTGGCGGCGGTCCGGCTGCTCGGTGTTCAGCATGAGGGGATTTTCAGATGGGTCGCCGTCCTCCTTTGCCGAGGCGGCGGAGGACAAGCGGCGACAAGGTGACGTCTCGCGCTGACAATCCTGCGTTGCTGCGGCTGGTTCAACCGTTCATTTCGTTCCGGCATGAGTTCTGGGCCGAAAGACGAACTGTGCGTGGGTGTGCTTTCGGGCACGAGCGTGGATGCCGTCGACGCGGCGTTGGTGAAGTTCGGAGCGCGCATCGAATTGATCGCGACGCACACGCTGCCCTACCCGCCGGAATTGCGCGCGGAGCTCATCGCACTCGCGGTGCCGGGCGCGAATGAAATCGACCGGCTCGGCGCGGCGGACGTCGCGGTCGGCCGGCATTTCGCGCGCGCAGTGCACGAGCTGATCGCGTTCGCGGGGCGCGAGCGCGAGGACATCCGGGCCATCGGCAGCCACGGGCAGACGGTGCGGCACCGGCCGCGCGAGAAAACGCCGTTCACGCTGCAAGTGGGCGATCCGAACACGATCGCGACGGAGACGGGCGTGCCGGTCGTGGCGGATTTTCGTAGAAAAGACATGGCGCTCGGCGGCCAGGGTGCGCCGCTCGTGCCGGCGTTTCACAACGCGGTGTTTCGCAGCCGGCGCGAGGCGCGCGCGGTGGTGAACATCGGCGGCATCGCCAACGTCACGCTGCTGCCGGCCGATCCGAACGCGCTCGTGCTCGGCTACGACACCGGCCCGGGCAACACGCTGCTCGACGCGTGGTGCCGCAGGCAGCTCGGCGAGCCGATGGATCGCGACGGAGCATTCGCGGCGCGCGGGAAGGTGCGCGAGGATTTGCTGCGCGCGTGGCTGGCCGACGATTTTTTCGCCCGCCCGGCGCCGAAGAGCACGGGCCCGGAGTATTTTTCCCCGGCCTGGCTCGAAGCGCGCGTGGGCGACGCCGCGCCGGCGGACGTGCAGGCGACGCTGGTCGCGCTGACGGCGCAAAGCATCAGCGATGCGATCCGCACGCGCATTGGGTTCGAGCACGCCGGCGTGTTCGTGTGCGGCGGCGGCGCGCACAATCCGGTGCTGATGCGCGCGATCGCGGAGCGGCTGCCCCGCTGCAAAGTGCAAACCACCGCGGCGCTCGGCATCGAGCCGGGCTGGGTGGAAGCGATGGCGTTCGCGTGGCTGGCGCGACAGCGCGTGCACGGCGCGCCGGGCAACTGCCCGGCCGTGACGGGAGCGGCGCGGCCGGCGGTGTTGGGCGGATTGTGGCTGCCGGGTTGAGGCCAGGGCGGTGGCAGACCGCCGCCCTCGCCTACTCCCTCAGAGGATTGCACGCAGACCGGGCAGGCGGCGCAGGGCGGCAGTCGCGGCCCAGCTCAGGCCGATGCCGACCGCGGTGACGAGGATCGCCTTCACCAATCCGGGCAGCGCGAAGGCGAGGAGCGCGTATTGGAGCCAGATGACGATCACGTAGTGCACGAGATACATGCCGTAGGCGTTGCGGCGCAGGCTCGCCCAAATCGCGTTTTCGGTGCCGCCTTTCCGGGCGGCCCACGCGAGCAGTCCCGTGCTCGTGACCACGCCGCTCACGGTCATCAGCACGCCGGCGGTCACACCCCACGCGAGGGAGAACTCGCCGCGCGAGGCCTTGATGCCATTCACGACCACGGCGACGACGAACACCACGAACACGACGCCTGCCGCGACTTGCCAGAGCACCCAACGCCGCGCCAACGGGCCGGTCGGCGCGACGAGCTCGCGCGCGCCGTCGCCGCGTCCGCCGAGGGCGACGCCGTAGAAGAAATACATCGCATAGAGGAGCACGCGCGAACTCTGCACGAAGAACGGGCCCCAGCTCGCCCAGTGCATGTAGTCCACCTTCATCACGATCGGCATGTAGGCCAGCAGCGCGGCGACGATCCACGCGCCCACCAGACAGGACGGTCGCGCGCGGAGCCATTCGCCCGCACTCGTCAACGCCTCGAACACCCGCGGCAGTGTGACGTGCAACAGCGCGGCGAGAGCACTGAACGCGAGCAACACCCACAGGAACCACGCCGGGCCGGCGGGCCAGTTCGGGAGTTTCGCCCAAGCGTCGAAGAAACCGGTCGCGGCCGTCGCGGACGCGCGTTGCAGATAGGCCGGGTAATAGGCCAGCGGCGCGAGCACGCCGGCGCTGACGATGAACGGCAAGCCGAGGCGCGCGAAGCGATCGAGCAGGAAGCCGCCCGTGCCCTTGCGCGCGAGGCTCGGCCCCGTGAACAGGCCCGCGAGCAGGAACATCAGCGCCATGAAAAACGAGTCGTTCCACAGCACCAATAGATCGACGCCCTGGGCGCGCGCGGCATCGATGATGGGAAAGGCGCCCCAGATCAGGGAGCCGTCGAACGCGCCGGGCGGCGGCGCGTAGAGGAAATACGCCAGCACCGCGTGGTGGGCGATCACGAGCAAGGTGAGCAGCGAGCGCAAGCGGTCGAGTGCCGCGGTGCGCGCAACGGATGATTCGGGAGTGGGATGGATCATGGGAAAGGGGCGGGCAAAGCTCACGCCTCGCACCGCGGCAGCGGTGTCAGGGGAAGGACGAGGAAGGAGCGCCGGGTTAGTCGGGCGGACGTGCGATGCGCCGGCGCACGGCGCGCGCGTAGAGCGTCGTCGGCACGAGGCTCAGCACGACGATGAGCGCGCAGAAAATCAGCCAGTCGCGGCCGGCGTTGGGATCGGCCATCATGCGCTGCGCGACGCCGTCGTTGGCGTGCGGCGCGAGGGCGAACGGCGCGGCGGCGATGTGCTGCGAGAACGCGAGATTGGCGCTGCGCGCGGTTTCCCACGCGGTGGCTGACAGCGAACCGGACGCGTGCCAGCCGACCGACACGGACCCGACCGCCACGCCGCCGAAGCAAATCGCGCCGAGGCTCAGCAGGCCGAGGCTCACTCCGCCGAGCGTGAGCGCACCGAGCGCGACACCTCCCACGCTGACGAGGCCGACGGCCCAACCGCCGAAGGCGAACAGCACGCCGATCGCGCGATCGCCGCCGGCGATCCAGCCAACCGCGGGACCCCGATCGGCATCAGGCGTGGAAAAACGGAGGTGCACCAGCGGCAGGCCCAGCAGCGTCGCGCGGCTGCGATATTCGGCGAGGCGCGAGTCGGCGCGGTCGGACGGGTGCGAGAATTTTTCCGGTTCGCGCAGCCGCTCCGCCGAACGCAACTCGCGGCCGATGCGCAGCGAACGGATCAGCGCGAACGACCAGGCGAAGGAGAACAGCACGAGCGCGACGTGATGAACCACGGCGATCGCGGGCAATTGCCCCGGCCAGCGCATGGCGGCGATCCGCAGTCCGAAGATGAACAGCAGAAAACCGATGAAGCTGCCGAAGAGCACGGCGGTGGTCACGACCACGACGCGCCGCTCGCGCGCGGTGCGGGCTTGGTCGAGGTTCATGCGCAGCGTCATCACCGTCGTGATGAAGCCGCTGACCGAGGCGAGAATGGTCGCGAAGAGGGCGAACTTCGCGAGGCCGCCCGCGCCTTTCGTCGCCGCCGCGGCGGCGGTGCCGGCGACGGCGGCCTTGGCGGGCGGCGACAGCGCGGGGAGCGCGGCGAGCACGCCCACCGTGAACACGCGGCCCGGCGTGCTGCGCGCGAGCGCGCCTTCGACGAGCGCGAGCACCTGCTCCTTGAGCATGTTGCGGCCGCGCGCGAGGCGCTGTTTCACGTTATCCTCGGTGAGATCGAGCTCGGCGGCGACATGCTCGATCGAGCGATGCTCGCGGTAGAACAGCACGAGCGGCTCACGGTAGGTTTCCGGCAGGTTGCGCAGGGCCTGCCAGACGAGCGCCTGATCGTCGCGGTCGGCGGCGGCGATGTCGGCCGAGGGTTCGTCACTCGGGAGTTCGAGCGCGTGGTCGAGCGGCGCGGCGCGGCGGGCGGGCTCGCGTCCGTCGCGCCGGCGCGCGTGGCTGATCTTGAAACGGAGAATGGAGCAGAGCCACGCGCGGAGTTTTTCCGGTTCGCGCAATTCGCCGAGTTTCAGCCACGCGGTGATGAAGGTTTCCTGCGCGACGTCCTCGCTCGCGGCGACATCGCCGAGCGACGAGTAGGCCAGCGAGCAGAGCAGGCGTTGGTAGCGCTCGACGATCTGTTCGAACGCGGAGCGATTGCCGCCGAGGCAGGCGGCGACCAGATCGGCATCGCTGGCAGTGTTGAGCAGGGCCATGACTTCGGGCGCTTTCATCGTGTCGCACCTAGTAGTGCCCGGAAAGACCGAAGCGGTGACAAAGTTTCGGCGGATTTTTTCGCCGCAGGGCGCGAAAAGGGCGGTTGAGGGCAACCGCCCCCACCGGTTCCGGTGTTTCAACAACCTGCGCCCGGAGGTCGCAGGCTACCTGGGGAACGGGGTCTCGCCGCTCGCGAGGCGGTGCAGGAAGAGGGCAACGTTTTGCGCGCGCGGCGCGATCGTGGCGACGCGGCAGTATTCGCGGGCGCTGTGGAGGTGGTCGCCTTCGGGGCCGATGCCGTCGAAGCACGGGAGGCCGGCCGCGCCGAGGAAGTTGCCATCGGACGCGCCGCCGCCATGGACCCAGTTGAAGGGCTTCAGGCCGACGTCGAACGCGGCGCGTTGGAACTCGGGGAAGAGTTTCGCCTCGGTCGCGTGGTTTTCCTTGGGCGGACGGTTGAGCCAGAGGTTGAGGTCGAATTTCACCTCGTAAGTGGCGGCGACTTCGGCGGCGACGGCGCGAAGGCGGGCGAAAAGTTGCGGCTCGTCGCTCATCTGCGTGACGCGGAGGTCGAGCTCGGCTTGGGCGAAATCGGGGACAACGTTCGTGGCGGGCGAGCCGCCCTTGATGTTGCCGACGTTGACGAGCGTGCCGGGCAGCTCGGCGGGAATCTTCGAGGCGGCGAGGGCGAAGGCGGCGAGGCCGAGGATGGCGCTGCGGCCGTCGTTGGGAATTTTCGCGGCGTGCGACGCGCGACCGTGGCAGGTGACGATGGCGCCGCCGGTGCCTTTGCGCGAGTGGATGATGTCACCGCTCGGGCGCGCGGGCTCGAAGACGAAGCCGAAGTGGTGGCGCTTCGCGGCTTCCTCGAAAAGGTGGCGCGTGCCGTGCGTGCCGGTTTCCTCGTCGGGCGTGAGCAGGATTTCCCAGCCGATTTGCGCGGCGTGCGGGGTTTGCTCGAAGGCTTGGAGCGCGGCGAGCAGGACGACGAGGCCGCCTTTCATGTCGGTGACGCCGGGGCCGTTGAGCGTGTCGGCATCGAGCCAGCGGCAGGTCTGGAACGGGTCGTCGGCGCCGTAGACGGTGTCGTAGTGACCGCAGAGGAAAACTTGGAGCGGCGCGCTCGGGCGGAGGCGGAAGCGGAGCGCTTTCACGCCCGGCGGGTTGTAGCCTTCGGCGTCGGCGGAGAGTTCCTCGAATTGCGCGGCGGGGAACGCGGCGGCAAAGGTTGCGCGGAGTTCGGCGGCCATGCGAGCGAGGCCGATGGCGTGGCTCGAACCGGAGTTGATGGCGGCCCAGCGTTCGAGGAGCGCGACGAGTTCGGCGCGGCGCGACGGGAGCGAGGAGATCGCAGCAGGAATGGACATGGCAGGAAGTCAGATGGATCGCCACGGCGCGCGACGCGCCTCGCGATGACAAGACAGGTGGATCAGGTGCGGAACGGGCTGGCCGCAGCGAGAGCGGGGAGATCGGTGAGGCCGTGGGCGGCGGTGAAGGCGGCGTCTTCGAGGAGGTGGCCTTCGGTTTCGGGTGCGGCTTGGCGGTGGAGGATGGCTTTCAGTTCGCCGACGTTGGCGGACCAGCGGGCGCCGTTGAAGAACTCAAAACCGGCGAACTGCGATTTGTAGAGGGCGTTTTCGGCGTAACAGGTGCCGAGATAGAGGTGCGCGTAGCCTTGGCGGGCGAGCTCGGCGACGGTGCTCGTCATGATGAAGAGGCCGAGGCTGCGGTTGGGGTGCGCGAGGTCGTAGAACGAGTAGGAGTAGAAGGCGGCGCGGTTCGGCTCGAGGTAGAGCGCAGCGAAACCAATCTCGACGCCGGGTTGCGCGGGATCGGCGGCGACGAGGACGTGCGTGGTGAGCGGCGAGTTGAAGAGGCGCGTGAGGCGCTCGTCGGACATGCCGGGCGGATATTTCGCGGTGGAGTAGGCGTGGGCGAAGTCGCGACGCGCGGGCGTGAGTTCGAATTCGGCGCGCGGGACGAGCGCGACACGGAGGTTTTCGCCGCGGCGGAGGATGCGGCGGTTTTCCGAGGAGGGCGCGAATTGCGCGAGGTTCACGCGGGTGTGGCGGCAGAGGTAGAAGCGTTTCATCTCCGGCGTGGAGGCGAGGAAGCCGGCGGCGAACAGGTCGGCCGGCGTCTCGTGCGACTCGGGAAAGGCCCAGACGGCGTAGGGAAAGACGTAGTGCGCGTAGTCGGGCTTGGCTTCGGAGAAGAGGAGTTTCATGCCGCGCGCCAGCGTAGCGGCGTCAGAGCCGGCCGCCACCCGGGAGAGTGACATGCGGGGCGTCGGGGCCGTCGAGTTTTTTGAGATTGGCGAGTGGGTCGGCGGCGAGGCGGAGGAACTTGAAGCCGAGGAGGCGCGGCTTGCCGGCGGCATCGCGCTCGGCGTTGTGCGCGGTTTCGCGGGCGATGAAGGCGGCGAGCGTTTCTTCGCGGACCTTCGGATCGGAGGAGTGGATGATGTGCAGCGTGCCCTCGGGGCCGTGCGCAGCGAGACCGACGTGGCCGATCCAGGCGCTGCCGCCGAAGATATCGTTGGCGGGCGCGCCTTTTTTCACGACGCCACGGACGACTTCGATGATGTCGCCGTCCTGGAGCTGCGCGGCGAGCGTGGGCGCCTCGGCGTAGGGGAAGAAGGTGTCGCGGTGGTCCTCGACCGGGATGGAGACGTCGAGCTTGTAGCGGTTTTTAAGGAAGCGGGAGCGGTCGATCTTCTCGTAGAACTTCACGGCGCGCGGGCCGGCGAGTTCGGCGGTAATGTCGGTGGCGAGCCAGCGGTTGGAGGGATTCCAGTCGGTCTCGGTGAAATGGTTGCGGGTGACGACGCCGATCTGGCCGTCGCGGTAGCGGATGCGTTGGAGCAGGCGCATGAAGCTCGTCCAGTCGGCCGTGAGCGCCATGGCGAGCGTGTGCTCGGTGAAGACGAGGCAGTCGCTCTTGGCGATGCAGTAGAGCGGCTGCGGATCGTAGGTCTCGAACGGCATTTCGCCGAGGAGGTAGAGCTCGTAGGGCTGGCCGAGGTTTTTGCGCGCGAGGTGGACGATGCGCTGGCGCAGGTCGGGCTCGGTGGTGTGCAGGTGCGCGAGGTAGGCGCCGACTTCGGGCTCGGTGAATTGGTAGAGGGGAACGGCGGCGAGTTGCTCGGCGGGGCGGGGCGCAGAATCGGCGGCGCACGCCGGCGCTGGGAACATAAGGGCTGCCGTAAAGGCGAGCAAGGCGCCGGCGAGGTAGCCCGCGATCTCCGGGCGCGGGAGGAGAGTTCGCGCATCGATCAACCCGCGCCCGGAGGTCGCGGGCCACCCAGCGGCGAATGAGCGCAGTGTTGCAAAGGCGAAACGGCGAGTGGGAGAGAAAGACATGAGAGGGGAAGAAAAAGGGGCGACCCGGTGTGGATCGCCCCGTTGAGTGTGTCGGAACGCGCGCGCGGGGCACGCGTTTTCTGTCCGGTTAGAACAGCTTGTATTCGACCGAGAGCGTGAAGGAGCGGCCGCGCGGATCGGCGACGCGGGGTTCCCACGAGCTGCCGGCGCCGGTGTTGGTGTCGTAGGCGATCGAGAACGGAGGATCTTCGTTCAGCAGGTTCTTGATGCCGGCGATGATGGTGATGTCCTTGCTCCAACGGTAGGTCAGCGACGCATTGTAGGTGATGTATTCGCCGACCTTCGGGTTGTATTCCGTGGCCTTGGCGAGGTATGCGCCGTTGGCGATGCCGGGCGGCACGTAGTCCATGTAGCCGGCGCGGTAGAGCTGGCTGAGGCGGGCGGTCCACTTGCCTTTACGATAGGAGACGGCGGCGGTGTATTTCCACTTCAGGCCGATGTCGGAGGAGCGGGTGAAGCGGCCAACCTCGCTGTTGCCCCACGGCGCGGAGGCGATGAGCTTGGAGCGTTTCTTGAGGAGCTGGGAGACGTTGACGTCGCCGACGATCTTGCCGCCGAAGAGGTCGAACTCGCCGCGACCAGTGTATTCGATGCCGCTGGTCTCGGTGGAGCCGGCGTTGAGCGGGCGCATGTCGAGCTTGGTGATCGTGCCGTTGACGCGGGTGATGCGGTCGGGGAAGAGCTGGTAGTTGGCCAGCAGGGTCGCGGCGCTCGCGAGGGTCTGGATGGTGCCGTCGCGATTCACGGACCACCAGTCGGCGCCGATCGTGATGTTTTTGAGCGGCGAGATCACGACGCCGTAGGAGACCATGTCGGCTTCCTCGGGTTGGAGGTCGGGCTTGCCGCCGCTGATGATGTTCACGCTGTTGGCGGGAATCGGCTGGCCGTTCGTCGGGTCGACGAGGTCGGCGCCGGAGTAGGCGGACTCGAACGACGGGTCGAACTGCTGCTTGAAGGTCGGGACGCGGAAGCCGGTGCTGTAGGAGCCGCGGATGAGGATCTTGTCAGTCGGGGAGATGCGCAGCGTGACCTTCGGGTTGGTGGTGGAGCCGAAGCCGGTGTAGTCGTCGCGGCGGCCGGCGACGTTGAGGTCGACGCCCTTGATGATCGGGACTTGGAGTTCGGCGAAGACGGCCTTCACGGTGCGGCTGAGCGTGCCGGCGGTGGCGAGGGCGTTGTCGAACGGGGCGTTGAAGACGTAGTTTTGGACGTCGGTCGGGGTCGCATACGCGGTGCTGGCGCCGTTGAATTTGTATTCTTCCTTGCGGTAGTCCAAGCCGACAGCGGCCTGGATCTCGCCGGCGGGGAGTTTCCAGAGCGGGCCGGAGGTGGTGAGGTCCCACGTGGTGTTGGTGAACTTGCCGCCGTAGAGCTGGACGCCGTCGGCGCGCGTCTTATCGAGCGCGGCCTGGGCTTCGGGGGTCTGCGTCAAGCTGAAGGGGCTGACGACGCCGGTGTTGATGAGGGCCGCGAACGGATAGGCGTAGAAGTAGCCGCTGATGAGCTTGGATTTGCTCTGGCTCTGGGCCTGGGCGAGACCGGTGCGGTATTCCCAGTCGTGGAAGAACGGCAGCGGGCCTTCCATGCCGACGAGGAAGCGGCGGGTGTCGCTGATGGTGCGAATCTCGCGGTTGCCGAGCGGCATGGCGCGCCAGCGGAAGGCGATCGGCTGGCCGTAGTTGATCACGCTGGTGGGGAAGAAGGCGGTGAGGGCCTGGTAGACGCGGTTGTAGTCGGCGCCGGTGCTCGGGTAAGCGAGGTTGAGGAACGGCAGGCTGATGGAGGTCGCGCTGCTCGAGGTGCCGGAGGTGATTTGGTTCGGCGAGAAGCTCTTGGTGGAGTCGGAGCGGCCGATGACGGCTTCGGCGGTGAGGGTGTGCTCACCGATCTTGTAGGAGCCGCGGCTGACGAAGTTGGTGTTCTTGACCGGCTGCTGGAGGGCGGCGGCGCGGCCGGTGTCCCAGGCGGAGGCGTATTTGGCGGAGGGGACGTTCCAGAGGAGTTCCTCGTAGGGTCCCATGCCATCGTAACCGGCGTAACCGGCGGTATTCGTCGGGAGGTCGAGGATGTTGATGCCGCCGCTGAGGGCGATGGTGCCGGCGGGATCGATGGGGCCGGTGCTGCGACCGGTGTTGTTCAGATTGTCGCGGCTGATGATGGTGTAGAGGGTGGAGATCGGGAAGATCGTCGCGATCGGAGCGCCGCGGGTGTCGGGCGAGATGCCGCGCGCGGGCTGGAAGGTGTTGACGAAGTCGCGCTGGTCGCCGCGGAGCATCTTGTGGTCGGCGAGCGAGAGGGAGGCCATGATGTTCCAACCGTCCTTGTTCAGGCTGCCCCAGCCGCCGACGAGGGAGTAGCGGAAGATGTTGCCGCCGCCGGCCTCGGTGATGTCGGAGGAGGCGTTGGCGACGAGGCCACGGAAGTCGGACTTCGTGATGAAGTTGATGACGCCGCCGATGGCATCGGTGCCGTAGACGGCGGAGGCACCGTCCTTGAGGACTTCGACGCGCTCGATGGCGGCGAAGGGGATGGAGTTCAGGTCGACCACGCCGCCGTTGAGGCCGTGCGAAGCGACGCGGCGGCCGTTGAGGAGGATGAGGGTGGCGTTCGAGCCTTGGCCGCGAAGGTTGGCGGAGGTGGCGCCGTTGTTGCCGCGGGCGGCGCCGGCGACGACGTCGGCGTTCGACGCGAGGTTGTCGAGGCCGTTGCCGTTGATGTTGAGGTTCATGATCAGCTGCTCGGCGCTCGCGATGCCTTCCTGCTCGAGGTCGAGCTTGGAGAACACGGAGATGGGCAGCGCGCCTTCGTCGGCGGGGCGCTTGATGGAGGAGCCGGTGACGATGAATTTCTCGAGCTTAACGGCTTCGTCGGCTTTCTTGTCTTCGAGCGGAGCGGGAGCGGATTGGGCCACCGCGAGGGAGGCCGTCGATGTCGCGGCCAAGGCCGCCAACAGGAGACGACGACTCCAGGAGTAACGTGCGTTCATACGGTTCGTGTGTAGGGTTGGGACTAAGCTCGCAGCGAGACCGGCGAACGCGTGGGTGTGCACGCTGCTGGCCCGCAGGGATGTGTGTTAGCGCTCCGGGTTCGGCGGAGCTTGAGAGGTGTCTAGTAGAAGTGCTTGCGGGTCCAAGCAGAATCCTCGCCAGCGGGCTGGGCCAAAAGGATAGGTTCCGAAAAAAAGAGCCCTCCCGAGGGAGGGCTCGAAAGAGGCATGCCGAGCGGATCGCTCAGAACTGGCCGCTGATGCCGAAGTTCACTGTGACGTCGGACAGGTAGACCAAGCGCATGCGCGACGGGATGGAGCGGTAGGCGACCGGGCCGTCCTGCGTGATGTTGTTGAGATCGATGAACAAGGTCATGTTGGGATTCAGCCGATAGGTCGCACCCACATTGTAGGTGGTAAGGCTGGTGCGGTAGAGGCGCGCAGGAGACGGAGTGAGCGGCGAGACCGGTTCGGTGCCGGCGCCGCTGATGTGCTCGCCCGTGTAGCTCGCGCCGGCGGACAGACCGAGGTTCTTGTAGTTGTAGGTGAGGCGCACGTTGCCGGTCTCGGGAATGAAACCGGGGACGTCGTTCGGTGCGATTTCGGTGGCGGCGCCGAAGTTGCCAGTGGTGCGCAGCCAGGTGTAGTTGGCCGAGAAGCCGAGACCCTTGAGCAGGCCGGGCAGGAACGTGAAGCGCTGGCGATAGTCGAATTCCCAACCTTGCAGGTCGGCATTGCCGGCGTTCACCGGAGCGGTGAGCGTGTAGCCCTCGAAGTTGCCTTCGAAGCCGTTGTCCGGGCCGGAGCCGATCTTGTCCGCGAGGGTGCGGTTGATGATGTAGTCGGTGATCTTCTTTTGGAAGACGCCGAAGGAGATGACGCCGCCGGTCTTCGGGTAATACTCGAGCTTCAGGTCGATGTTCTTCGCGTATTGGGGCTTCAGGGCGGGATTGCCGGCGGTGACGGTCTGGTTCGCGTCGCTGAAGCTGATGGACGGCACCAGTTGCGCGAGCGTCGGGCGGCCGTAGCTGGTGGACCAGCTGGCGCGGGCCTTCAGGTTCGGCGTGATATCGTAGGCGAAGTGGATGCTCGGGAAGAGGTTGTTGTAGGTGCCCTTCGTGTAGTGACCCTGATAGTCGATGGCCGCGCGCTTGACCGGATCGGGTTCGACCGCCGTGGAGGTCGAAAAGCGCTTGATGTAGTTGAACGTGTTCACCTGCGCGGCTTCGTAGCGGGTGCCGCCGAGGACGGTGAGCTTGCCCCATTTCATCGTGCCTTGGATATATCCGGAATCGACGCCTTCCTCCATGATGCGGCGGTTGACGTAGGGTTGCTGGGCCGCGTAGACGAGGTCCTCGGTCCACTTGGTGGTGTCGCCGAGATCCTTGCTGACTGCGACGGGATCGAAGACCGGGATGCGCAGGCCGTTGCCGTTTTTGATTTCAAAGGGCGTCAGTTCCATCAGGGGATAACCCGAGAGCGGGATCTGCGCGCCAGTGAGGGAGCCGGGGGCCGGGGTGGGGTCGACATTGCGATTCCAGCGGCGCGGGTTGACTTGGAAGTTGTTGACGCGGCGGTTGACGCTGTCGGCGCCGGTTTTGATCACGATCGGCAGCGCGGTCGGCAGGGTGTAGGAGGCGTTGACTGAACCGGTGACCTCGTTGGTGCGGGTGACAGTGTCGCGCTTGGTGAAGACGATGTTCGAGGTGTAGCTGGCGGGATCGAACACGCTCTTGCCGGCGGTCTGGGTGAAGACTTGGCCGTTGAGGTCGGATTTATCGAGGATGAATCCGATATTGTCGGCGCGCATTGTGAGCTGGCCGCCGAGACGATCGCGACCGGCGGCGGAGTGCCAGCGCGTGTTGCTCCAACGCAGCGCGTAGTCGACCTTCAGCGCGCCGAGATCGTGCTCGCCGACGAAGGTGCCGGTGGGGTTCTTGCTGTAGAAACCGAAGCGCCACATATCGAGGTCCATGCGGGTGGCGCCCGCGGTGCCGGTCTGGCGGAGTTCGGTGCGATTTTCCGTGAAGCCGGGCAGGACCGAAGCGGTGCCAGTGGTGCCGACGGTCGTATTGCCGAGCGGATCGATCTTCACGCGGTCGTAGTAGGGCTCGGAGCCGGCGTTGTAGAGGAAGCGCAGCGAGAACGTCGTGCGCGGTGAGACGCGGTAGTCGGCACGAATGTTCATGCCGGTAATGAAGCGTGTGTTTTGACCGGCTTGCGTCGTGTAGTCGTTGAACGCCGGCGTGACCGTCGGGTCAGTCGTGGCTTGGTAGAAGAAGCTGTCGTAAACGATCATGTTCACGATCTCGGAGTAGGAAGCGTTGATCGAGATGCCGAGGTTGTTGGTGCCGCCAAAGACATCGAACCGCTCCTGATAAGAGAAGCTGGTGACAGGCTGGATCGGGTGTTTTTTGCGCTGCTCGCTGCGATCGGCCCACGGCGCCGAGAGGCGGGCGCTGGCGCTGTAGGTGACGCGACGCTTTTCCGTCATCGCGAGTGGCGAACGGGTCTTGAGGTTGAGCTGGCCGCCGAGCGAATCGGCGCGTTTGTCGGGCGTCTGGCCGGCGATGACTTCGATCTGCTCGTAGTTCGCCGCGGAGAAGGAGTGCAGCGTGGCGCTGCGGCCGTCGCCGCCGACGCCGGTGGTCGGCAGGCCGTCGACATTGAGGCGGGTATAGCTCGAGGGCATGCCGCGCACACTGACGTTGTTGATCAGGTTATCCTCGTCGATGGTGAACGAGATACCGGGCAGGCGGGAGAAAAGTTCGCCGATGTTCTGCGTCGGCAGAACGCCCCACTCGTCGAGCGCGACGACGTTTTTCACGTTCGAGGCGTTGCGCTGCTGCGTGACGGAGAGCGCCTGGCCTTCCTTGACGGTTTGCACCGTGAAAGGTTCGAGCTGCACGATATCCGCGGTTTCCAGCGTGAGGGTGAGGTCGGATTGATTGCCGGAGGCGACGATGATGTCTTGGGTCAGGTCCTTGAAGCCCGAGTAGCTCGCGACGACTTGCGCGTTGCCCGTCGGCACATCGTAAATGACGAAATGACCGCTCTCATCGGAGTAACCGGTGCGGCCCTGCACGGTAACTTGTGCGCCCTGGAGGACGTTGCCTGTGCTTTTACTGACGACGGTGCCGGCGACGCGGCCGGTGTCGGCGGCGAGGGCGACGAGGCCCGTGGCGAGGAGGACGAAAAGGCTGGTTGCGTCGCGCAACAGCCGGACGAACGGAGTGCGACTCACGATCTGGATGCTCATGGTATGCAGGTTTTGGCCGCGTCAGAAACGAAGGGGGAAACGCAGCCGAGGTGTTAGAACTTCTCGGTTACGCCCAACCGTGCCGTCGTCCAAGTCGAATTCTCTCGTCGTTCCGACCGGTGTCGCGCGCTCAGAGCGAAGCCGGAAAACCCTCTGACATTTTCGTCAAAAAGTTCATCATTTCTGACAATGCTGATTCACCGGCGAAATCAGGTCCGGCGACCGGGTGCGGCCTTGCCGCTGTGGCGGAAGGCCAGCGGCGAGATGCCGTAGGCCAGGCGGAACGCGCGCGAGAAACTGTAGATCGAGCCGAAGCCGCATTGTTCCGCGATCTCGGACACGCGCTGCGGACCCAGCCGCAACAACCCGCAGGCCTGCTCCAGGCGCAGCCGGCGCAGATGCCGCCCGATGCTCACGCCGCAGGAGGCGCGGAAGCGGGCACGCAGGTGGCTCGAGCTGATGCCGAGCGAGCGGGCCAGCTCCTTGATGCTCGGCGTCGCGCCGGTGCGTTGCGCGATTTGATTGATTCGGATCATCAGCCCCTGGTCGGGCTCCGGCGCGGGCGGCGGGACCGGGTGCGACGTCGGGTGTTTCAGGCGGCGCATGCGTGCGAGAAGCAGGGCCAGCAGCAGCACCGGCAGCTCCTCCGTGCGCTCGGTCTCGTAAGCTTCGACGAGTTCGGCCACGAGGGCGCGGAGCATGCGCGTCAGCGCGAACGGCCGGTAGCGCAGCGCCGCCAGCGGCTCGGCGTCGTTCAGCTCGAAAGTCACGAAAAGCCACGAAATATCCGGGCGCTGCGCCTGCGTGTAGTGGTGGAACTGGAAGGGAAACACCAACAGCGCCTCGCCGGGATCGAGCCGGAGATTCCGGTCGTCGACGCACACGGTGACGGCCGTGCGCAGCGCGCACATGAGCACGAAGCGGTGGTGCAGCGCGCGGCCGCGGCGGGGCTTGTTGAGCTCGTTGGCGCTTTGGCGTTGGAAGCACACGATGTTCGCCGGTAACGGGAGCGGGGCCGGTCGGCGGCCGAGCAGCTGGAAGTTCGGCTGCGGCAGTTTCGAGACGAGTTTCCTCAGGTCGGGGGCGGCGGGTTGTGGCATTTTTGTCAAAAACTTCGTCGTTTCTGCTAGTTGTCGTGGCGAGCGCGAGCCCTATTCTGGCCGTCCCCCATGAACTCGCTCCCTCTGCTCGAACGCTGCCGATTCGAACACGCGCCCATCTCCGTCTTCGCGCACAGTCGGGAGGCGTCGCGCGCCGTCGCCGCGGAAATCGCCGCGCTCATCCGCACGCGGGCGGCCTCCGGTCGGCCTTGCGTGCTCGGCCTGGCGACCGGTTCCACGCCAGTGAGCGTCTACGCCGAGTTGGTGCGCCTGCACCGCGAAGAGGGCTTGAGCTTCAAGGGGGTGACGACCTTCAACCTCGACGAGTATTTCGCGCTGCCGCCAACGCACCCCCAGAGCTACCGGCGGTTCATGCAGCACCATCTCTTCGATCACATCGACATCGACCCCGCACGCACGCACGTGCCGTCGGGCACGATCGCGAAGAGCGAGGTCGATGCGCATTGCGCCGCCTACGAAGCCGCGATCCAAGCCGCCGGCGGCATCGACATCCAGATCCTCGGCATCGGTCGCACCGGTCACATCGGTTTCAACGAGCCGGGCAGCCCGCGCCATTCGCTCACACGCCTGGTTTCGCTCGATCCCCTCACCCGCCGCGACGCGGCCGGCGACTTCGGCGGCGATGCCCACACGCCGCGCTACGCCATCACGATGGGCGTGCGCTCCATTCTCAATGCCCGCCGCCTCATCCTCATGGCGTGGGGCCAGCACAAGGCCGATATCGTCCGCACCGCCATCGAGGACGAGGTGAGTTCGCACGTCACCGCGTCGTTTCTCCAGGAGCACGCCCACGCGACCTTCGTGCTCGATGCCGCCGCCGCCGGCTCGCTCACGCGCTTCCGCACCCCATGGCAGATCGGCCCGCTGGAGGAGCAAGGCCTCGCGTGGGACGAACGCATGACGCGCCGCGCCATCCTCTGGCTCTCGCAACTGCGCCGAAAGCCCATCCTCAAACTCACTGACGACGACTACAACGAAGCCGGCCTCCAGGATCTGCTCCGCGCCCAAGGCTCCGCTTACGAAGCCAACCTTGCCGGATTCTACGAGATGCAGCACACGATCACCGGCTGGCCTGGCGGCCGCGATCCGCGCCGCGCCAAACCCGGCGACGCCCCCGTCCGCCCACTCCGCGCGAAATCCGCCAACGTCTTCCCGAAACGCGTGCTCGTGCTCTCGCCGCATCCCGACGACGACGTCATCTCAATGGGCGGCACGCTCTGCCGGCTCGTCGATCACGGTCACGAGGTGCACATCGCCTACGAGGTTTCCGGCGCCAACGCCGTCTCCGACGAGGCCGCATGGCGCGTCCTCGCCTTCATGCGCGACAGCGGACTGGTGGACGTCACCAACCGCGCGCGCCTCGAAGCCATCTGCGGCGAACTCACCGCCGGCACCGTCGCCCCGACCGCGGAACTTGCGCGCTGGAAAGGTCTCATCCGCCGCCACGAAGCCATCTCCGCCGCCCGCGTCTGCGGCGTGCCGGAAGCGCGCCTGCATTTCCTCGACCTGCCTTTCTACGGCGCCGCCCCGCGCACGCGCCGCTACAGTGCCGAGGACGTCGCCCGCCTCCGCCGCGTGCTCGACGAAGTGCAACCGCACCTGATCTACGCCGCCGGCGATCTCGACGACCCGCACGGCACGCACCGCCTCTGTCTGCACGTCCTCCGCGACGCCCTCGCGCAAGCCGCGCAGGAAAAAGCCGCGTGGCTCGACCAGAGCGAACTCTGGCTCTATCGCGGCGCGTGGGCCGAGTGGCCGCTCGACGAGATCGACCTCGCCGTGCCGCTCAGTCCGCAAGAAGTGCTCCGCCGCCGCCGCGCGATCTTCCGCCACGAGACGCAGAAGGACCAGGCGCTCTTCCTCGGCGAAGATCGCCGCGAATTCTGGCAACGCACCGAGGATCGCAGCCGCCGCCTCGCCCAGGCCTACAATGCCCTCGGCCTCGCCGAATACGAAGCCATCGAGGCGTTCCGCCGGCACGCGCCCGCGGACTTCATTGCGCAAGACGCGTTCTGACGCCGTCGCGCGCCGCGACGCGGCGCGTCAGCGCGGTCCGTGACTCGCGCTGGCGGACGCCGCCGCGAGCTTGCCGTCCGGCGCGGGCATGTTGCTGCAACCGGCGAGCAGCAGCGCGAGAGCGAAGAGCGTGAGGAGGCGTTTCATGGAGCCTTCCGCTTAAAATCTCCCCCGCCCCGCGTCAACCGGCGCGTGCGGCTCACGTATCCCACTCCTTCGCACCAATGTCACGCGCGGCTCATACCTTGATGAACCAGCCGCGTCGCCACATCGCCGCCGCGAACGCGAGGAAGACCAGCACGAAAGCCACGGCGAACGCCAGCGAGGCGTTCAGCGGGCTCAGCCACGATGCGAACAAGTTGTCGTAGATGGCACCCTTCAGCGTGACGCGCGCGCCGCCCGCGCCTGTCCACTGGATCAGCGTGATCAGCCGGCCGATCAGTCCCGCGAGCACGAACATCGCGAGCGCGTTCATGCCGTAAACCGTGAACGGCAGCGCCCAACGCCGCCACCCGCGCACATCGATCGTCCAGTGGAACACGCCGAACCACACCGCCGCCCAGCCGGCCATCGTCACCACGTAGGAACTCGTCCAGAGGTTCTTGTTGATCGGGAAGACCGTGCCCCACGCCGTGCCGAGCGCGAGCAACACCACGCCGCCCGCCACGAGACCGAGCGACGTCTTCGCCGGCGCGCGTGCGCCGCGCAGCCAGTAGCCCGCGAGCGTGCCGCACAGCACCGTCGCGATCGCGGGCAACGTCGAGAGAATGCCCTCCGGGTCGAAACCCGGCGCCGGCGCGCCGGACCACGTGTGTCCCGCGAGCACGTGCGAATCGATCCACCACGCGAGATTGCCCTTCGGTTGGTCGATCAGGCCCGCCCCGTAGCCCGGCACTGGCACGAGCGTGAGCAACGCCCAATAACCCAACAACAGCGCCGCCGCCCACGCGAGTTGTCCGCGCCAGCCGGTGCGGAGAAAAATCGCGCTCGCGACCAGATAGCAGACCGCAATGCGCTGCAACACGCCGGGAATGCGCAACGACAACGGCGCGAAATGGTGCGTCGGCAACAGCCCGAACGGAAACGCCGCCAGCAGCAGCCCGAGCCCGAAGATGATCGCGGCGCGTTGCAGCACGTGGCGGAACAACTGCGCGCGGTCCGCGCCGCTCTCGACGCGACGCGCCGTAGAGAGCGTGAGCGACACGCCGACGATCCAGAGGAAGCTCGGAAAAATCGTGTCGGTGAACGTCCAGCCGTGCCACTTCGCGTGCTCGAGCGGCGGGTAAATCGCGCTCCACGTGCCCGGATTGTTCACGAGCAGCATGCCCGCGATCGTCGCGCCGCGAAAGGCGTCGAGGGAAACGAGACGCTCAGAGGGTTTCATGGGAAACTGTGCGTGTCCGCACCGGGTAGGTGATCGCCGACGTCCCGGCGGCGACGAGTGCGCAAGCCTCGGCGGCGACGAGTGTGTGAATCCCGGCCGCAACTGGCGTCGTCGGGGACGCCGACGCCCACCTCGAAAAGCTTGTTTCGGCGCGACCGCTCATGGTTGTTTCTTCTGCGTCAGTGTCGCCGCGGCCTCCGGCCACCGCACCCACACGCCGAGGTGATTGCCGACGGGACGCCACTCGCCGTCGCTCGGCTTGTTGGTGATGAGCGAACCGTCGGCGCGCTTGAAAAAGAACGACGTCGATCCGCCGCCGTCCAACGCCACCGCATCGCGCGCGCCGAGTTCGATAATGAGGTCTGCCATCTCGGGCAGCGTGGCGCCGACGCTGTAGCCGGGTTGACGGCCCTCGACCGTGAGGAGGATGAGCGTCTTGCCATCCGCGCTGACGCCAGCCGCCGTGCGCGGGTGCCGGACTTTCGGCGCGACGCGCGCCGTGGCGCCGAGATTGCGGCCGGCTTCGACGAGCAGCGTGCCGGGTTGTTTGCCGTCGTCGCTCGGGCCGATGCCGGCGACGGCACAGCGCACGTCGGCGAGATCGGCGTCGGTGGCGTAGGCTGCGCGCGCGTGATCGGCATACACGAGCAACGCCGGATCGCCGCGCCCGCCCATGACGCGCGCAGGTGAGACGAGGCCGTGCTCGCCCTTGCTCAAACCGCGAATGTCCGACGCTGCACCGGTCGTGTAGCGGACCTTGTCTTCGCCGGGGCCGGGCTTCGGGTTGATCATGGCAAAGAAGCTGGCGTTGATCGCGAGCGTCGCGCCGTTAGCCTGCGCCCATTGGTTCACGGGTAGGAGCTTCACCTCGGTGCCCGCCGGGTCGCCGGCCGCGGGCGTGAGCGGCTCGGTGGCGCCGACGTGGATGCCGGGCGCGTCGAGATGGACCTTGGCCCAAAAACCGCGCAGCGGCCCGGCGGCTGTCTGCGTCTCGATCGTGCCATAAACGATCGGCTCGCTCGCGGCGAGCGCACCGGCAAAGAAGAACGCGAACGCGAGCGCGCAACCGACTCGTATCCGTAGGGGCGCAGTCTTGCTGCGCCCTCCACTTGAGCGCGGCATCAACAGAAGGGCGCAGCAAGACTGCGCCCCTACAGCTCCAGCCAACGAACGGTCGATCTTGGGGCTAACGCGCAGCATAATTCGCGAGCATCACGGCGAGTTCATCGAGCTCGGCGCGCGCGGGGCGCTCCGGCGTGCCGACGTGGCGGTTGAGCATGAAACTGAACGCCACGCGCTCGCCGGCGGCGGTCGTAGCATAGCCGGAAAGCGTCGCGGACCAGCGCAGGCCGCCGGTCTTGGCGTGGACATTATTCTCGGCCGCGGTGCCGCGCATGCGGTTCCGCAAAGATCCGTCGCGGCCCGCGATCGGCAGCGAAGCGGCGAACGCCTCCGCCTCGCCGTGCCGCGCCATGTAGCGGAGCAGGCTGACCGTCGCTTCGGCTGTGGTGAGGTTGTTGCGCGAGAGGCCGGAGCCTTCGTCGAAGATCACCTGTTTCGCCGGCACGCCGCACTCGTGCATGAAACCTTCGAGCGCCTCGACCGCCAGCTCGTCGCTGCGTTGCGTCGCGGGCGTAGTCGAGGTGCGCCGCAGTTCGCCGAGGTGCGAGAAGATCAGGTCGGTTTCGAGATTCTGCGACGGCTTCATGAAGCCCGCGACGAGCTCGCGCAGCGGCGGCGACTCGAGCACGGCGAGCGTGACGTCGGCGCGGACCGGCGCCTCGGGCCAGATCGCACTCCGCGCCTGGCCATCGACGGTGATGCCGGCGCGGCCGAGCGCTTCCTTGAGTGCGGCGGCGAACCATTGCGCAGGACGAAAAACAGGAGCCTCGGTCTTCACGGGCTTCGCACCGACCGGCAACGCACCGACGATCTCGACGGTTTGCGTGCCGAAGATGCGGCGCGTGTCCACGCCGCGCGGCGATTTCGCGTCAGCCTCGAGCGTCTGGGTGCGGTTGACAAAGGTGAGTCCCGAAAGCGGCTCCAGCACCTCGAACGTGCACGGTTCGCCCGGCTTGGCTCCGGGCGCGACGCGCAGCTCGACAAAGTTATCGCAGAGCGTGACGCCGGAAACCTCCGCGCCGAAATCGTTGCGCATGTCGTCGACCGTCCAGCTCTCGGCGTCGGGCGCACAGCGCAGCCAGGTGCCGTCGGCCACGACGTCGCCGCGAATGTGTTTCACGCCGGCGCGACGCAGCGCGTCGACGAACGGCTGGAACACCGACCAGAATTCCTGCGGCTTCTCTCGCGCGCCCCAGCTGGGGTCGCCGCGGCCCGCGATCACGAGGTCACCGGGCAGCGTGCCGTCGGGTTGCACCGCCGTGGTCGCGAGCAGCGGTGTGCGGATGCGGTAGTTGCCGCCGAGATGCGCGAGCGCCAGCGCGCCGGTGTAGAGCTTCGAGTTCGACGCCGGACTCTGACGCACGCGCGGCTGGAATTCCGCGAGCGTGGCGCCGCTGTCGAGCGACACGATTTTCACGCCCCAAATCGCACCCTCGAAACGCGGCTGCGTCACGAAGGCGGTGATTTCATCCTGCAGCGAGGCGGCGCGGAGCAGCGCGGAGCCGGTGAACGCGACCAACACGAGAAGGAGCCGGGGCAAGAGCGTCATCGCGCGCGCACTCAGCCACACGGTCGCGCGCGAGGCAACGCCGGAGCGCGGCTTGGGGCTTTCGGCTAGGCGCGCGCGGCTTGCCTGCGTTGCGGCGCGAGATTCTGCTCGGAGCGCCGTGAGTTCCCCAGCGCTCGTTCGCGAGCTTTCCTTTTTTGCGCTCGATATTCCGTTGTTCGTTCCGTTCGGCATTTCCGGCGGCGCGCAACCGGCCGCCAACAACGTCCTGGCGTGCGTCGAACTCGCCGACGGCACGAAGGGCTACGGTGAGGCGGCCCCTCTCCCGCCCTACAACGGCGAAACGCAGGCCGACGCCCTCCGCGCACTCGCCGCGATGCGTCCGCTCGTGCTCGGCCGCGACGCGACGGACTGGCAGGCGGTTGCCAGCTGGGCGCGCGACTCCGGCGGCGCGCAATGCGGGTCCGCGCAATGCGCGTTCGAGATGGCGTTGCTCGATGCGCTGACGCGCCAGCGCGGGCAGTCGCTCACCCAATTTTTCGGCGGCGCGAGCACCACGCTCGAGACCGACATGACCGTCACGACCGGCACCGCGGCCCAAGCGGCCGAGGACGCGCGGGCGATCCGCGCGCGCGGCATCCGGCAGATCAAGGTGAAGGTGGGCGGCGCGAAGGGCGCGATGCACGACCTCGAGCGCATCGGTGCCATCGCCGCCGCCGCGCCGGATGCGCCACTGATCCTCGACGGCAATGCCGGCGTCTCGCGCGAGCACGCCCGCGAACTCGTGAAGGGCTTGCGCGCCGCGAAAATCACGCCGGCGCTGCTCGAACAGTGGCTGCCGAAGGACGATTTGAACGGCATGCGCGCCTTGCGCGAAGACAGCGGCTGGCTGGTCGCGGCCGACGAGGCCGCGTGCTCCGGCGACGACGTCGCCCGCATTGCCGACGCCCGGGCGGCGGACGTCGTGAACATCAAGTTGATGAAAGCGGGCGTGGCCGCCGCGCTGGAAATCGTGCGCGTGGCGCGCGAGCGCGACATCGGCCTGATGATCGGCGGCAACGTGGAATCGATCCTCGCGATGACTTTCTCGGCCTGCTTCGCGTGCGGCCACGGCGGATTCCAGTTCGCGGATCTCGACACGCCTTGGTTCCTCTCGGCAAACCCGTTCGAGGGTGGCTACGTCGCGAACGGCGGCCTGTTATCCGTCGCGCACATTGCGGCGGGCCATGGCGTAGTTCCGCTTAAGAAATGAGGCTCGCGCGCGGCGCGATTTCCGGAATCTTGCCCGGCATGAATCGACTCGGTCTCTGGCTCGCGGCGGCGTTGACTTTCGTGGCGGCGCGCGGTGCCGACTACGACGTGATTATCGCCGGCGGAAGCGTGGTCGACGGCACGGGTGCGCCGGCGCGCGCGGTGGATGTGGCGATCAAGGACGGCAAGATTGCGAAGATCGGAGAGATCACCGGCTCGGCCGCGACACGCATCGACGCGCACGGTCTGGTGGTCGCGCCGGGCTTCATCGACGTGCACACGCACTCGGACGATCTCGTCGAGCGGCTGCCGCTCTCGGAACACTTCCTGAAGATGGGCGTGACGAGCATCGTCGTCGGCAATTGCGGCGGCTCGAACGCGAATGTCGCGGAGTTCTTTGCGCGGCTGGAGAAGAACGGCGTGTCGCCGAATGTCGCGACGCTCATCGGTCACAATACCGTGCGCAAGGCGGCAATGGGCGGAATCTACGACCGCGCGCCGACCGCGGCGGAACTGGCCGAGATGAAACGGCTGGTCGACCAAGCGATGAAGGACGGCGCGGTGGGGCTTTCGACGGGATTGATTTATCTGCCGGGCACGTTCGCAAAGACCGAAGAGATCGTGGAGCTCGCGAAGTCGATCGCCCCCTACGACGGCATCTACGCGAGCCACATGCGGTCGGAGAGCGGCAAGATTCTCGAGGCGATCGATGAGTTGCTGCGCATCGCGCGCGAGGCCGGCGTGCGCGCGGAGCTGTCGCACATCAAGCTCTCCGGCGAGAAATCCTGGGGACAGGCGGACAAAATTCTCGCGCATCTCGACGAGGCACGCGCTGCCGGCGTGCGCGTGAAGCAGGACCAGTATGCCTACACGGCGTCGAGCACGGGCATCAGCCAATTGATCCCCGACGAGGCGTTCGATGGCGGGCATGAGAAATTTCTGGAGCGCCTGAACAATCCCGAGGAGAAGGCACGGATCGTCGCGAAGATGAAGGCGAGCATCATGGGCCGCGGGCGGATGGATTACGCGTATGCGGTCGTGGCGTCGTTCCGCGGCGACGTGACGCTGAACGGCATGAACATCGTCGAGGCGGCGCGGAAGTTGCGCGGCTCGGATTCGCTCGAGGATCAGATCGAAGTCATTCTCGAGATCGAACGTCGCGGCGGCGCGAGTGGGGTGTTCCACGGGATGAGCGAGGACGACTTGAAGAAATTCATGGCGCATCCGGAGACGATGATCGCCTCGGACAGCGGCGAACGCGTGTTCGGCGAGGGCGTCCCCCACCCGCGCGGCTACGGCAACAACGCGCGCGTGCTCGGCCGCTATGTGCGCGAGCTGCACGTGCTCACGCTCGAGGACGCGGTGCGCAAGATGACGAGTTTGCCGGCGAAACACTTTCAGCTCCGCGGGCGCGGCGTGTTGCGCGAGGGAAATTGGGCGGACGTGGCGGTGTTCGATCCGGCGAAGATCGGCGATCCGTCGACCTACAAGGATCCGCATCACTACGCGGTCGGCGTGCCGTTCGTGCTCGTGAATGGCGTGGTCGTCATCCGCGACGGCGCGCACACCGGCGCGAAGCCAGGCATGGCGCTGCGGCATCTGTCGCCGAGCGCCAGCGAGTGATCAGCTGATTTTTCCGAATAGCGCGGCGAGTTGGCGCCCGAACGCGGCCAGCATTTCCCGATACGAGACGGGGTCGCCGCGGCTGATCGCACCGCTCAGGTAGAGCGCAAGCAGGACGGCGTTCGCCGCGACGCCAGCGGCGAGAAGCGCGGTGGTGACCCGGTGCAGGAGCGTGTGCTCGCGGGTTTTTGCCCAGAGCAGACCCCAGCCGGCCATGACGAAGAGCGTCGCGCCCTCGAAGGAGCGATTGCCGAAGGACGAGCCCCACCACCAGCACCACCACGAGGCATTCAGGTAGGTGATCGCGGCGAGCGTCACGAGCCACGGCCACGGCAGGCGGCCGCGTGCGACCGCGACGGCGAGTGCGGCCACACCGATGGCCATGAGCGGATGCCAGTAGAGCCAACCGTGTTGCGGGGAGAAGAGCGTCGCGAGGAGTTGTGGGTGCGCGAAGTAGAACGGCTCGCTGTCGTAGGTATCGATGCGCCACGTGCCGTGGAGCGAGCGTTGCGCGAGGAGTTGCAGGGCGACGAAGCCGAGCGCCGGGACAAGCGCCCACGGCAGCTGACGCACCGTCGCGGCGCGCGTCGCGGAGCTCGCGAGCAGGCGAAACAACACGACGCAGGGGAAAAGCAGATAGGGCGCGGCAATCGGGCGCGTGATCAGCAGCAATCCGGCGGTGGCGCCGGCGACGAGCCACGGTGCGCGCGCGCCAGGTTTCTCCACAGCGACGAGCACGCGGTCGTAGAGGATCGCGACGAGCGCGAAAGCCAGACTGTGCGGCATGCTCAGGCGCGCCGATTGGTAATAGAGCAGCGGACTCGCCAGCCAGCCGACGAACACGCCGACGGTGGCCGCATCGGTATCCATGTAGCGCACGAGCACGCGACGTGCGGCGAAGAGCCCGAGCACGACGTAGGCGAGTTGGCCGAGCCAGATGACGACGAAGTAGAGCGGTTGCCAGCCGTCGGCGGGGCCGCCGGTGGCGAGGGCGACGACGTGCGCGACGAGGAAAAACGGCAGCGACGCGACGGCCCAGCCGATCGGGTATTTGTTGCGCACGCGGCCGATGGGGGTGAGCGGCTCGGCTTGAGCGCGGACGCGCGCGGATTCCTCGATCGTGGGCGCTTGCGCGAGGTCGTTGCGGAAATCGAGGTCGTGGTCGACGACGGGAGAGCGCACCCAGAAATAGTAGAAGCTGTCGTCCGTGCCCTGGAGCATCAGTCGCGGTGGCGTGCGGGCGAACATGTCCCAGCCTTGGTAGAGCAACGCCAGCGCGCCGAGGACGATGGCGGCGATGAGCAGGGCGCGGGACACGCGGGCGATTTCACGCAGCGGTGGGCGCGTTGGCAATCCAGCGCGTGGTGAAGCGCAGAGTGCGCGTAGGCTGCGACGGCAGGGGCGAGGTATATGCCGCGAGCGTGTCGCCGCCGGGGACGTCGGCGACCACCTTGGATGGGAAAAGAAAAAGCGCGGCGTTGCGGCCGCGCTCGAGAGTCGAACGATGCAGGCTGGAAGCCTGCGCTACTTACTCAGCGCTTGCGGCGCTTGAGGGCGAGTTGCACGCCGGAGTAGCGGACGAGGTTCTGCAGGTGTTCGAGTTCCTGCGGGTCGATCGTCTTGGCTTCGGCGAGTTGCTGCTCGGCACGCTTCATCGCGGCTTCGACGGCGTTCTCGTCGATCTTCTCCTCGGTGATCGCGTTCTCGGCGAGCACACGGACGGATTCACCTTCGATTTGGGCGAAGCCGCCGCTGATGGCGAGGAAGTGCGTCTCCGCGCCCTTGGCCACGCGGAGTTCGCCGGAGGCGACTTGCGTGAGCAGCGGGATGTGGCCGGGGAGGATGCCGATCTCGCCCTCGACCGTCGGGATGACGACGGAGTCGATGGTGTCGGTGTAGACCTTCGCTTCCGGGGTGACGATTTCGAGTGTGAGAGACATGGGAATCTTTCTCTTCCCTCTTTCTCTTTCCTCTTTCTCCCTCGGGGACTGAGCCCTGACGAAAGAGAAAGATTAAGAGAAAGAGAAAGAAACGGAGTTACTTCTTGCCCGCGGCGGCGAGGACCTCGTCGATGCCACCCTTCATGTAGAAGTCGGTTTCGGCGACGTCGTCGAGCTGGCCGTCGAGGATCATCTTGAAGCCGCGGACGGTCTCCTTGACGGGGACGTATTTGCCCGGCGTGCCGGTGAAGACTTCGGCGACCGCGAACGGTTGCGAGAGGAAGCGCTGGATCTTGCGGGCGCGATAGACGGTGAGCTTGTCCTCGGGGGAGAGCTCATCGAGACCGAGAATCGCGATGATGTCCTGGAGGTCCTTGTAGCGTTGGAGGACGCGCTGAACTTCGCGGGCGACCTTGTAGTGCTCGTCGCCGACGACGTCGGCCTGGAGGGCCTTCGAGACGGAGGCGAGCGGATCGACCGCGGGATAGATGCCGAGTTCGGCGATCGAACGCTCGAGCACGATGGTGGAGTCCAAGTGCGCGAAGGTGTTCGCGGGCGCCGGGTCGGTCAGGTCGTCCGCGGGGACGTAGACCGCTTGCACGGAGGTGATTGAGCCCTTCTTCGTCGAGGCGATGCGCTCTTGGAGAATGCCCATCTCGTTCGCGAGCGTCGGCTGGTAACCGACGGCGGACGGCGAGCGGCCGAGGAGCGCGGACACTTCGGAGCCGGCTTGCGAGAAGCGGAAGATGTTATCGATGAAGAGCAGCACGTCCTGGTTCTTCTCGTCGCGGAAGTATTCCGCCATCGCGAGCGCCGAGAGGGCGACGCGCATACGGGCGCCCGGGGGCTCATTCATCTGACCGTAGACGAGTGCGACCTTGGACTTGGAGATGTCCTTCTGATTGATGACGCCCGCGTCGGACATTTCGTGGTAGAGGTCGTTGCCCTCGCGGGAACGCTCACCGACGCCGGCGAAGACGGAGTAACCGCCGTGCGCCTTGGCGATGTTGTTGATGAGTTCGAGAATGACGACCGTCTTGCCGACGCCCGCACCGCCGAACGCGCCGGCCTTGCCGCCCTTGATGAAGGGGCAGATGAGGTCGATGACCTTGATGCCGGTCTCGAGGATCGATGCCTTGACGTCCTGGTCGACGAGCAGCGGAGCCGGGCGGTGAATCGGGTAGGTCTTGCTGAACGGCACCGGGCCCTTCTCGTCGACGGCCTTGCCGGTGACGTCGAAGATGCGGCCGAGCACGCCTTCACCGACGGGCACCGAGATCGGGGCGCCAGTGTCGACGACGGGCATGCCGCGCACGAGGCCTTCGGAGGAAGACATCGCGATCGTGCGCACGAGGCCTTCGCCCAAGTGCTGCTGCACCTCGAGCGTGAGGTGCTCCTTCTTGCCGGCGGCGGTGAAGTCGACCGTGAGCGCCTGATAGATGGGCGGCACGGTGTTCTCGGCGAACTGCACGTCGACGACGGCGCCGATGACTTGGACGATTTTGCCTTGGTTGCTCATGACGGGAACGTGGGCGGGGTGGTTGGTTTAAAGGATCAGGAAGCGGAGGCGAACTGCGCGGCGGCGATCTCGAGGATTTCCTGCGTGATGCCGGCCTGGCGCGCCTTGTTGTATTCGAGGGTGAGGTCGCCGAGGAGCTTGGTGGCGTTGTCCTTGGCGGTCTTCATCGCGACCATGCGCGCGCTGTGCTCGGAGGCCTTGGCGCTGAGCGCGAGCTGATAGACGTAGCGGTTCACGTAGAACGGCAGCAGCGCCTCGAGGACGGCTTGGGCGCTCGGCTCGAACAACATGTCGCGGTCGTCGTGCTTCGCGGTGTGGCCGGTCTCGCTGCGGAGGTGGTCGACGAAGTCGCGGACGTTCGTGAGCGGGAGCAGCGGACGGAGCGTGGGCTCCTGCACGAGCGTGTTCTTGAAGCGCGGATAGATGACCTCGATGGTGTCGATCGTCCCCTCGAGATACATCTGCATCATGAACTCGATGACGGGCTTCACCTCGGAGAAGGCTACGCGATCAGAGACCGTGAAGTCGGCGACGATGTCGCGCTTGGTGCGGCTGAGGAACTGCGCGCCCTTGCGGCCGATCGCGACGAACTTGGCCGGCGTCTTCACGTCGAGGATGAGCTTGAAGAGGTTCGCGTTGAGCGGACCGCAGAGGCCCTTGTCGGTCGAGACGACGAGGATGCCGCGGGTCTTCACCTCGCGCTTCACAAGGAACGGATGGAGCGACTCGTCGACGCGACCCGCGAGCGCGGCCAGCATGTCGGCCATGAGCTGCGCGTAGGGGCGCCCGGCCATCGCGGCCTGCTGCGCCTTCTTCATCTTCGACGCGGCGACGAGCTCCATCGCCTTCGTGATCTGGCGGGTGTTCTTGACCGACTTAATGCGTCGGCGGATGTCGCGTGTTGAGGCCACGGTAAGCGGAGTGCGCTGCGGCTAGATTACTTGGCAGCGAAGGTGGACTTCCACTCGTCGCACGCGGCCTTGAGGCCGGATTCGATTTCGGCGTCGAGGGCGGCCTTGGTGCGGATGGTGGTGAGGAGAGCGTCCTTGCGCGTGACGAGGAACTCCTTGAGCGAGTTCGCGGCGGCGACGATGTTCTTCACCTCGATGGAATCGAAGTAGTTCTTCTGGAGCGCCCAGAGGACGGAGGCCTGCACTTCGATCGCGAGCGGGTTGAGCTGCGGTTGCTTGAAGAGTTCGACGATGCGGGAACCACGGTCGAGGGTGGCCTTGGTCTTGGCGTCGAGGTCGGAGCCGAACTGCGCGAAGGCCGCGAGTTCGCGGAACTGGGCGAGCTCGCCCTTGAGTTTGCCGCCGACTTGCTTGGTGACCTTGATCTGCGCGGACGAGCCGACGCGGGAAACCGAGAGACCGACGGACACCGCGGGGCGGATGCCTTGGTTGAAGAGGTCGGTTTCGAGGAAGATCTGGCCGTCGGTGATCGAGATGACGTTGGTCGGGATGTAGGCCGAGACGTCGCCCGCCTGGGTCTCGATGATCGGGAGCGCGGTGAGCGAGCCCTTGCCGCTGAGGCGCGCGGCGCGCTCGAGGAGGCGGCTGTGGAGATAGAACACGTCGCCCGGATACGCTTCGCGGCCGGAGGGGCGTTTCAGAATGAGCGAGATCTGGCGGTAGGCGACGGCGTGCTTGGAGAGATCGTCGTAAACGATCAGCGCATCCATGCCATTTTCCATGAACCACTCGCCGATGGCCGCGCCCGAGAACGGAGCGAGGTATTGGTTGGCGGGGTTGTCGGCGGCGGGCGCGGTGACGATGACGGTGAACTGCAGCGCGTCGGCGGCCTCGAGGGCGGCGATGGTGCGCGCGATGTTCGACTGCTTCTGGCCGACGGCGACGTAGATCGAGTAGACGGGGCGGAAGTCCTTGTTGCCCGACGCGAGGCCGACCTTGTTGATGCGGGCCTGGTTGATGATCGTGTCGATGCAGATGGTGGTCTTGCCGGTGCCGCGGTCGCCGATGATGAGCTCGCGCTGGCCGCGGCCGATCGGGATCATCGAGTCGATCGCCATGATGCCGGTGAAGAGCGGCTGCGAAACGGACTTACGGACGATGATGCCGGGGGCGATCTTCTCGACCGGATAAAATTCCTTGGCGTCGATCGGGCCCTTGCCGTCGACGGGGCGGCCGAGCGCGTCGACCACGCGGCCGAGGAGCGCCTTGCCGACGGGGACGGAGAGGAGCTTGCCGGTCGTGGAAACTTCGTCGCCTTCCTTGAGCGAGGAGACGTCGCCGAGGACGACGCAGCCGACCTCGTCTTCTTCGAGGTTGAGCGCGATGCCGATGGCGCCACCGGGAAACTGCACCATCTCGTTATACATCACGTCGGAGAGGCCTTCGATCTTGGCCACGCCGTCGGCGACGGTGCGAATGTTGCCGGTGTTCTTCTTGACCGCCTTGGAGGACAGCTTGGCGATCTGTTGTTCGATTTGTTCGATGACGTTGCTCATGGGCGCGGGCGCGAGTGGAAAATGAGAAGGAGGGGTGAAGGGGACTCAGACGGAGGCGGAGAGGGCGGCGAGTTGGCCGGCGACGGACGATTCGTAGATGTCGGAGCCGACGCGGACACGGAGACCGGCGAGGAGCGCGGGGCTCGGCTTCGCAACGGCGGTGACCTTGCGGGAATACTTCTTCGTCATCGCGGCCTCGATCGAGGCGAGCGTGGCGGCGTTGACGGAGCCGGCGTGCTCGACGACGGCGCGGGACTTCGCGACCTCGTTGGCGATGTGGCGGTGATAAAGCTGGAGCAGCGCGAGCGGGTGGCGCGGCTGGTGTTTCTCGATCCAGCCGAGGACGCCGGCGACGCGGTCGGCGGAAACCTCGCCGTCAACGACGCTCAGCTTGAAGAGCTGCTTGGCGAGGAGCTTGGTTTGCTTGGCGGCGGCCATGGCGTGCGCGGCGGGAAAAACGGATTAGAGCGACGCGAGTTCCTTCGCGGCGGTGTCGTTGTAGGCGGCGCGGTCGGCGTCGGTGAGCTTCTTGGCGAGGACGCGCTCGGTGGTGGTGACGACGAGGCGGGCGATCTCGCCGCGGGCGTCGTTGAGCATTTTCTTGTGCTCGAGTTCGATCGACTGCTGGGCCTTCGCAATCATCTCGGCGGAACGCTGAATGGACTCGGCCTGCTGCTTGTCGACGAAGTCCTTCGCGGACTTGCGCGCCTCGTCGACGATCTTCTGGGCGTCGAGCTGGGCGTTTTTGACGATCTGGGCGCTCTCCTGCGCGGCGGCGGCGAGCTTGGCCTGCATCTCCTCGGCGTGCTTGAGGCCGCTCTCGATCTTCTTGTTGCGCTCTTCCATCGTCGCGACGGTCGGCTTGATGCCGAACTTGTAGAGGACGACGAATAGGATGAGGAAGCTGGCGATCTGCCAGACGACGTAGTGCCACTCGATGCCGAACTTCTCGACGATGGACGCGTCGCCGGCGGCGGCGTGCGCAGCTTCGGTGGTGGCGAGGAAGAGTGAGAGCATGGCGGGAGCGGAGCGGGAGAGCTGAAAAGGGACTGGCGGCGCGGCTTGCGGCGCACGCCGCCAGTTAAAGAAACGAGCTTACTTGGCGAGGAACAGCGCGAGGATGCCGAGACCTTCGGCGAGCGCCATACCGATGATGGCCTGGACGAGGATCTTGCCGGAAGCGCCGGGATTGCGGCCGACGGACTCCGCGGCCTTGGTGCCGATGAGGCCGACGCCGATGGCGGCGCCGAGCAGACCGAAAGCGGAGGCGATGTTGCCGGTGATTTCAGCGAGGAGGAGGTTCATGGTGGTGTATTGTTTTGTTGGTTGGAGGACCGCCGTGCGCACATCGTTGGCACGCTCCCGACGGGAAATTTCTAGTGGTGGGCTTCGCCGTGGGCGCCGTCGTGCGCGTGATCGTGGTCGTCGCCGTGATTGCAGATCAGGCCGACGTAGACCGCGGAGAGGAGCGTGAAGACCGTGGCCTGAATCAGGCCGACGAGCAGCTCCATGAAGTAGAACACCGGGAAGAAGCTCGTGCCGTGCAGCAGATTTTCGCCACCGAAGACATTGCCGAACAGACGCACGGAAAGCGTGAAGGGGCGAATCAGGATCGAGAAGACCTCGATGCAGCCGACGACGAGGAACACGAGCGAGAGGATCGGATAGAGCCAGCCGGGGGTCTCGTTCTTGTCGGCCTTGTTGCCGAAGAGATCCCAGAGGATGAGCTTCGGACCGGCGTATTTGAAGATGATGATCAGGTAAGCGCCGAACGAAATGAGCGCGAGCGCGATGGTGCTGTTGAAGTCCGCGGTGAATGGGCGGACCCATGGCGTGAAATGCATGCCGTGCTCGGTTTCCTTTTCCCAGCCGATGGTGCCGACGCCCGGCAGCAGGCCGGACCAGTTCTGGATGAGGATGAAGATGAACAGCGTGACGAGCAGCGGAAACACCGCCGGGAACGCCTTTTTGCCGACGATCGGCTCGAAAAGGTCGCGCAGAGCCTCCAGCAGCGACTCGAACACCGACTGCGCCTTACCGGGCAGCACCTGCGGCTTGCCCACCGCGTAGAGGATGAGGCCGATGATCACGAGCGACACGACCCAGCCCGTCACCATCGAGTTCGTGATGCGCCAGCCGCCGCCGAGATCGAACAGCACCGAGGCCTTGGGGTCCACGCCTTCGGCAAACGCGGCCGTGGCCGCGCCGAGCGACAGGGACAATGCGAGGAGTTTAGAGACGATGCGCATGCGGTTCCGAATGGGGTGCTTTCGGGAGGGAAAGAAGAGAAAGTTGCCGCCGGGAAGGCCCGTCAACCCTTGAAATAAGTTTCCCGGCCCGGGAATTCCGGAATTAGCGGCGCCGAGATTTTCGTCCCGCCGCGCTAATGAGGGATATTAAGACGCGCAACGCGGGCTTGCGCCGCGCGACCGCCTCGGCGAGTTGTAAAACGTGGACGCTTCCAATCGCGACTTGCTCGAGCGCACGGCGCAACCCCGTTACCCCAACGGCGAACGCAAGCTCGCGCGCGACCTGTTCATGCAGGCGACGTGGGTGCTGCTGGCGGGGGCTGCCCTGGCCCAGTTAATTCTACTGCTGGCGCCGGACGTGATGTCCTGATCGCCACGAGCGAGTGGTAGCTCGGCGCGCGCGCCTGAAAAACGGTTTCCTGCTCCAGCGGCCATGGCGCGGCCGGATCGCGGCGCCAAGTCTCGAGCGTGGCGACGGTCGCTTCGACCTCGCGAAAATACTCCTCGTGGTCGGTGCGGAAATAGAAACGCGCGCCCTCCCCTGCCCGGCTGGCGACGGCGTTGAAGAAATCCGCCTTCAGCAGCCGGTTCTTGTTGTGGCGCGCCTTCGGCCACGGGTCGGGGAACAGCACCCAGACCTCCTCGAAAGTCGCGCCCGGCGGCAGCGCGTTGAAAAACTCCCGCGCCTCCGCGCGCACGAAGTGGCAGTTGGCCAGCTGCGCGCGGTCGCGCTTTTTCCCGCTGCGCACGAGCCGGTCGAGGATGATGTCCACACCGATGCAGAACTTGCCGGGATTTTCCGCGGCGTAGCGCACGAGGAAGTGACCGTGCCCACAGCCGACTTCCCACACGATCGCCCGCGGCGCGGGCAGCAGCGTGGCCAGCGTGCGCTGAAGCTCGGCGCGGCGCTCGGTCACGCGGGCGAGGAATTCGGGTTTGAACGTCACGCGCGCAGTCCGGCGCGGGCGCGGACACGCGGCAAGCGCGAAGAGCGGTCGGACGCGGGCTCCGCTCCACTCTGAAAATTTACGGCGACGAGCGGAGTAGCCGTTCTGCCTTCGAGCCTGAGCGCTGCGGGGTGGTCGCCGCCGTCCCGGCGGCGACACGCGCGCGAACGCAGAAATGACGTGCGAACGCGCGGTGGCCGCGTAGGTCCTTGGCGCCGTCGGGGACGCCGGCGCCCACCGTCACGCAGTGCTGCGGGCTGGAGGCCGGCGCTATGACGCTTTTGGCGTCGCGCACGGGAGGCGCACGAAGATTGCGGTGCCCTGCCCCGCTTCGCTTTCGGCCCAGACGCGGCCGCCGTGGAGCTGCGCGATGTGTTTCACGATGCTGAGGCCGAGGCCGGTGCCGCCGCTCTCGCGCGAGCGGCCTTTTTCCACGCGATAAAAGCGTTCGAAGATGTGCGGCAAATCCTCCGCCGGGATGCCCGGCCCCGTATCGCGCACCACAATTTCGACTTCGCCGGTCGAGGGCAGCGCGCGGCCTTCGACGACGATCTGCGCGCCGGCGGGGCAATACTTCACGGCGTTGTCTAGCAGGTTGCCGAAAAGCTGCGTGAGTTTCTCGGCGTCGCCGGAAACGTCTCCGAGTGCATCGTCGAGGCGTGAGGCGAGCGCGTGACGGCGGGCGTTGGGGCGTGCCGCGGTATCGTCGACGAGCGTCGTGAGCAGGACGCGCAGGTCGATGGCTTCGAAGTTCACGCCGGGCGTGGCGGATTCGAGGCGCGAGAGCGTGAGCAGGTCGGCGATGATGGCGTTGAGGCGGTCGCTGTGGCGCTGGATGGTGCCGAGGAATTTCGCGCGCTCGTCGTCGGTCATCGTGGCGTGACCGTCGACGAGCGTCTCGACGTAGCCCTTGATGACGCTGAGCGGGGTGCGCAGTTCGTGCGAGGCGTTGGCGACGAAATCGCGGCGCATGCGCTCGAGGATGCGTTGCTGCGTCATGTCGTGGATGACGAAGAGCGCCCATTGCGACTTGCCGTCGGGCGACGGGATAGGCGCGCCGGAAGCCTCGATCCACGTGGAGCCGGCGCCTTGATTGATTTCGAATTCCTGGCGCGGCAGCGGTTGGCCGGCACGGGTGGCTCGCACGTAGTCGAGGAATGCCGCGCTGCGCACGATGAGTTCGAGGCGGAGATTCACCAAGTCGCGGGATGCGGGGAAAATCTCGCGCAGCGCGCGGTTGGCGAGGTGGATGTAGTTCGCCTCGTCGACGATGAGGACGGCTTCGCGGAGATTACCGAGGGTGGCTTCGAGTTGCGTGAGCTGGTCGGTGCGTTGCTGCTGGAGCGTGATTTTCTCGGCGATCAGCCGGTTCACGTCCTCGGCGAGCGCGGGCCACTCGGGCAGGTGGTCGACGCGGCCCTCGGAATTGAGATGCGGTTGCTCGAAGCGGATCGCACCGCGCAATTGCTCGAGCAGCCGGTTCTGCCGCACGAGGAGGCGCAGCGTAAACAGGAACGCGACGAGCAGTGCGACGGCGGCGAAATAGATCATGCCGAGGGTTTTTTCTCGGCGATGCGGTAGCCGACTCCGCGGATGGTTTCAATCCAGTCGGCTTCGGTGCCTAGTTTCTCGCGGAGACGACGGACGTGCGTGTCGACGGTGCGGGTCTCGATTTCGGCGGAGTAATTCCAGACGTTCACGAGCAAGTGTTCGCGGGTTTGCACGCGGCCCTGGCGCTCCATCATGAGGCGCAGGAGCTTGAATTCCGTCGCGGTGAGCTCGATGTGTTCACCGCCAACGGTCACGCGATGCGTCTCGCCGTCGAGCAGGATGTTGCCGATTTGGAGGCGCGCGGAACTCGGCGGTGGTTGCGCGAGGCGGCGGAACATGGCTTCGACACGCAGGACGAGTTCCTTCGGACTGAACGGCTTGGCGAGGTAGTCGTCCGCCCCGCTCTCGAAGCCTTCGATGCGGTCCTGCGGCTCGGTCTTGGCGGTGAGAAAAATGATCGGGACACGCGCGAGCTTCGGGTCGCTACGGAAGAGCCGGCAGATTTGCAGGCCGGTCAGGTGTGGCATCATTATGTCCAGAATAGCTAAATCCGGGTGGAAATGCCGGGCTTTGGCTAGGCTGGCGGTGGCGTCGTTGAGGGTTTCAACGAGGAAGCCGCGCGCGCGGAGGTTGTAAGCGACGAGCTCGGTGACATCCGGCTCATCGTCGACCACGAGGATCTTCTTTTTCTCCATTCGGCCAGAGTATTGTGACGGATGCGAAACGCTCCAGAGCAATTCCGCGGCGTCACGTGATTGTTACAGCAACCAGCGCGAGGGCGCGGCGCGGTGGATTTCCGAGCGACCACTGGGGAACAAAGCGGACGCGCGCCACGCCAAGGATGGATGTGCGATGCAGAAACAGGTAAGCGCACTGGCGCTCGCTGGGGCATTCCACGTGGAACAACACGCGCGACACTGACGTTCGCCGAACCGATCCGGGAAGCCAGTCGCGCGCCGAGAAGTGGAAACAGGGCAGTCGGGAAGGCGCGGCACTGTGCAAGACTGACAACGTGCGACGGAGAAGGCAGCACCGGCCAAAATGCGAATACTCCGAAGAGACGAAATCAGGCCTGGCGCTCGCTCCCGCGCTTCGCTGCGGAGAGCCGAACCATGAGTATGCTGATGTCTGCTGGATTTACGCCGCTGATGCGGCTGGCCTGGCCAAGATTTACCGGCCGGAGCTGCTGAAGCTTCTGCGCACTCTCGCGACGCAGGCCCGGAATCGACAGGTAATCGAGCTCAGCGGGCAAAGCGATACGGTCGACATCGCGGAGCTTTTCGATTTGTCGCAATTCGCGCTCGAGGTAGCCGCGATAACGCACGCGATAAAGCACCTCGTCGCGCACCGCCGCACCGGCAGCCTCAAGCTCCAGGGGCAGGGTGGGAGGCGTTTCGGCGCGCCGAATCACGTCACCCCAACGACCGCCTTCCGTGCGGTTCTGCTCAAGCCATTCAACCCAGTGATTCACTGCCTTGCGCTTGCGCGCTATTTCTCCTAAACGATTATTTGATAATGTCTTACAATTATACGAGTGCTCACCCAAGCGAAGCTCGGCGCTGCCGTGATTGAGCAGCAACCTATACTCCGCACGACTCGTGAACATTCGATAAGGCTCACTGGTGCCCTTGGTCACGAGATCGTCGATCAGCACGCCGATATACGCTTCGTGGCGGCCGAGAATGAGCGGAGCTTCTCCCCTCACCTTTTGCACGGCGTTGATGCCGGCGAGAAGGCCTTGGCACGCCGCCTCTTCGTAGCCAGATGTGCCGTTGATCTGCCCGGCCAGAAACAGATTCTCTACCTTCCGCGACTCCAGCGACGGAAGCAGCTGCTGTGGCGGGGCGAAGTCGTATTCCACCGCATAGGCCGGTCGCAACAGCTCCGCACGTTCCAACCCAGGAATACTGTGCACGAGCTGGAGCTGCACCTCGAACGGCAGGCTCGTGGATAGTCCGTTGATGTAATACTCGTTCGTGTTGCGGCCCTCGGGCTCCAAGTAAAGCATGTGGCGCGGCTTGTCGGCAAAGCGCACGAACTTATCTTCGATACTCGGGCAATAGCGCGGCCCCGTGCCGACGATCTCGCCGGAATACATCGCGGATTTGTGCAGATTACTTCGCACGATCTCGGCCGACTCCGGTGTCGTGTAAGTTATCCAACAGGAAACTTGATCCAAACCAGGCTTCCAGCCCAGCCGCCGTTCCCCCCGGTGTTCCACGTGGAACAACTCGGCATCGCCGCGCGTGTCGTGGAAGGCGAAGAACGTTGGCTTCTCGTCGCCCTGTTGCTCTTGGAGCGACGAGAAATCGATGCTCCGTCCCAAAATTCGCGGCGGCGTGCCCGTCTTCAAGCGCTGCAACTCGATCCCAGCCTCAAGCAAGCTAGCGGACAGCGTCTTGGCACTAAAATCGCCCAAGCGGCCGCCCTCATTCTTGTTCTGGCCGACATGCATCAAGCCGCGCAGGAAAGTGCCCGTGGTCACAATCACCGTGCGGCCGCGAAACTCGACATCAAGATTCGTGCGGCAGCCAACCACTTTGCCGCCCTCGAAGATCAGACCGGTGACGGTCGCCTGGAAAATCCGCAAATTCGGCTGCAGCTCCAGCGTATGCTTCATCCGGAATTGGTAAGCCTTCTTATCGCATTGCGCCCGGGGTGACTGCACGGCCGGACCCTTCGATTCATTGAGCAAGCGGAACTGAATGCCCGTCACATCGGTATTGATCGCCATCTCGCCCCCCAAAGCGTCAATCTCGCGAACCAGCTGTCCCTTCGCTTGGCCTCCGATGGCCGGATTGCAGCTCATCTGGGCAATGGTGTCGATATTGCCCGTCAACAGAAGGGTGGAGGCCCCCCGCCGCGCCGCGATCAAGCACGCCTCAACCCCCGCATGTCCCGCGCCGCAAACAATGACATCGTAAACCTGTTGGGGCATATATTTCGACGTCTAATTTATTTACCGATACAGAAACTGGAGAATAAAACATCCAGCATTCGCTCATTGTCGATCCGCCCCGAAATCTCGCCAAACGCCGAGAGCGAATCTCGTAAGTGACTCGATACCAATTCACTGCCTGCTCCGACGGTCAAACTGGCCAAGGCCGCTTCGATTGCTTGCCCCGCGCGCCCCAGCGCATCCGCGTGACGCGCGTTGATCGCCACCCAATCTTCGCCGACTTCCGTGCGAAACGACTCCGCGCGCCCCTCCAGCGCTATCGCCAGGCACTCCATTCCGTCTCCGCGCAGCGCGGAGACCGCCACGGGATTCGGCAGAGACGTTTTCGCCACCGCGTCCGCAGCAGAGTAGGGGGCGAGATCGATTTTATTGAGAACCGTGATGGTATTCGCGGCCGAAACCCGGTCCCGCAAGTGCACGGGCAGACTGGGGGGCGTCGTGGAAGACGCGTCGACAACCCAGAGAAACAGGTCCGCCTCGCCCGCTTGCTCGATCGTCTTTTCAATCCCGCGCCGTTCCAGCGCCCCCGGCTGCATGTTTAGGCCGGCCGTGTCGACCAACCGCAGCGCATGCTGGCCCAGCGCAATGGTTTCCTCGATGTAGTCGCGCGTCGTCCCCGGCTCCGGGCTCACGAGCGCCCGCTCGCGGCCCACCAAACGGTTCAGCAAGCTGCTCTTACCCGCATTCGGCTCGCCGATAATCACCGTGCGTATGCCGTCGCGCAGGATCTGGCCGTAATGGTTCGTGGCCGCGAGGCGCTGCGTCTTGGCCCGCAAGTCCTTCAACTGGCTCACCAATGCGGCCCGGTTCTCGTCGGGCAAATCTTCCTCAGGAAAATCAATATAGACCTCGATAACGGCCAAAATGCTCAATAACAGCGTGTTCAACTCCTCCATGCGCCGCCCGAGCGACCCGCGCAGCTGCCGATTCGCCGCCGCCAAAGCCCGTTCGCTGCGCGCGTGGATCAAATCCATCACCGCCTCTGCCTGACTCAGGTCCATGCGACCGGCCAGGAACGCCCGCTTCGTAAACTCCCCCGCCTCCGCCGCCCGACAACCGCGCGCCAGGAGATCCTCGAGTATCTTCTGCGCGATGAAGGGATTGCCATGACACGAAACTTCCAGCGTGTCCTCGCCCGTATAGGAATTCGGGGCGGCGAAAAACGTGAACAGCACATCGTCGAGCAACTCGCCCCCCACATCGCGATAGTCCGCGTGCCGCACCACCCGCGGCTCCGGCAACGCGCCGAAAATCGCCCGCACCAGCGCCGGCACCTCCGGTCCGCTCGCACGCAACACCGCGATCGCCGCCGTGCCGGCGGGCGTCGCGAGAGCGGCAATCGTATCGTGGAGCGAACCCATCGCGCCACCCAAAGACAGCCCGCCGCGCGAGGCAAAAGGAAACACGCACTCCGCCGCCGCCACTCAGCTGCGCGCCGGACCGAAAATCTCCACCACCTTCCGCGCGCGGAAATCGAAGATGCGCTCCAGTTCTCCGCGCACCCACAACCGCTCGGCCAGCCAGCCGAGCGGACCCCAACCGACCTCATACGTCACGCGATCCGTCATGCGCACACCGCCCGGCGCCACCTCGAAATAGTGTTCGTGATACCAAAGCCGATACGGCCCGACGCGCTGCTCGTCGACGAAGTAGCCGCCGGCACGGATGTGCCGGATTTCGGTCAACCACCGCAGCCACACGCCGGGCAGCGGCGAGATGCGATACTCAATCAACAGACCAGGATGCATCTTCTCCGGCACGGCACTCACGATGCGGATGCGCAAATCCGGCGGCGTCAGCGCGTCGAGATTGCGCGGCGTCGCGAAAAACTCCCACACGCGCTCCGGCTCGGCCGGGATGAATTGTTCACGCAACAGTTGGGCGCACATCGCTCCGGAGCATAGCCAACAAAATCCTCCGCGCAAAACCCCACGCACCATCGCGATCTCCGACCCGCCGCGCCACGGCTCAACTCTTCGGCAAAGTCACCTCCGGCTTCGGCGGGGTGAAGCCGGGACCGAGATCGACCTTCACTCTGCCGGGCGCGTCCACCTTCGGCTCGGCGATCGGCGGCGGAGTCGTCGGCCGCGCCCCCGCCGTGCTGAAACGCGGCGCGGCGCTCGCCCGCTGCGCCGGATCGGCGAGCGCGGCGATGATTTCGGCGGCGCGCTTTTCTGCCGCGGCGATGTCGGCCGGCCGTTTCGCGAGGTGCTCGCGTGTGCGCGCGACCGCATTCGAAGCCGCGCCACTCCGCTCCGCGACGATGAGCCAGGCGAGCCCCTCGGGATAATCGCGCTTCACGCCGCGACCACTCACGAGGATCGCCCCGATATTGTGCTGCGCTTCGGGCACGCCGTGCACCGCGGCCTGCGCGTAGTAATCGAGCGCGAGGTCGATGCTCTTCGGTCCGCCCACGCCGTCGAAGTTCATCTTGCCGAGGCGAAACATCGCTTCGGTCACGCCGCCGCGCGCTGCCTGGTCGAGCCAGCTGCGCGCCGCGGCCGGATCGGCTGTCATGCCGTCGCCGTTGAGAAGACGGTCGCCCAGCTCGAAACACGCCTGCGGATCGCCTTGCGCGGCGAACTGCCGGAGTTGCTCGACCGTTTTCCATTTCGGGCCTTTCGAAACCAACTGCGGTGGCGTGAAGCCGTCCGCGTTGGACGCTTGCGGCGGCTTCGCGCCGAGCGCAGAGAGCGCGAAACACAGCGAAAGGGAGAAACTCAGGATGGCGCGCATGAGAAGAGTGGACGAGATCGGGCGAAAGCGGTTCCGCTCAGGGCAGGGGCAGCTTCTCGCGCTCGGGATGAAAGACCATCACGCTCGTCACGAGCCAGCCGCGCGTGCGGGTTTCGACCCACTCCTGCTTTTCGCGATAGCGCACTTTCCAGCGGGCGCGCACGCCGGCGGCGTCGGTTTCGATCCGGACCATCGTCTGCGTCAGCATGATTTCGGCGCGCGCATCGCGCATCCGGCAGCTGTCGATGTGCGTGTCGAGGGATTCGATTTCGATCCCGGCGAAGAGCCTGGCCGTCCGGGCGAGATAAGCGGCGCGATCGTAGGATTTGCCGTCGGGGCCGTCGAAGCGCCAATCCGGCGTGCCGAATTCCACGATGCCCTCCGCCCGCTTCGCGAGGATAGACGCGCGAATCGAGAAGATGCGCTCGCGAATCTGCTTCTCCGCCATGAGCCCGCTGCAACCGGCGAGCCACGCGACCGCCGCCATCAATCCCGCCAACAGAAGGGGCGCTCGGACCGTGAGGTTCATGCGAACATCATCGGCGCGGCGCCCCGGAATTCCAAGCGCGGGCTGAGGCTTATTCCTCGGAGGCTCCGGCGACCGGATCGCCGGGCTTGATCTGAGCCTTCTCGAGAATCGTCGCCTTCACCTTTTCGGCGAGCGCAGGATTTTGTTTCAGCGCTTCCTTGGCGGCTTCGCGGCCCTGGCCGACGAGTTCGCCGTTGAAGGCGATCCACGCACCCTTCTTCTCGAGCACCTTGTGCTCGATGCCGAGATCGAGGAGCGAGCCGGTGGCGGAGATGCCCTCGTCATACATGATGTCGAACTCGCACTCGGTGAACGGCGGGGCGACCTTGTTCTTCACGACCTTGATCTTCGTGCGGTTGCCGATGACTTTGCCGTCGGGCGTCTTGAGCTGGTCCTTGCGGCGGATGTCGAGGCGCACGGAGGCGAAGAACTTCAGCGCGCGACCGCCGGAGGTCGTCTCGGGGTTGCCGAACATCACGCCGATCTTTTCGCGGATTTGATTCGTGAAGATGCACACGCAGTTCGTCTTCGAGACGACCGCTGTGAGACGGCGCATCGCCTGCGACATGAGGCGAGCCTGCGCGCCGACGGTGGCGTCGCCCATCTGGCCGTCGAGCTCGGCCTTGGTCGTGAGCGCGGCGACGGAGTCGAGGATGATCACATCGATGGAGTTCGAGCGGATGAGCGTCTCCATGATGTTCAGCGCGTCTTCACCGGAGTCCGGTTGCGAGACGAGCAAGTCGTCGAGGCTCACGCCGACGACCTTGGCGTATTTCGGATCGAGCGCGTGCTCGACGTCGATGAAGGCCGCCAGCCCGCCGCGGCGCTGGGCTTCGGCGATCACGCTCAAACAGAAGGTGGTTTTGCCGGAGGATTCCGGGCCGTAGATCTCGATGATGCGCCCTTTCGGCAGGCCGCCGACGCCGAGCATGAGGTCGATGGCGAGCGAGCCGGTCGAAAGCGTCTCGACCTTCATCTTGGCGTTGTCGCCGAGGCGCATGATGGAGCCTTCGCCGAATTGCTTCGTGATGGACGAGACGGCGAGGTCGAGATTCTTGTCGCGCGCGACGAGGGCGGCGGACGGGGCGGATTTCGTTTCGGCTTTGGGGGACTTATCGGCTTTGGACATGGAAGGAGTGGGTGAGGGGAGAGAGGCTATCAGGTCACGTTGACAGCCGTATGTCAGGAGACTTTCCGACCCGTGCGGCGAGCCGCAAGCGCGGAGTCCGAAAAATCACTCCCTCAATTTAGGTGTTCGAAAAAGTTGACTGCGCCGCTCAACCCGTCGGAGGCGTCGCGGATTTGAAGCCGAACGCGAAATACACTGCCGCGAATATCAGCGCGAGGCTCACCATGTAGTTCCAGCGGAGCTTCTCGCCGAGCACCAGCCACGCGAAGACGACAAACACCACGAGCGTGATGACCTCCTGCATGATTTTCAGCTCGTAGCCGGTGAACTTGCCGTAGCCCAGGCGGTTCGCCGGCACCATCAGGCAATACTCGAAGAACGCGATGCCCCACGAGATCGCGATGGTCATCCACAGCGGCTTGTCGTGGAGGAACTTCAGGTGGCCATACCACGCGAAAGTCATGAAAATATTCGAAACGGTGAGGAGGACGACGGTCGTCATGCGCGCAGCATGCGCGGCGCGCGGCGCCGCGCAAGGACGCGGACGCTGCACGCTTCGCGAATACCGAGTCGGAGAGCGCGCGGGCGGCTCCACGGTGCGCCTTGTCCGTCAACGGGAGTCGGAGGGCGCGGCTACTGCCGCGCCGCGATCTGCTCGACGGCTTCGCACCTCAATGGCGCGGCAGTAGCCGCGCTCTCCCAAGAACACGAACCCGCCTGCGCCTGTCGACGCGCCACACTCGCGCCGCCTCACTCCGTCAGCGTGTAAACCGCGAACGACGACAGCCAATGCGAGCGGTGGAAATCCTCGTCGCTGAGCAGCGGCAGCGCCGCGTCGTAGTGCGCGATCGCCGCCGCGGTCGCGAAGGTCCGCCGCGCATCGTCCGCGGAGAAGATCGCCGCCAGCCGCCGCCAGACCCACGCCTTGTTGAGGTTCAAGCCGACGAGGTGCGCGATCTTCGGGTCGCGCGGATCGCTCACCGGGGCGGGTTTCAACAGGTTCGCCGGCTCGCCATGCCCCAACCGCGGCAGGAACTTGCCGAACCACACCAGAAACTGCTCGCGCGGCAGGATACGCGCCATCAACCCGGCCTCCGTCAGGCACGGAGAAAAGAAATCCTCGCCCGACGGCTCGTAGTGCGCCGGGTAGTCGACATCGTGCCCGAACCAATAGGCCGAGCGCGCCGTGCACAGCAGTTTCATCTCCTGATCGTCGTGCGCGCGAGCGTGGCCGAGCGCGAGGGCGACTGCGACGGCGGTGTTGCCGTGGACGCCGTTGCGCACCGGATGCGTGAGATTCCGCAGGTAGCGCATGAAACCGGCGCGCACGTAGTCGACGAGCGGATCGAGATTCTCCGCCAGCGCGGCATCGTAGCCGTTCATCTCCTGCGCCAGCTTCAGGAACCACGCCCAGCCGTAGGGTCGCTCGAAAAATTGCCGCCCCGGCGCGCGGAAATACTCCAGTTCCCGCTCCAGATTTTCCCGCGTCAGATGCTCGCGCAGCACGCGGTCGATCGCCGGCCGCTCCGGCAGTTGCGGGAACAGGAGCGCCAGCCGCACCAGCATCCAGTGCTGGTGCACGCACGAATGCCAATCGTAGCTGCCGTAAAACGCCGGGTGCAGCGCGCGCACCTCCATCACGTCCTCCGGCCCATTCAGCATGTGCTGGAGCAGGTGCGGATATTCGCGCCGGACGTTCGCGAGACCGAGCCGCGCGAACGCGGAAGCTTGGGGGAGCGTGAGGGTGGGGAAGACGTCCGACACGGGAAGCGACGCTACCGGCCAAAACTTTCAGTTGAAGAAGAAAACACCCGACCTACATTCCGTTTCCAGTCCCACTCACACACACTCGCCCAGCCCTCCACGAATGAAGATCAAAGCCTACCTGAAGCCGCATTGCGGTTGGTCCAACGGCGTCCGCGCCATCATGCGCAAATACAACCTGCCGTTCGAGGACATCGACATCATCAACCATCGCTCCAATTACGAGGAGATGGTCCGCAAGTCCGGCCAGCCGCTCTCGCCTTGCGTCGAGATCGACGGCGTCATGCTCGCCGACATCTCCGGCGAGGAAGTGGAAAACTACATGCTCGCCAACGAGCTCGTGAAGCCCACCAACGCCTCGACCGACGTGAACACCAACGCCGGCTGCTCCGACGAAGAGCACGCCCGCATGCAGGCCAAGCCCGTGCGCTTCTTCTAAACGCCGGGAAACTCCCGCCACCCACCGAACGCCGGCCCTCGCGCCGGCGTTTGTCTTTTTCGCCCTCCGCCGCCCGCGTGTCACAAACCACCCGGCTGCTTCGTCTCGTGGATGCCATGAAATCCACCGACTCCTCGACAACGTCGCCAGCCGCCGCGCCGCGCGTGAACTACCGCCAGGTCGCGCCCGCCGCCGTCGCCGCCATGCTCGTCGTGCAACGCGCCGTGAACGAATCCGGCCTCGAGCACAGCCTCCTCGAACTCGTGAAGCTCCGCGCCTCGCAAATCAACGGCTGCGCCTACTGCCTCGACCTGCACTGGCGCGACGCGAAGAAGGCCGGTGAAACCGACGAGCGCCTCTACCTGCTCGGCACCTGGGAGGAATCTCCCGGCTACACCGAGCGCGAACGCGCCGCGTTGCGCTGGACCGAGGCCCTCACGCGCCTCTCCTCCGGCCACGTCTCCGACGCGACCTTCGCCGCCGCCCGCGCGCACTTCACCGAGCCCGAGCTCGTGCAGCTCACGCTCGCCATCGTCGTCATCAACGGCTGGAACCGCTTCAGCGTCGGCTTCAAGGTGCCGCCACGCGCCGAGTTCTGAGCCCGCCGCCGACCGATGCCCGACCATCTCGCCACCTTCACCGCCAGCCGCCGCCTGCTCTTTGATCTCGCGTATCGGATGCTCGGCCGCGTCGTGGAGGCGGAAGACGTCGTGCAAGACACCTGGCTACGCTGGCAAAAACAGGATCTCGCCGCCGTCACCTCGCCCAAAGCCTGGCTCGTCGCCACCGCCACGCGCCTCGCGATCGACCGGCTGCGCTCCGCCCGCCACACGCGCGAGGAATACTACGGCGTGTGGCTCCCCGAGCCGCTCGTCGAAAGCTCCGCCCCCTCGCCGGTCGACTCCGCCGCGCTCGCCGACTCGCTCACGATGGCCTTCATGGTCCTCCTCGAACGCCTCTCGCCCGACGAACGCGCCGTATTTCTCCTCCGCGAAGTCTTCGACCGCGACTACGCCGAGATCGCCGGCATCGTCGCAAAAACCGAGTCCGCCTGCCGCCAGATCGTCAGCCGCGCCCGCGCCAGCCTGCGCGGCGCCACGCCGCCGCCCGCCGCGCCCGACGAACGCGCCGCGCGGATCGTCCGCCAATTTTTCACCGCCGTCTCCACCGGCCAAACCGGCGAACTCCTCGCGCTGCTCCAAGCCGACGCCGTGCTCTACTCCGACGGCGGCGGCCGCGTCCGCTCCGCCGGCCGCCCGATCCGCAGCGCCGACCGCATCAGCCGGCTCTTCGCCGGCCTGCGCGCGCGCTTCCCCGACTACGCGCGCGCCGAGTTCGACTTCCGCACCATCAACGGCCGACCCGGCGCGCTCATGCTCAACGCCGGCCGCCTGCTCAACGTTTACTCGCTCGACCTCGACGGCGACCGCATCCGCACGATCTACCTCGTGCGCAACCCCGACAAACTCCGCCACCTCGTCGGATCAGCGCACGCCTGAGTTCGCGCGTTGGCGCAACGTCGCCGCCACCCCGAGCGTCACGAGCGTCCCGATCAGCGTGAACCACGGCCAGAACACCTCGCCGCCGAACGTCGCCAGCCACCACCCGCGCACCGCCGGAATGTTCGGCGGCCAATAAAGCACGTTCATCACCGCGACCGACGCCAGCATCCCGACCACCACCGCGCGCGCCCCGACGCCGCGCGCGAACAGCGCCAGCAGCAAGCCGCCCAGCAGCGCGCCGCTCGTCAGCCCGCGCAGTGAAAACGCCGCGTTCAGCACGAACTGAACCTCGCGCGTCAGCCACGCCACGCCGATCAGCACCGCCGCCCAAACCACCGTCGAGCGCTTGCTCCACGCCAGCAACGCCGCCTCGCTCAGCCGCGGCGCGAGCGGTTTCACGAAGTCCATCGTCGAGACCGACGCCAGCGCCGTCATCGCCGAGCTGATCGACGACATCGCCGCCGACAAGATCGCCACGATGAGAAAACCCTTCAGCACATGCGGCACCTCCGTGAGCATGAACACAGGGAAGATGAAGTCGTTCGCCTTGATGCCCGGCCGCGTCTCCGGCAGCGGGATCTGCATCGGATGCGACTGGTAGAAAACCCACAGCAGCGCACCCACGAGCAGGAAAATCAGAAACAGCGGAAAAATCACCACCGCGCTCAACGCGAGCGCCTTTCGCCCGTCCGCCACGGTCTTGCACGCCAACACGCGCTGCACGATCAGCTGCTCCGCACCGTGCGACGACAGCACGATCAACGTCCCGCCGAGCACGCCCATCCAGATGTTGAACGGCGCGCCGAACGAGAACGCGCCGTTGAACCACTCCAGTTTCCCGCCCGCCCGCGCCACCGCGAAAGCCGCATCCCAGCCGCCCACGAGCGTCGGGATGTAGAGCAGCGCGAACAGCCCACCCGCGAGAAAGAGCCCGAACTGCACCGCGTCCGTCCAAATCACGGCCTTCACGCCGCCGACGTAGGTGTAGAGCAGCGACAACCCCACGAAGAGCACGATCGCCCCGAGGATCGGATCCACGAGCCCGCCGAAACTGCACACCGTCTCGCCAAGCAGCAGCCGAATCGGAATGCACGCCACATACACGCGCACGCCCGCCGCCAACGTTTCGAGAAACAAAAACAACCCGCCCGCCACGCGCCGCGGCCCGACACCGAGACGTTGCTCGAGCAGTTGGTAAGGCGAATAGATTTCCCCGCTCAGATAATGCGGCACCATCACCGCCGCGAGAATTACGCGCGCGATCACGTAGCCGATGATCATCTGCAGGAACATCAGGTTCCCACCGAACGCGATTGCCGGCACGCCGATGATCGTCAGCGCACTCGTTTCCGCCGCCACGATCGACATCCCTATGCCCCACCACGGAATGCTGCGGCTGCCGAGGAAGTAGTCGCGCGTGTTCTGCTGGTCGCGGCCGAACCACAGTCCGAGCGCCACGACGCCACCGAGATAGAGCAGGATGACGGCCCAATCGCCGATGTTGAAAAAGGGGTTCATGCGGCGCGCCGATGCAGCGCCATCCGCCGCGCGCTGGCGAGCCCGTTCTCCTTGGTCAGCCGCCCCAGCTCAAATCCGCAGGAAAATTTCGCGCCGATACAGCCAGCCGCAGAACCCGATCGCGAGCCCCGCGCCGACCAGCGCCAGCACGAGTCCGCCCAAACCGGCCCACTGTGCGTCGAGCCACGCCGCGATCGGACCGCCCGCGAACCGCGCCGACAGCGCCGCGAAATCCACGACGTTGCTCACGAGATAGATCAGCAGCGAGTTCGCACCGACCCACATGAACGGCCGCGCCCACCCCTGCACGCGCCACACGTCGACCACCTGATAAAACGCCGCCAGCAACAACAGGCTCCAGCCGCCCGCCACGAGCACGAACGACGACGTCCACAGATTCTTGATCACCGGGAACTGCATGCCCCACAGCCACCCGAGCGCCACGAGCACCACGCCCGCGCCCGCGAGTCCGCCCACGCGCACCCGCGCGCTGCGCGAGGCGTCAGTGATCCACTTGCTCGCGAACAAGCCCAGCAGACACGTCGCGATCGCCGGCAACGTGCTCAGCAATCCCTCGGGATCGTGATCGCCGTTCCACTTCCGCAATGGCAGCCAGTGCGCGTCGATCCAGTTGGTCAGATTGTGTCCCTCGCGAAAATCCCCCGCGCCGAACCCCGGCACCGGCACGAACGTCAGCAACGCCCAATAGCCCACCAACAGCGCCGCGCCCACGACCGCCAGCCCACGCGGCCGCAGCCACAGATAGAGCACGCTCGTCGCGCCGTAGCAGAGCGCGATGCGTTGCAATACGCCGAGCAGTCGCGGCTCCGACGCGATGCCGCCGTAGTAGAAAAGTCCGAGGAGAAAAAGCACCACCGTCCGCCGCGCGATGCGTCGCAACGCCTCCGTGCGGCCACCCGCGGCCACGAGTTTGTCCAGCGAGAGCGGGATCGCCGCGCCGACCATGAAGACGAACAGCGGAAAAATCAGATCGTAGGCGTGAAAACCCTCCCACGCCACGTGATCCAGCTGCTCGGCCACCGCATGCAGCACCGGCCCGCCGCGCAGATGGTGCAGCGCGCCGCCGATCGCATCGGCACCGACGATCCAAAACATGTCGAACCCGCGCAGCGCATCGAGCGCCAGCAGGCGGTTTGGCGAAACAGCGGATGATACCTTCATGGTGCAGCGGCAGCGAACAACCGGCGGAGCGCCGGCAAAAAGGGAAATTCCACCGCGGCCTTCGTCGGTTTCGCCGCGCGCTCCAGCAACCCCTTCGCGCGCGCCGCGTCTTCGGGTGTCAGATGCTTCTGATGCACCAGCGCCACGATCGCCAACTGCGCAGACTCCGTCAGTTCGGCCAGCAGACGCGCCGTATCCAGCCGACCTTGCGCAATCTCTCCGCTCGCCGGCATCGCTGCCGCGCGTCGCGCCGCACCGTGCCAAGCTTCGAGTTGGTCGGTGATTGACTCCGCCCCCGGCACACGCGCGTCCGCGGACCGCGCCAGCCAGTCGTCGAGCTTCGCCGCGAATTCCCGCGCCAGCCGGCTCTCCGAGTGCGCCCAGTCCGCGAGCTCATTCAGCGGATAATCCAAACCTCCCTTTTGAATCTGGCCGCGCCGATAGCGCTTCACCGGCTCGACGGCCGACGCCAGCACGCGCAACGCCGCCGCCTCTTCCGGCGAAAATCCCTCGAACCGCGGCCACGCGTGGTGTTGCACGCCGGTTTCGACCAACCACTCATCGACGCGAGCGAGCCGCCGATACATGTCCGCGACGTCGCGCACCTCGCGCGGCGACCACAACCGCTCCGCCACGGCCGCTGCACGCGGCCAAATCCGAAAATCGTAGATCCGCGCGTCCGCCCACTCGCTCCACATCGGCGCTTCGCCGCCGAGCACGCGCGCTGCTTGTTCCGGCGTGAGCTTCGAGTCGGCGGGCAACGGGTCCGCCGCGTAGGCATCGGCCGCCGGATAATGCAGATCGAGATAATACCCCGCCGACAAAATCCCCGCGAAACCCTGCTGCGCTGCCTGCGCGAGCGACTCCGGCCCGCGCCATGAGTGCACCACCGCACTCCGCGGGAAATCCGGGTGCAGCACCTCGTCCCAGCCGACGAGCCGCTTGCCGAGAGGCGTCATCATCGCGGCGAGCTTCTGGTTGAACCACGCGTGCAGCGCCTCGTTCGTCGCGAAGCCGTGCCCCTTCTTGAACGCCGCGATGCGCTCGCTCGCGTTCCAGTCCTTGCCGTTGTTCTCGTCGCCGCCGATGTGGAAAAATTCGTCGGGAAACAGCGCCGCCATCTCCGCGAAGAACGAGCCGAGCAACGCATCGGTCTCCAGCTTCGTCGGGTCCATCACCGGATTGAGCACGCCCCAATTCTTCGCGACCGTGTAATTCCTCGGCACGCTCGCGATCTCCGGATGCGACGCCAGCCACGCCGTCGCGTGACCCGGCACATCGAACTCCGGCACCACGCGGATGCCGCGCTCGGCCGCCGCCGCGATGATCGCGCGAATCTGCTCCTGCGTGAGCACGCCGCTGTCCGCGCTCACCGCGTGCAATTCCGGGTGCCGCTTGCTCTCGATGCGGAAGCCCTGGTCGTCGGTCAGGTGCAAGTGCAGCACGTTCATCTTCACCGCCGCCATCGCGTCGAGATTGCGAAAGATGACCTCCGGCGGCTGGAAATGCCGCGCGACGTCGATCATCAACCCGCGCCACGGGAAACGCGGGGCGTCGTCGATCTTCACGCTCGCCGCCGCGAACGAGCCGTCCGCGCGTTTCTCCACCAGCTGCAAAAACGTCTCCAAGCCACGCAACACGCCCACGACGTTCGGCGCGCGCAACTCCGCTCCGCTCGCCCGCACGTCGAGCGTATAAGACTCATCGTCGCCCAGCTTCGGCAGCGCCGAGCCCGCGCTGTCGCACGTCACCACGAGCGCGCCACCACTGGCGACGACGCGCGGTCCCACATTAATCCCCACGCGCTTCTCCAGCCGATCGAGCGCGCGCCCGATGCCGGCGCGCAACCGCGCGTCGTCGTGGCCCGCGATACGCACGCGAAAAGTCGCGTCGATCGCGAGCGTGCCGTCGCGCCACTCCACGTGCGCGGGCCACGGCATCAGGTTCGCTGCCGGTGCCGCATTCGAAGTCATGGCCAAACAGCCGGATAAAAACAGCGCCGTCAGGAGGCGTTTCATCGGCGGGCGAACATCTCCTCGATTTCCTCGAGCGTGCGGCCCTTCGTTTCCGGCAGCCAGCGCGCCACGACGGCGAAGTAGGCGACGGTGCACGCCGCCCAAAACGCGAACATCGCGCCGTAGCCGTAATGCGTCGTCACCGGCAGGAAGAGCGCGGCGATCGCGGTCGAAATGCCCTGGTTGATCAGCAAACCGATGCCCATGCCGAGCGAGCGAATGCGCGTCGGCATCAGCTCCGAGAGCGCGAGCCACACGCACACACCCGGACCGATGGCGAACGACGCGATGAACAGCATCAACCCCGCGCTGACGACGGACGCCGAATCCGCATTCGCCGTCATGCCATGCTCGATCCGCCAGAACGTCGCGCCAGCGGCGATGAGCGCAAGTGCGATGCCGGCAGTGCCGATTTTCAGCAGCACCTTGCGACCGAGTTTGTCGACGAGCACGAGCCCGACGACCGTGAACACGACGTTCACCGCTGTCACCCACGTGCCGCGCGTCGCGGCGTCCGCGGCGGAAAGCCCGGCCTTTTGCAACATCACGACGATGAACTGGAGAATGGAATTGATGCCCGTCGTCTGCGTGAGCCCGAGCACGGCGCACGTGAGCACGAACGGCACGATGTAGCGGCGCTGCCAGAGCGAGCCACTCGCCGCGATCGCCTCGGGTGTCGCGGGCGCCGCCGCCGCCTGCATCGCCGCGAACTCCGCCACGGCCGCCTCGGGCGTGCGTCCGCGCAGCAACGCCGCGCGCGCGGCCTCCGTTTTTCCCTTTTGCAGCAGCCAGCGCGGCGATTCCGCGAGCAGCAACGCGCCGACGAGGAACAGCACCGCCGGATAAAACGCCGACGAGAACATCGCACGCCACGCCGCATCCTGCACGTGCACGAGCTCCGCGCCCGCCGCGTGCGCCGCCTCGACCTGCCGCGTGTAGTGCGCACCGACGGCGAGCGAGATCAGGATGCCCGTCGTCAGCAGCAACTGGAACGCCGCCGTGCCGCGTCCGCGAATCGCCGGCGGCAGGCACTCGGCAAGATAGAGCGGAATCACGACGGCGATCATGCCGGCGCTGAGCCCTTGCAGCGTTCGCCCGGCGAAGAGCGCCACGAAACCGTGCGCCGCGACGATGAGCGCGACACTGGCGAGAAAGATGACCGCCGCGGCGAGCATGAGGCGCTTGCGCCCGAGCACGTCGGCCAACGCGCCCGCGACGAGCGACGACACCGTGCCCCCCGCAAGGACCGCGGCGACGACGGCGGATTCCTGCGCGGCGGTGAGCGCGATGGTCTTGTTGAGGTAGAGCAGCGCGGCGCCGATGATGCCGATGTCGTAGCCGTAGAGGAAGCCGCCCATGCCGGCGATGAAGAGCAGCAGGGCCGTGTAGAGACGCGGAGTCATGCGGGGTTCAGGGGTTCTGCCAATCGAAGCCGGCGTAACTCGCCCGGCGGACCGGCGACCATTTCTCGAACAAGGCGCGCGCGACCGCAACCGAATCCCCGCGCGTCGTCGTCGGATGCGGATCGTGCCGCTCGCACCACGCGAACTCCCAGCGCGCGAGGTCGCGGTAGAAATCGTTCGCGGCGGGAAGCACGCGGCCATCGCGGCGCGGCAGCGAGTGGTCGTCGAAACCGGCAGGTTGCTGCTCGAGCCACGTGAAATATTTCCGCCAGCGCTCGAGATAAAAACCCTCCATCAAGCCGGACCACTGCCGACAGGAGTATTCGAAGAGCAGGTCGTTTTCCGGCGTGCCGCCCCAGACGGTGATGAGCTGGCGGGCGTTGCGCTCGTAGAGATCGGCCTCCGCGGACGTCTTGCCCCACGCGCGCGCACCGGCGAGCCACGGACCGAGCAGGAACTCGCGACGCGTGGCGAGCAGTCGGTCGAGATCGGCGCCGAGCGCGAGGAAGCGATCGCGCGCCACGGTGTATTTCGCCCGGTCGCCCGAGCGCCACGCGGCGACGACTTCGCGGTGCAGCGGCAGCGAGAGATCGGCGAGCGCCTGGCGCGCGACGTCGACGAGATCGTAGCGGAACGGATCGACGCGGCCGAGCTGCGGCGCGGCGGCGAGCAGGTCATCCCACGCGCGCCAGACCGCCTCGACATCGTAATCGCGCACAAACGAACCCCACGGCGACGCCTGTTTCAGCTCCAGCGCCGGACGCGCCTGCAACGGCGACTCCATCGGCGGCTCGGGGCTCTTTTGCGCATAAACGCTGGTGCGCAGCGCGGACCAGGCGCGTTGCGCCGCGGCGTTGTCCGCGCCGTAGCGCGCGTGCACGTAGCGCTGCGTCCAGGCGTCGAGGTCCGGCGCGGTGCGGTGCCAGGCGAGATCGGCGGCGAGATCAAAGAGCAGCGGGTTGTGCTCGATCGCCTCGGCGAAGATGCCGACGCCGACCAATCCGCGACCCGCGGGCGTGCCGAGGAGCGACGGCGCGTTGGTGGCGAGTTGCGGGAGATTGCCACCGAGGCTGTGGCGGCCGCCGTAATTCTGGATGATTCCTGCGACCCACGCGCGGCCCCAGAACGAGTCGGTCTCGCGCCATTTCTGGCCGGTGAGATCGAGCACGAGCAGGCGATCTTCCGGAATGCCGCGCACGATGCCTTCGCGGATCGACCAGCCTTGCATGACGATCGTCGCTTGCGGATCGAAGCCGGTCGTGAGGTGGAAAATCTTCGCGCCGACGTCGTGGAGGTATTGCGCGCCTTCCTGCGGTGGCTCGCCTTCGTGGAACGGATCGGCGGCGTAGAGGTGGTCGCCGCCGAAGAGCTTTTGCTGCTCCTCGAGAAACGCGCGGCCCATGCGCTCGAAGAGCGGGTCGGCGGGATCGAGTTGGGCGGGGCCCGGCGGGATTTCGCACCAGACTTTCTTCTGGAGAATGCGCGCGCCGGGGAAACGCTCGGCGAGTGCGACGGGCACGCAACCGGTGAAGCCTTGCAGGATCGGCGTCATGCCGAGCTCGCGCTCGCGGCGGATGATCCACTGGCCGAGCTCGAGGTGGGAATCGATCCACGACTGCGGGAGGGGGCCGCCCCACGCTTCGATGTTGGTCATCCATTGCCAGGCGAAGAAGGCCGGACCGACGAAGAAGGCGCGGATCTCGTCGTCGTTCATGCCGAAACGCCGCAGCGTCGCCTGCCACACCGCTTCCTGGCCGGTGATCGCGAGCGGCGTGGTAACGCCGTTCAGCGCCATCCAGTCGATCTCGCGCTCCCAGCGTGCGCGGTCCCACCACGCCGACGTGTAGTTGAAGGTGCAGTAGTTCAGGTAAACGCGGTGCGCGTAGGGCGACTCGATGCGGACCTTCTCCGGGACGGCGGGCAATTTTTCCGGCAACGCGAGATTGTCGCCGCACCACGAGACCTGCGCGTGCGCGACGTTGCGGAAATACCAGTTCAGCGCGGAGCCGATGGTGATGCCGTTGTGGCCGCGCAAAACGAGGCGGCCGTCGCGCGTCTCGACCTCGAACGCGTCCGGCGCGCCGGGCGCGTGCGCGAGCGGCTCGAGCACGATCTGGCTCGCGTGCTGCGGCACGAGGCGCGCCACGAGAGCGCGGGCGGCGGCGAGCTCGTCAGCGCGAGCGGCGGCAGTGAAAAGGAAGGCGGCCAAGAGCGCGCACACGCTCTTGGCCGCACGAAGACGCAACACAGACCCCGATGTCATGGTTGCGAAGGATAGAATTCGCGGATGATCGCGGCAAACGAAGCTTTCGGTTTTCTTTGGGTATCGAACACGCCCCAGTGTTTCTCGACGACGTGCGGCGGGGTTTTATCGCCGCCGCCTTTCCAATTCTCGTCGAACGCCTCGAAGAGGATCGTGGGCACGCGGCGCTCGTTCACCCAGCGGTAGTGCTGGCGGAGGTAATTTTCCTGCGCGGCGACGGAGACCTCGGCCTTCATCAGCGCGCCTTCCTCGCCGGGTTTGTTGCGCGACGGATCGTAGCTCGTGGCCCAGCCGGTCTCGCCGATGATGACGGGGATGCCGGGATGCAGGCGGACGGTGTTGTCGTATTGTGCGGAGAGCCACGACATGCCCTCGGTGAGCGGGCGGCCGTTCCAGAGCGCGTAGCCGTGCAGGATGATGAAATCCAACTCGGCGGCGACGGCCTGCGAGGCGGGCTTGTTCCAGAAGTTGTAGTCGTCGGCGGAGGTGACCGGCTGTTTCACGGCGGCGCGGACTTCGCGGGCCCAGCGCGCGATGTCGGCCGGGTCGACGCGATGGTCGGACCATTCGACGCACGGCTCGTTGCCGACGGCGACGGCGATGACGACATCCGGGTAGGTATTGGCGACGCGGACCATGGCGGCGAGTTCGTCGCGGTTGCGCTGCTGGTGTGCGGGCGTGTCGTTCGTCACGACCCAAGCGCCGACGATGGCGCGGATGGGGAGCTGGTGCTCGTGGATGAGCCGCACGGTGCGCTCGGAGACGCCGGTGGCTTCATACATGCGGATGAAATTCCAGTAGCGCGCGACGAGTTGCAGGTCGGCGAGGATTTCGGCGTCGGTCGGCTCCTTGCCGTAGGGGGCCTGACCGTCGCGATAGGCGCTGAACGAGACGCCGTTGCCGATCCAGCGGCCGTCGAGCTGGAGGTTCAGCGTGCGGCGACCGCCGGGCAATTCGCCGGCGCGGACGGCAGCGGTGCCGAGGAGAAACAGCGCCGCGGCGGCGGCGAGGAAGGACAGGAGGCGTTTCATGCGGAGATCCTCAGAGCGGGCGGAAGGCGGCGCCGAGTTCGACATCGATGCGCGCGATCGCGCCGCGGCGCGCGAAGAGTTGCGCGATCGCCTCGGCATCCAGCGTGCCGCCGGCCTGTTCCATCATCGTGCCGTCGGCGCGGGTCCAGCGGACGCGCGGCTGGCCGCGACCGAATTGATAGATCACCGGGACGCCGCAGAGCGTGAATGCGAGCGCCTGCGCCGGGACGTAGACGGTGAGTTCGCGGCCGTCGGGCTGGGCAAGCGTGAGCGTGGCGGGCGCGGCGGTGAATTCGCCGGCGCGCAGGAAGGTGGGCTGGAACGCGACCGTGCCGTTGGCGATGCGGACGCCGAGCTCGCCGGCGCGGGTGAGGATTTCCTCCTTCACCTGGCCGGTCATGCCGGGTTGTTGCGCGCCGCTGTGGCCGGGCGTGTGCGAGTAGGGATCGGTCGGGAACGCGCCGTAGACGGCGGGCGTCTTGTTGAAGCCGAGACCGGCGCGGATGTCGTAATAGTGCTCGGTGAGCGCGGCGGATTCGGGCGCGGACTGCGCCTGCGCGGCGAGCAGGTTTTCCTGCACCGCGAGGAGGAGTTTCGCGACCATGTGCCAGTAGATGCAGCCGAGGCCTTCATAGCCGAACATGCTGCCGCTGCGGCCGGTGAAGGCGTGGTGGTTGAAGACGCGTTCGTAGGTCTCCTCGACGCGGGTGGCGTGCAGGCGCACCAAGTCGGACCAGCGCGCATCGGCGGCGAGCTCGCGGAGGCGAGCGCGCAGGCCGTCGCCGTTGGTGAGATCGGCTTGGAAGCGATGCACGCCCGCGGCGTCGCGCAGCACGAGGCGCGTGTCGCCGGCGGCGAGCAACGCCTGCAACAGCGGCAAAGCGGCGACGGCATCGGCGGGGATCACGGCGCGATCGAGGAAGGTGGGGAGCTGCCGGTCCGGGTAGAGCACGTAGCTGTGTTGATCGGCGCGGTAGAGCGCGCTGGCGCGCAGGGTGCGGAGGAGGTCGACGACTTCAGCCGGCGAGAGCAGGCCGGAGCTGAGGATCGCGACCTGGCCTTCGAGCATCGGGTAGAGTTCCTTGATGCGGAGGGTGCGCGGCTCGTCGGAAAATTCGAGGCGCAGGTAGGCTTCGTAGAGTCCGTCGGCGCGGCGTCCGCCGCGCAGCGTGTGGTCGACATGCTGGAGCGCGAGCGTGACGACGGCAGCGATCTCGCTCGGCGCGAGGGTAAGCGGCTCGCCGGGGCCGCCGCGATAGACGGCTTCGCGGTAATCGGAGCCGGCTTGCGCGAGAGCGTCGAGGAGGCTGCGACGTTGGGCGTCGCTCGCGGCGGGTTGGTCGAGGATGTCGCGGTGTTGCGCGAGGGCGGCGTGGACGTGTTGGAGGAGCGCGCGCACGTGACTCGAGAGCGCGACCGGCTCGGTGCCGAGCGCTGGGACCCACTCGTCGCGGAGCTGGGCGAGCATGCGGCGCAGGTAGCAGAGCGTGACGAAGGAGACGCCGTAGCCGACGAGGGCGTTGTTGGCGTCGTTCCACTCGGGGCGCTGCGTGTTCATCCAGATGCCGGCGCCGGCGACGTAGTTGGTCAGGCGCGTGAGCGTGAGCAGCAGGAGTTTTTCCGTGAGATTGACGTGGCGCACGCGGCCGGACGCGTCGGCGAGCAGGCGGGCGTCGGAGCCTTCGGTCTTGGCGCGGGCGAGGATTTCGCGGTGGAGCGCGGTGTCGAAACGGATCGTCTCGCGGGGATTGCGGCGCAGATCGGCGTAGGGCGCGATGCGGTAGGGGACGTTCGCGTAGGTGAATTGCGGGGCGCGGAGCGCGGCGTGGAGCTGGCCGGGGTGGAAGCGCGCGGACCACTCGAGGAGTTTTTGGAGATAGATGACTTGGTGGTCGCCCCAATAGCCGATCGACGACCACGGGTCTTCGTGATCGGGGACTTCCCAATCGATGCCGGTGTGCGAGATGCGGTAGGGGTTGTAGCCGTCGGCAGTGGAGGCGTTGAGGAACTTGGCGATGGCGCCGTCGACGAAGCCCGGGTAGCTCGTGCAGAGCGCCTCCCAATTCTGGAAAATGTCGCGCCAGTTGCCTTCGTGCGCGAGGACGCGTTCGCCGCGGGCGTCGCGCACGCGGATGCTGAAGCGGTTCCACGGGCGGCTCGGATCGCCGTGGCGGCGGCTGAAGGTGAGCGGAAGGTATTCGCGGGCGAGGCGGGCGAGGTCGGGATCGTTTTGCGCGGAGGCCGTGGTGACGAGCTCGTCGCACGCGATGGTGGCGGGCAATTGCTCGAGCCAGGCAGCGTGCCGCGTGGCGACGGCAGTGCTGTGCGTGTGCACGAACGCGGCGAAGTCCGCCGCGGGCGCGCGCATGTCGTCGACGAAGACGCCGCCGCGCATGACGTTGAAGAGGACGTTGGCGAAGTGATGCGCGGCGGTGGTTTCCTCGCCGCTGAGTTGCGCGCCGTCGGCGGCGCCGACGATGGCGCGGAGGCGCTGCGTGGCGGCGGCGATGGCGGGCGCGATTTGCGCGGGCAATTCGCCGCGAACGAGCGTGGCGTGGCGGCGCACGACTTCGGCCTGCGTGAGGTCGGTGTCGACGACCATCGTCCAGTCCTGCTGCGCGTCGGGTGCGAGCGTGAGCGTGGCGGCGAGGCCGTAGGCGCCGCGGACGCCGCGGGCGCCGCGGGCGCGGGTCTCGGTCGCGGCCGGTTCGCCGTGTTCGTGCGCGGCGATGGCGCGGTCGGAGAGCAACACGCGCGCGTTCGGCAGCCCGTGCGACCAGACGGCGGTGGCGAGGAGCGACTCGAGCGGGATGGCGCGATCGACGATGCCGGCGGCGAGGGAGTAGACGGCGAAGGTGGAGCCGGGGAGAAGTTCGGCGGTCTTGTAGGCGTCGGCGAGGCAGGAGCTGCCGCTTTGGAGGCGGCTGTTGACGCCGGGCGGGAGGAGGTTGCGCAGGCTGTCGACGACGCGGATCTCGCGGGCGGTGCGCGCGAGGTTCAGCAACTGGCATTGGCGCACGAAGCCGTGCGGCTCGGCGGTGGACCAGCCGTAGCGGAAGACGAGCTCGAGCGCGTGGTGCGTCTCCTCGAACCAGAGGCGGTCGCCTTCGACGCTCTTGTAGAGGCGGCGCGAGACGGGGTGCAGTTCGTCGGTGTGCGGGGCGAAGGGTTCCCAGAGCACGGCGTCTTCGCCCGTGCCGACGCGGAGCATCGTGGCCGGTCCGCTGAGGCCGGCGCTGTCGTAGATCTTGTCGACGGTCGTGTAGGGAAAGATCGCGTGGTCGGCGTCGGCACGGCCGGCGGTCAGCGCGCCGTTGCTGGCGACGAAGGCCCAGAGATCGGACGCGCTGACGAGATTGATGAAGAACGTCGGGAGCGACTGCGCCTCGTCGATGCGGTAGAAGCGACCGCCGAAGGCGTCGACAAAAGTGCCGCGGGCGGCGGCGGGGACGTTACGGGTGTCTCGAAGGACGGACGACATGGCGAGGGGGCCGGTCAACCTTTGCCGAGCGCGGAGCGGCGCGGTTGGGCGGGCGAAAAATCAGGCGCGTCGGGGTGGGGCGATGGACTGGCCTTCCACCAGTTTCGCTTCCACGAGGATTTTCCGGCGCGGGGAATTGGGATGAACGATGCGGTTGAGGAGGCGGGAGATGCCGGCGATGCCGATGTCCTCGTGCGGGACTTGCATCGAGGTGACGCGGCGGAGGTGCGGCGGCGGCTCGAGGCCGTCGAAGCCGGTGATGGAAATATCCTCGGGCACACGGATGCCGCGCACCTGGAGATCGGCCATCAGTTGGTAGGCCTGGTGATCGGCGGCGCAGACCCACGCGGTGACGCCGCTCTCGCGCGCGTGGTGCATGACGGCGTCGCAGAGTTGCGGGTTGGAGAGGCGAGGGGAGTCGCGGTGGATGTTGAGCACCCAGGACGGGTTGAATTCGAGACCGAGGCTGAAGAGGCCCTCGACGTAGCCGCCGAAGCGTTGCAGCGCCCAGTGTCCGCCGACGGGATAATGCCAGGTGAGATAGCCGATACGCTGGTGCCCCGCGGCCGCGAGCTGGCGCACGAGCGTGACCATCGCGGTGTCCTCGTCGGTGTCGATCGTGTCGACGAGCGGGTTGGCGTAGTTTTCGAGGAGCGAGACGGTGGAGATTTTTTTCGCGATCGCTTCGACGGCCGGCTCCGCGAACGGATAAATGAGCAACACGCCGCGCCAGTCGCCGCCGCGGATGTGCCGGAAAACCGGCTGCCGCGTCGCGGCGGGATCGAACTCGCCGGGCGGTTGATAATGGATGTCGACCTTCACGCGTTCGACCTCCGCGCATTCGCGAATGCCTTTGAGCAGATACGGAAAGGTGGCCAGCGCGACGTTTTCGGCGGGCACGCCGATCAACACGCCGAGCGTCACGTCGCGAATCGCCGCCTGCGCGCGGCGGGCGCGCCGTCCGGGCGACTGGCGATAGCCGAGCTCATCCGCCATTTCGAGGACCTTGGCCCGAGTGTCGGCGCTGATCGCGGGATGATTGGCCAAGCTGCGCGAAACCGTGGTGCGCGAGACGTTCAGCCGCTTGGCGATCAAACCTTGATTCGGAGACTCCATTGGGGGCGCGCCACGCTCTTTTTCGGGGTGAATGCGGGCGACGAGTGGATGTTATTGTGCACGCGTATGGCTGTTTCAAGGACGAATTTTTTAGTGCACATAAATGAAGATTTTAGCGCGAATAGGCAGCCCTAAGGTCGGCTTGATCGATATTAACCTATTGATTTTCAGTGATGAAAAATCAAAAAGCGCCCGACGTAATATCAGTAAGTTTTGCGCAATACTTTGTGCACATTACTGTTGACCAAATCGCACAACATGCCTGCAATTCGACCGTCGGCTCACCCTCCCCGAGCCGATGCTGTCCCCGCCGTCATCCCCACTCCGTCTGGCCGCCTCGCATGAGCGCGGCCTGCGCGACGCCGGATTCCGGCGGTAGCAGGCACGACCTCAACTCTGCTCCATCATGCACCCCAAGCTGAACCCAATCCGCGACGCCGGATTCAAATCGTGTTTGGCCGCACTGCTGATCGCTTCGACCCCGAGCTTTGCTCAGGCCCAAGCGGCGGCGACGGACAACACCGCGGCCCCCGCCGCCACGAAGAACGAGGAAGAGGCCATCCAGCTCTCTCCTTTCACCGTCACCACGGACAAGGACAAGGGCTACCGCGCCACCAACACCACCTCCGGCACGCGCCTCAACACCGCGATCAAGGACCTCCCGATGCCCATCGAGGTCATCACGGAGCAATTCATCCGCGACACCGGCTCGAAGGACCTGCGCGAAACCCTCCGCTACAGCGCCGGCATCCAGCTGCAGTCGCAAAACGACTGGGGCACCACGCAAGGCTGGGCCGCCACCACGCCGGGTCGCATCAATAATCCCGAGGGCAGCACCGCCACCGCCGACCAATCGCGCGTGAAGATCCGCGGCTTCCTCACCGAAGCCTCGCTGCGCGACGGCTTCCGCCGCCAGAACTCCACCGACTCGGTCAATCTCGCCCGCGTCGAAGTCATCCGCGGCCCCTCCTCGCTCCTCTACGGCGTCGGCAACTTCGGCGGCGTGGTGAACTACCTCGTCAAGCAACCCAGCAAGAAATCCGGCGGCGACGTCTCGCTCGAAGTCGGCAGCTGGGGCCTCATCCGCGGCACCATCGACTATACCGGACCCGTTTCCGACACCGTCGACTACCGCCTCACCGCCGCCTACCAGCGCACCGACGACTACACCGACTACAAGAAGGAGAACCACTACTTCGTCGCGCCCATCGTCACCTGGCAGCCGTTCAAGGACACGAAAATCACCTTCGACACCGAGTTCGGCAAACAGAACCGCAGCGGCATCGGCTTCCAGAACATCCGCGCCGTGCCGACCGGCTTCGTGAACAGCTCCGACGGCTACAACGGCGGCTTCCTCACCCCCGCCGGTCGCAACCCGAAGGAATTCCGCTGGAGCGGCCCCGACACCTTCAACGACAGCAAGGCCTGGAATCTCCTCTTCAAACTTGAGCAGAAGCTCGCCGAGAACCTCTACTTCAACCTCGGCTACAACAACTCGAAGTTCAGCTACGACCAGCTCGACGTCTCCGCCTCGCTCCAGACGCCCGGCACCTCCACGCCCGCGTGGGCCATCGCCAACATCGTCTACGTTCCCCTCGTCGCCGGCCAGAGCGGCTTCCCCACCGGATCGCAACCCGCCACCATCGGCTATCAGTGGAACGCCTCCACCGAAGACGACAAACACGAGCAGATCCGCGCCGACCTCACCTACAAGCTCGACCTCTTCGAGACCTCCAAGTGGTTCAAGCTGGAAAACACCTTCCTCGCCGGCCTGAACTACACCAGCGAAAGCTACGAGAACGTCATCCGCGGCACCCCGTATGACCGCAACATGTTCAAGAGCCCGGCCGACAGCGGGCCGTTCCGCGCCGGCAAGCAAGCCGACGGCTCAGCCGACTACGCCATGGTCGACCTCTTCCATCAGATCCAGAAGACCAAGGACTCCGCCCTCTACGCCGTCTACCAAGGCAAGCTCCTCGACGAATGGGTCACGCTCATCGCCGGTGTCCGCAAGGACCGCAGCTGGAATAAATTCTGGCACTACAACCCGCAATGGGGCGCCGGCAACGTCGGCCACAACCAAGGCTACGACGAGAAACCCGTTGAACAATACGGCGAGCCCAGCAAGGACACGACCTACCAATACGGCATCGACGTCCGCCTCACCCGCAGCGGCAGCCTCTCGCTCTACGCGATGAAGGCCGAGTCCAGCCTCCCGAATTACGACGGCGCGAAGGACTTCTACGGCAACGTCATCAAAGCCGCCCTCGGCGAGGATAAGGAAGTCGGCCTCAAATTCGACCTCTGGAACGGCCGCGTCTCCGGCACGATCTCGAAGTTCCAGATCACCCGCACCCGCGTCGGCATCGGCAACCCCGGCGCCATCTGGTGGGCGCCCACGGCTTCGGGCACCTCTTACTTCAACCCGAGCAAGAATATCGTCTACCAGGCCAACGACCTGAATCCGACCAACAATGGCTGGAACGCCGCCGTCGTCGCCTCCACCGCGCAGTGGAACGCCGCCGTCGCCGCCGGCGCCGCCTATCAAGCCACCAACTCCGCCGGCAACACCAACTGGTATGTCAACGCTTCGGCGCCGACCGGCGCCGCGCTCATGGACGCCGTGTTCGCCAACGCCATCAGCACCAATTCCACCGGCTGGTGGGGCTGGATCTACAACTTCGACAACCTGACCAACAACGCGACCGTCGACTACAACGGTGCCTCGCCCCCTGGACCGACTGGCGGCCGCTCCGTCCCGCTCGGCTCCGATCGCTCCGAAGGTTGGGACGCGCAAGTCCTCCTCTCGCCGACCGACAACCTCCAGATCGCGCTCTCGTATTCGCACGTCGACAAGACCGTCCTCAACGCCTCCGCGTGGGCGAAGTATCCCTACCCGCAGGACCGCTGGGCGATCTGGTATGCTCCGATCGATTGGGCCGACGGCGGCACCGCCGCTTCGAAGCGCTTCACCGATCCCACCGACACCTCGACGCACATCTCCTTCGGCAACGGCCTCACGCTCGACGACACCCCGAAGAGCCAGAGCTCCGCTTGGGTGAACTACCAGTTCCCGAAGGCCAGCGCGTTCAAGGGCTTCTCCCTCGGCGCCGGCGTCGTCCACACCGGTTCGGGCGTCATCTACCCGACCTACTTCAGCCAGCCGAAGGACGCCAACGGCAACGTGATCTTCCTGAACTCGAAGGCCAAGACCGTCTGGAACGGCATGGCGCGTTACGAGTTCAAGATCCGCGGCCACGACGCCTCGCTCCAACTCAACATCGACAACCTGACCAACAACACCGACTACTACGGCTTCATTGCTCAGGCTCCGCGGCGCTTCTCGCTCACCTATTCGCAGAAACTGTGAGCCGCGTCCGCTGATCGTTTCCCCGCGCGCACCGATTCGATTTCGGTGCGCGCTTTTTTATGCACCATTCGCGCAAAAACATCGCGAGCCCAGGACGGCTCCGCAAAATCCCACCCACGCACGCGCGGGAATTTGCAACCACGGCACAGCGCGCGGCGCGCTCCGCTGTTAGCGTCAACCCCTAACCTCGCTCCCCCGTGTCGTCCGTCCCCGAACGTCTCTCCTTCCGTGAAAAACTCGCCTACGGCCTCGGCGATACCGCGTCGAATTTCTACTTCGCGCTCTTCAACGGATTTCTCGTCTATTACTACACCGACGTCTTCGGCCTGACGCCCGGCGCCGCCGGCAGCGTTGCCGGCCTCGTGCCCTCGCTCGTCTCCTGGCTCATCCCGCTCATCGGCCTGCTCGCCGATCGCACCCACACACGCTGGGGCCAGTTCCGCCCGTATCTCCTCTGGGCCGCGATTCCCTACGGTGTCGCCGGCTACGTGATGTTCTCCAATCCCGCGCTCAGCCCGGGCGCCAAGGTCGGCTTCGCCTACGTCACCTACGCCGCCACGCTCATCGCCTACCTGACGATCAACACGCCCTACTCCGCGCTCATGGGCGTCATGTCGCCGTCCTCCGAAGAGCGCACCGATCTTTCCGCCTATCGCTTCGCCTGCGCCTTTACCGGCAGCCTCATCATCGGCACCTACGTGCCGTTCTTCAAAGACCACTTCGGCGCCACCGAAGCCGAAAGCTTCCGCAACCTGATGGCCGTGTTCGCCGTGATCTCCGTCGCGATGTTCCTCTACACCTTCTGGAACACCCGCGAACGCGTCGCCGCGCCGGTCAGCGCCCAGCAATCCGTCGCCACCGACCTCCGCGATCTCTCGCGCAACGTCCCGTGGCTGATCCTGTTCTTCGCCGGCTTCCTCACCCTCGCCAACGTCGGTCTCCGCTCCGGCGCGACGGTTTATTATTTCAAATACATCGTCGGCGACGACGCGCTGCGCGGCTTCGATGAATTCTTCGGGCCGTTCGCGCGCGTGCTCGCCTTCCTGAAAATTTCCTCGTCCGGCCTCGGCCTCTACAACTTCGCCGGCGGCCTCGCGTTCATCATCGGCTCGCTCTGCACGAAGCTCTTCCTGCGCTTCTTCTCCCGCCGCCCGCTGATGATCACGCTCACGATCCTCAACGCGCTCGCGATGGCCGCCTTCTTCGCCGTCGATCCGCACAACCTCGCCGTCCTCGCCGCGCTGAACATCTTCGCCTCCTTCGTCGCCGGCCCGACGCCCGCCATCGTCTGGTCGTTCTACGCCGACACCGCCGACTTCGGCGAATGGAAGTTCGGCCGCCGCAGCACCGGACTCGTCTTCTCCGCCGCCGTGCTCGCGCAAAAAGTCGGCCTCGCCCTCGGCACCGCCATGCTCGGCTGGCTCCTCAGCTACTACGGCTACGTCGCCAACGCCGTGCAGACGCCCCGCGCCATCACCGGCATCTACCTCGTCTTCGCCGTGCTCCCCGGCACCTTCGCGCTGCTCAGCGGTATCGCCATCTTCTTCTACAAGCTCGACGAACCGACCGTGAAACAGATCGAGCGCGACCTCGCCGCCCGCAAGGCCGCTGCGCCCGCCGCCGCCACTTCCTGATTTTCCGTCCCTGATTCCCATGCGTTCCTCAACCGCCACCCGCACTGCGAGCGCCGTCGCGCTCGCCGCCCTCATGCTCACCTCAGCCCGCGCCGCCACTTGGACGGTCGTCGAGACCGCCCGCGACAACTCCCACCGCCTCGCACCGATCGCCGCACCGGCGAAGGCCGCCGCTGCGTCCGCCGACGCGCTCAAAATCGACGCCGCGCAGCGCTACCAGGAAATGATCGGCTTCGGCGGCGCGCTCACCGAGTCCTCCGCCTGGGTTCTCGCCCAACTTCCCGCCGACAAACGCCTCGAAGTCATCCGCCGTTACTACGACCCGAAGGACGGCATCGGCTACACGCTCGGCCGCACGCACATGAACTCGTGCGACTTCTCCCTCAACATCTGGTCGCTCGACGACGTCCCGCACGACTACGATCTGCACGCCTTCACGCTCGAGCCGATGCGAAAATGGCTCATGCCGCTCCTACAGGACGCCCGCAAAGCCGCCGGCGGCGATGCCAACTTCCGCCTCCTCGTCTCCCCGTGGGCCCCGCCCGCGTGGATGAAGAACAACGTCCGCGCCGACGACGGCGGCGAACTCCGCTGGGACTTCGCCGCGCCGTGGGCCAACTTCTACGTGAAGTTCGTCCAAGCGATGCAGAAGGAAGAAAACTTCCCCATCTGGGCCTTCACCGTCCAAAACGAACCCGAAGCCAAGCAACGCTGGGAATCCTGCCTCTTCACGCCCGAGCAGGAACGCGACTTCGTGAAGAACCACCTCGGGCCCGCCTTCGAAAAAGCCGGCCTCCTCGGCAAGGTGAAGCTCCTCGGCTGGGACCATAACCGCGACCGCATGGAAGCCCGTGCCGACGCCATGCTCGGCGACCCGGATTGCGCGAAATACCTCTGGGGCCTCGGCCTGCACTGGTATGTTTCCAACGACTTCGAAGCCTCCTCCCGCGCCCACGCCCGCTATCCCGACAAAGCCCTCCTCTTCACCGAGGGCTGCTGGGAAGGTGGCGACAAGCTCGGCGTCTGGGAACATGGCGAAGGCTACGCCACCCAGATGATGGGCGACTTCAAGAACTGGGTCGGCGGCTACATCGACTGGAACATCGTCCTCGACCAGCGCGGCGGCCCGAACCACGTCGGCAACTTCTGCGACGCGCCGATCATTGTCGACGTGAACACCAAGGAAGTCCGCTACAGCGCCGCGTTCTACTACATCGGGCACTTCTCGAAGTTCGTGAAGCCCGGCGCGCACCGCGTCGCCTCCGCCGGCGGCACCGCCGGCCTCGACACGATCGCGTTCCAGAATCCCGACGGCTCCGTCGCCACGATCGTGATGAACAAGACCGACAAAGCCGCGAGCTTCCAACTCACCGTCGCCGGCGAAACGGTCGCCTGCCAAATCCCGGCTCGCGCGATCCAAACCTACGTCCGCTCCGCCAACTGAGCCGCGACTCGCTGTCGTTCTCCCTCGAACGAGGGATTCGTGACCCACGCGCGGGCTGCTACCTTCCCAGCCCGCGCTCCCCGAATGTCATCCGTCCGCCCCGCGCCCGCTCCGAGTGTCACGATTCCAGATTGCGGTTGGCGCACGCTGCCGCACCTGCCACGTTGCACGCATCGTGGCGCTCGACCCCGGCGCTCCTGATTCGGTCCCGTTAGCGATTATCTCCCCATGACCCTGTTGCCCTTGTTCCTCGCCTCCACTGGAGGCAGCGCTCCCTCGGCCTCCGCGGGCGGCGTCGTGCTCCAACTCGCCGGCGTCGATTACGCGATCCTGGCCATCTACTTCGCCTTCGTGCTCGGCATCGGCTGGGTGCTGCGCAAGCACCTGAAAACGTCGACCGACTTCTTCGAGTCCGGCCGCTCGCTGCCCGCGTGGATCTGCGCGCTGGGCTTCATCGGCGCCAATCTCGGCGCGCAGGAAGTCATGGGCATGGCCGCCTCGGGCGCCAAATACGGCATCGCCACCTCGCACTTCTACTGGGTGGGCGCGATCCCCGCGATGGTCTTCGTCGGCATTTTCATGATGCCGTTCTACTACGGCTCGAAGGCCCGCTCCGTCCCCGAATACCTGAAGCTCCGCTTCGACGAAAAGACCCGCACGTTCAACGCGCTCTCCTTCGCGGTGATGACGGTGTTCTCCTCGGGCATCTCGATGTTCGCGCTGGCGAAGCTCCTCAACGCGATCCTCGGCTGGAACTTTGACGCGTGCATCTTCATCTCGAGCGCGATCGTCCTCGTCTACATCTACACCGGCGGTCTCACCTCCGCGATCTACAACGAGGTGCTCCAGTTCTTCCTCATCGTCCTCGGCTTCCTCCCGCTCGTCATCCTCGGCCTGCAGGACATCGGCGGCTGGGACGGCCTCATGAAGCAACTCGGCGCCTACTCCGAAACGAAAGGCATGCCGGGCGCCTGGAGCCACTCGTGGGCCCCGATGGGCAGCCCGTCCGCGAATCCGATCGGCATTGAGTGGTTCGGCATGATCGCAGGCCTCGGCTTCGTCCTCTCCTTCGGTTACTGGTGCACCGACTTCCTCGTCATCCAGCGCGCCATGGCCGCCAAGGACATGAACTCCGCACGCCGCACGCCGCTCATCGCCGCGATTCCGAAGATGATGTTCCCCGCGCTCGTCATTCTCCCCGGCATGCTCGCCATCGCGCTCTACCACAAGGGCGGCACCGCGCAAATCGCGCTGCCCACCGGCGCCGACGGCAACCCCGACTACAACATGGTCGTCCCCGCCATGCTCGCGAAATACTTCCCCAACGGCATGCTCGGCATCGGCCTCACGGCACTCATGGCCTCGTTCATGTCCGGCATGGCCGGCAACGTGACCGCCTTCAACACCGTCTGGACCTACGATCTCTACCAACGCTGGTTCAAGCCCGACGCCTCCGACGCGCACCTCATCAAGGTCGGCCGCATCACCACGATTGTCGGCCTGCTCATCAGCGCCGTCTGCGCCTACGCCGCGGCAAAGTTCAATAACATCATGGACATGCTCCAGCTGGTGTTCGGCTTCGTGAACGCACCGCTCTTCGCCATCTTCCTCCTCGGCATGTTCTGGAAACGCGCGACCGGCCACGGCGCCTTCTTCGGCCTGCTCCTCGGCACGATTTCCGCCGCGATTTTCCAAGGCAACACGCTCCCCGTCGGCGAGACCGCCTCGCTGCTCAAGGGCGGCTGGATGGGCGTCCACCACACCTTCGCCAGCTCGATGGCGCAGAACTTCTGGATGGCGATCTGCGCCTTCAGCGGCTGCTTCCTCGGCACGATCATCATCTCGCTTGCGACGACGCCCAACCGCACCGACGCCGAACTCCGCGGCCTCGTCTACTCGCTCACCGAGAAGGTCGTCGATCACCACGAAACCCCGTGGTATGCCCGCCCCGCCACGCTGGGCGTCATCGTCCTCGGTCTCACCGTCCTCCTGAACATCATCTTCTGGTAACGCCCAACCCCATCCGACCATGCAACAACTCGACGTTCGCCTGCCCATGGGGCTGCTCTTCCTCGCCCTCGGCCTCATCCTCGTCGGCTACGGCCTCCTGTCCGATCCCGCGATCTACGCCGCGCACTCGCTCGGCAAGAACGTGAATCTGTTCTGGGGCGTGATCTTCGCCCTCTTCGGCGGTCTCATGCTCTGGCTCACCAGCCGCGCGAAAAAGAGCTGAGTTTCCCCGTCGTCATCCCGGAGATCGCCGCGCCAACCGCAGCCATCCCCGAGCGTCTCTTCCGAGCCGGCCCGCCCAAGGCCGGCTCTTTCTTTGGGCCGTGCGAGCCCCAACCGTCCTTCTCGCATCGCACCGTTGTCCCATCCGTCCTTCGGCAAAGTAACCTAATAGGTTACTTTGCCGGGCTGGCTCAGCTCTCGTCCGCGACGTAGTGGCAGCCCTTGCTCACCGGGTTGAGCGCCGCGGCATGCACGACCAGCAGCGCCGTCTGCACCGCGTTGCGCAACTCGATCAGCTCCCGACTCGGCCGGCAGTCGCGGTAGAACGCCTGGATATCCTCGCGCAGTTCGAGCAAAATGCGCCGCGCGCGCGCCAGCCGGCGCGGCGAGCGGATGATTCCGGCATAGTTCCACATCGTCTGCCGGATCTGATGCAGGTCCTGCTGGAGCAGCAGCGGGTCCGCCACCTTCGCCGGACTACGCCACTCGCGCGCCGTCGGCCGGCCGAAGTTCTTAATGAGTAACTTTGCCGCAGTCAGCTCGGCGACGTCCGCCGCTGCTGCCGCTCGCGCGCTCACGAGGCACTCGAGCAGCGAGGTGCTCGCGAGGCGGTTGGCACCGTGCAGGCCCGTGCACGCCGTCTCGCCGATGGCGTTCAGATCGCGGACATTCGTGCGTCCCTGCAGATCGGTGTGCACGCCGCCGCAGGAGAAATGCGCCGCCGGCACCACCGGGATGCGCTCGCGGGTGATGTCGATGCCGGCCGCCAGGCAGCGCGCGTGGATCGCGGGGAAGCGCTCGCGGATGAAGTCGGGCTTCAAAGCCGACAAATCAAGGAACGCGCACGCGTCGCCCGTCGCGGCGAGATGCTGGCTGATCGAGCGCGCGACGATGTCGCGCGGCGCGAGCGAGCCGAGCGGGTGCACCTTGTCCATGAAGCGCCGCCCGCGTGCATCGACGATCACCGCGCCCTCGCCCCGCAGGGCCTCGGTGATGAGGAACGGCGCGCCATCGCGCGGGAAGAACACCGTGGGATGGAATTGGACGTATTCGAGGTCGATCAGGCGCGCGCCCACGCGATACGCCATCGCCACCCCGTGGCCGACGCTGCCGGGCTGGTTGGTCGAGTGGAGGAAAACCCCGCCGAGCCCGCCGGTGGCGAGGATCGTCTTCCGCGCTGTGATCGCGACCACCTCCCCACTCGCCGTGTCGAGTGCGTAGCAGCCGAAGCAGGTCAGCGGCTCGTAGCGGTGCGCCGGATCGGCCGCGTTGTGCGAGAGCGTCAGCAGGTCGACGGCCACATGACCGGTGCGGCGCGTGATGCCGGGCGTGGCGTCCACCTTTGCCGCCACGGCGGCGAGGATCGAGTGTCCGGTCGTGTCGCGGGTGTGGATGATGCGCCGCTCGCGGTGACCGCCCTCGCGGGTGAAATCCAGCCCGCCGTCCGGCTGCCGATCGAAATCCACGTGCAGCTCGTCGAGCAGCAGGCTCTTCACCGCCGCCGGGCCCTCGCGCACGAGCTGGTCGATCGCCGCCGGGTTCGCCGTGCCGGCGCTGGCCTCGAGGATGTCGCGCGCCAGCTGCGCCGGATCGCTCGCGGCGCCATAGATGATGCCGCCCTGCGCCCAGTCGCTGTTCGCCACCAGCGGTTCCGCCAGCGAGAGCAGCTCGACGCGCAGCCCCGCGCGCGCCGCGTGCAACGCGTAAGCCGAACCGGCGAGGCCGGCACCGAGAACGAGGCAGTCGGTTTCGATGGTTTTCATTTTGCGCGCCGCATCGGCTGCACATCGAGGCTCAGGTCGGCGGCGACGGCGGAGTGGGTGAGGGCGCCGATGCTGATGACGTCGACGCCGGGCTGTGCGTAGGCGCGCAGCGTGTCGAACTTCACGCCGCCGGAAATCTCCACCACCGCCCGGCCGGCGATCGCCTTCACCGCGGCGCGGACCTGTTCGGGCGTCATGTTGTCGAGCAGGATGATCTCGGCGCGGGCGCGGAGCGCTTCCTTCACCTCGGCGAGTGTCTTGGCTTCGACCTCGATCTTGGCGCCGTGCGGCGCGGCAGCGCGGCAGAGCTCGACCGCGCGCGCGAGCGAGCCGGCGGCCGCGATGTGGTTGTCCTTGATGAGGACGTGTTCGCCGAGGGAGCTGCGGTGGTTGGAGCAACCGCCGGTGCGCACAGCGTATTTCTCGAGCGCGCGCCAGGCGGGCGTGGTCTTGCGGGTGTCGACGATGCGAACGCCCGTGCCGGCCACGGCGTCGGCGTAGCGGCGCGCCTGCGTGGCGATGCCGGAGAGGCGCTGGAGGAAATTCAGCGCGGTGCGCTCGGCGGTGAGCATCGCGGCGGTCGGTCCCTCGACGCGGAGCACGAGCGCCCCCTTCTTCACGCGATCGCCGTCGCGCGCGAGGAGCTTCGTTTTCAGCGCGGGATCGACCCGGGCGAACACGCGCGCCGCGACCTCGAGGCCGCAGACGACGAGGTCCTGCTTGGCGTCGATCACACCGCGGCTGCGGTGCGCCGCCGGAAAGAGGGCGCGGCTGGTGACGTCGCCTAGGCCGGCGTCTTCCTCGAGCGCGAGGTCGATCAGGTGGTCGGTGCGGGGCGTGAGCATGGAATTAGTCCTTTGGGGCGAGTTCGAACATCCGCTCGATGCTGTGCAGTGCGCGCTGGCGGAGGGTTTCGTCGAGCGTGACGATCTGCTCCGGCCGCGGAGCGGCGAGAGCGTCGCGGACCTTCTCGAGCGTGTTGAGCTTCATGTAGGGACAGAGGCGGCAGCCGCCGATGAAGTGCTTCTCGGACGCCTCGACCTGCAGGCGGCCGACGAGCCCGCACTCGGTGAGCATGAGGAAATACGGCGCGGGCGTGTGCTTGACGTATTTCATCATCGCGCCGGTGCTGCCGACGAAATCGGCGAGCGCAGCGACGCTCGGCTCGCACTCGGGATGGGCGACGACCTTCAGGCCGGGAAAGCGCGCGCGCGCGTCCGCGATGTCGGTCGGCGTGAACTCGTCGTGCACGATGCAGGTGCCGTCGGAGGTGATGATCTCCTTGTCGACGCCACGGCGTTTCAGCTCGGCGCGGATGTTCTCGCCCATGAGCCGGTCGGGCACGAACAGGATGCGGCGCTGCGGCAGCGCCGCGACGATGTCGTAGACGTTGCCGGAGGTGACGCAGACGTCGGACTCGGCCTTCACGTCGGCGGTGGAGTTGATGTAGCAGACGACGGCCGCGTCCGGGTAGGCGGCCTTGAGCCGCCGCAGCTGGTCGCCGGTGAGGGAGTCGGCCAGCGAGCAGCCGGAGCCGCGGTCCGGCACGACGACGGTGGCGTCGGGCGAGAGGATCTTCGCGGTTTCGCCCATGAAGACGACGCCGGCGAACACGATCACCTTCGCGCGCGACTCCTTCGCCTTCAGGCTGAGGAAGTAGGAGTCGCCCTTGAAGTCGCCGACGCCGTAGATGATTTCCGGCTCCACGTAGGAGTGCGTGAGGATGACGGCGTCCTTTTCCTTTTTCAGCCGGTTGATCTCGAGCGTGAGCGGTGCGAGGCGGCGGCAGGCGTCGTAGTTCCAGACGCGGCCCGGCTCGCAATCCACATGCATGAGCGCGCGAAACAGGCGCTCGGCCTCGGCCTCGAGTTCGTGGTCGGTAGCGGTCATTCAAGGCGCACCGTAGGCGACTCGCCCCGCGCGTCAAAGCCTGCCGTCCGTCCTAGGCAATACACCCGGCGCGACGCCGTGTTTCCCGTTTGTGTTTCGGGACGGAGCGCGTTGGCTGACGGGCATCTAACCCTGGCACCCCTGGTCATGTCCGAAAGCACGGCTCCGTCCGCCCTGTTCGCGGCTCGTTCGATGAGCCAGCACAACCGTGCCGAAATGCGGCAGATCTTCGACCACGCGATCCGCCTCGCCGAACGCAACCGCATCATGCTGCGCGTGCCGCACGAGGTGCGCCCCGTGCAGAACAAGCGCGGCATGCACTACCACTACCGGCCGGAGATATTCATCGGCGTGCGCGGCTGGACGGATTTCAACTTTCCGAAGGAGAGCTTCCGCGTCGCGCCGGACGAAGTGTGCGTGATCCCTGCCGGCGTGCCGCACGGCGAGCGAGTCGGCGCGGCTCCGGGCGAGTCGTTCCGCAATCTCGTCGCCGGTTTCTACAACAACACCCTGAGCATCCACCTCGCGCACGAGGCCAAGCCCGGCAAGCCGGACATCGAGGTGATCGAATTCTTCGACGCGCCGAACCTCGACGTGTTTCTCACGCTGGCGAACAGCATCGCCTCGACCCACAACATGCACGGACCCGCGCGCGATGCCGTGCTTCAGGGCCTCGTCCTCGCGCTGCTCGGTCTGCTGCGCAACATCGTCGAGACCGGCAGCGGCCAGCTGAACAGCGACATCGGCAAGGTTTTCCAGGCGAAGTGCCTCGTGCGCGAACAATTCGCGAACCCCGACCTCAGCGTGCAGCACGTCGCCGAGGTGCTCGGCTGCTCGGCGGATTATCTGTCACACCTCTTCCACACCGAGACGAAGGAGCGGCTTACGCACTACATCCAGCGCATCCGCATCGATGGCGCGATCCTCGCGCTCGAGACGACGAAGCTCACGATCTCCGAGATCGCCTACGCGAGCGGCTTCGCGGACCCGGCGTATTTCGCCCGCGTGTTCAAGCAGCACAAAGGCGTGACGCCGCAGGAATTTCGCGCCCAGCTCGATGCCCGTCGCAAGGAACAGGAGCAGCAGCCGAAGACGGTCTACTACGACCACGTCGACTTCACGCACGGCGTGCCGCACAAGAAGGAAGAACCGACATCGGCCGCCAAGGGCCGCGAGGCGACGGGCGATCCGGCGACGGCGTTCGAACGCTGAAAACAAGAGGGCGCCGGCACTTGGCCGACGCCCGTTGCATGCACAGAACCGGAGCGCGTCCGACCGGCTACCCCGCCAGCCAGGCCGCGCCGCGGCGCAAAATCACTGGACCAGCACGCGGTAGCGCCAGCCCTTCATGTCGAGCGGCACGAGGCCGTTGAGTTCGACGGTTTCGCCGGTGAAGGCGTCGGTCCACTTGCCGGTGAGCGCAGCGTCGTAGAGGTCGGCTTTCGCATCCTTGGCGGTGAGGTTGAAGATGCCCACGACCTTCTGCGCGCCGGCGGAGCGCTCCACGACGTAGAACGTCGCGTTGTCCGTCGTGTCGAGGCGGCGCATCGGCGCGCCGGTGTGCAGCGCTGGGTTCTCGTGACGCAGCTTCGTCATCACCTGGTAGAGCTTCGTCGTCGGGTGAACTTCCTTCGGCCAGACGATCGGGTCGCGGGAGAAAAATTCGAGGCGGCGGTCGAGGCCGATTTCCTGGCCGTTGTAGATCATCGGGACGCCGTCGAGGAGGAAGGTCAGCACGGCGAACGGCGCGTAGCCCGCGCCCATGCGGTCGAACTCGGTGCCGGCCCAGCTGTTTTCATCGTGGCTGCTCGTGAACACCATCAGCGCGCCGCCCCGCGGGAACGTCGCGCGGATTTTCGCGTAGGCTTCGTCGACGCCGCTGGCCGACTTTTTGCCCTGCGCGACGCTGTTCATCGCGCCGTGCAGATCGAAGCCATAGGAGAGGTTGAAGGCGGCGACCTGCTGCTGCGGCAGCTCGGCCTCGGCGAGGAAGAAGGCGTCGGGCTTCACGGCGCGCACGCGCTTCGTCACCTCGTTCCAGAAGGGTGTCGGCAAGCCCCAGGCAACGTCGCAGCGGAAGCCGTCGATGCCGAAGTTTTTCACCCAGTGGATGAGGACGCCGGCTTGGTAATCGAGGAGGCCGGGTGCGTTGAAGTCGAACTGCACGACGTCGGTCCAGTCGGTGCCGTGCGGCGGCGTGAGGTTGCCCTTCTCGTCGCGCCAGAAGAATTCCGGGTGGGTCTTCGTGAGCGCGTTGTCGGGCGAGACGTGGTTCGGCACCCAGTCGAGGATGACGCGCTGGCCTTGCGCGTGGGCGGCGGCGACGAGCTCGCGGAGGTCCTGCTCGGTGCCGAACTCAGGATTCACGGCCATGTAATCCTTCGCGGCGTAGTAGGAGCCGAGCGGACCTTTGCGGTTCACTTCGCCGATCGGGTGGATCGGCATGAGCCAGAGGATGTCGACGCCGAGCGCCTTGAGGCGCGGGAGGTCGGCGGTGACCGCGGCGAATTTGCCGCTCTCGGAATACTGGCGGACGTTGATCTCGTAGATCGTGCTGCCGCGCGCCCAGGCGGGCACGCCGACGGCGGTGTGCATGGCGCTCGGGATGGGTTTTTCGCGCTCCGGCGCGGCGACGGCGAAGGCAAGCGCGGCGAGTGCCGGAAAACAGAGCGCGGGGAGCAGGGAACGAATCGTGAGGCGGCGGATCATGACGGATGAGTGGTTGAAATTAGAGCGAGCCGGAGACGGTGGCGGAGGCGGACGGATTTTCCTTCGGCACCAGGAACAGCAAGGCGGCCGCGATGGCCATGCACACGCCGCCGGCCATGACGGCGTGGACGAGGTTGCCGCCGAGGTAATTCTTCACGAGCGAACCGAAGAAGAGCGCCGCGAGGATCTCGGGCAGCACGATGAAGAAGTTGAAGATGCCCATGTAGACGCCGACGCGTTCGCGTGGCAGGGCGCCGGAGAGGATCGCGTAGGGCATGGAGAGGATCGAGGCCCACGCCACGCCGCCGAGCGCGAGCGCGGCGAGCAGCCAATACTTGTTCTCCTCGCCGTGAATGAAGCCGACTGCGAGCAAGCCGAAGCCGCCGAGCACGAGGCAGACGCCGTGGATGAGGCGGCGATCGCTGCGCTGCGCGAGCGCCATCAGCGCGAAGGCGGTGAGGAACGTCACCGCGTCCTTCAGCGCGTAGCAGACGCCCGCCCACTCGGCGCCGCGCTTGAAGAGGTCGGCGGACGGATCGTTGCTGCCGAAGAGCACGGGCACCGCGTTCGAGAAATGCAGCCACATGCAGAACAGACCGAGCCAGGTGAAGAACTGCACGAGCGCGAGCCGCTGCATCGTGCGCGGCATGTGCAGGAGCGCGTCGAAAATTTCACTCACGAGGTGCTTCACGCCCGAACTCTGGGACTTTGCGCGCTGGAACGCCTCCATGTCCTCCGGCGGATCTTCGGGCGTGGAGAACACGGTCCAGAGCACCGCGGCGAGGAAGGCCGCGCCGCCGACGTAGAACGAGATCTTCACGTTGGTCGGGAGCGCGTTCGCGCCGTCGGCGTCGCTGCTGACGTGAAACCAATTGCGCAGGATGTAGGGCAGCATGCCGGCGATGACCGCGCCGGCGCCGATGAAGAAGCTCTGCATCGCGAAGCCCTTGCCGCGTTGCTGCTCGGGGAGCTTGTCCGCCACGAACGCGCGGAACGGCTCCATCGAGATGTTGATCGAGGCGTCGAGCACCCAGAGCAGGCCGGCCGCCATGTAGAACTTCGGCAGATGCGGGATGAGCCACTCCGCGAGCGAACCGGAATTCGGCATGAGCAGGAGCGCGAGCGAGCTGAGAATCGCGCCGATCAGAAAGTAAGGGCGCCGGCGGCCGAGCCAGCACCACGTGCGGTCGCTCATCGCGCCGATGATCGGCTGCACGAGCAGACCGGTGAGCGGCGCGGCGATCCACAGGCGCGCGATCTGTTCGTCGGCGGCGCCGAGATACTTGTAGATCGGGCTCATGTTGGCCATCTGCAGGCCCCAGCCGAACTGGATGCCGAAGAATCCGAAACTCATGTTCCAGATCGCGGGCAGGGTGAGGGGTTTGAGGTCTTTCATTCGGACAACAGGGTTGGGGGACTAAACGGGGCACGCGGCGCGGGCCGCGCAGCGCTCAATGCGCGGGCGGTTCGCTGTAGTCGCGCACGGGCCGGTCGCCGGTGCGGTCGTAGAGTTGGATCCAGTTCTTCAACGTCGCGACTTTCTCCGTGCGCAACTTTGCGAGATCGTCGGCGGTGAAGCGCCAGACCCAGTTGCCGTCCATCGTGCCGGGGCGGTTGAAGGTCGCCTCGGCGCCGAGATCGAGCAGGTCCTGCATCGGGATCACCGCGAGGCGCGAGACGGTCGAGAGTGTGTGGCGGATGATCGGCCAGGCGGACTTAGCGCTGCCGTTCAGCTGGAAATACTCGGCTATCTTGCCCGCGTAGGGCTCGGCGAGGGACTCGAGCCAGCCGCGCGTGGTGACGTTGTCGTGCGTGCCGGTGTAAGCGACGCTGTCGGGCGGGTAGTAGTGCGGGAGGTTGGCGTTGTTGGCGTCGTGGCCGTAGGCGAACTGCACGATCTTCATGCCGGGCAGGCCCGCGCCGCGACGGAGCGCGACGACGCCGGGACCGATGTAGCCGAGGTCCTCGGCGATGATCTTCGCGTCGGGGAGCGCCACGCGGATCGCGGCGAAGAACGCCGCGCCTGGGCCGGTGCGCCACTGGCCGGTGCGCGCGTCGGGCGCGTCGGCGGGGATTTCCCAGTAAGTATCGAAGCCGCGGAAGTGATCGAGGCGGATGATGTCGTAGAGCTCGAACGCGGCGCGCAGGCGGTCGATCCACCAGACGTAGCCGGTGCCGCGCAGGTATTCCCAATCGTAGAGCGGGTTGCCCCAGAGTTGGCCGAGTTCGGAGAAATAGTCCGGCGGCACGCCGGCGACGACCGTCGGCTGGCCGTCGGCGTCGAGTTGGAACACCTCGCGGTGCGCCCAGGTGTCTGCGCTGTCGAGGGCGACGAAGATCGGCACGTCGCCGATGATGCCGACGCCGCGGCGGGCGGCGTAGCGGCGGAGGCGGTCCCACTGGCCGAAGAAGACGTATTGGTAGAACGCGTGGCGCTCGACTTCCTTCTTCACGGTGTCGGGGAAGAGCGCGCGCAGCTGCGGCGTCCAGCGGCGGAGCTCGCTCGGCCACGTGGTCCACGCGCGGCCCTGGAAGTGCGACTTCAGCGCCATGAAGTCCGCGAACGGTTCGAGCCAGCCGGCGTTGGCGGCGCGGAATTCCTTGAACGAGCCCATCGCGTCGATCTCGTCCTTGCCGCTGGCGAGGAAGCGATCACTGGCTTTGGCGAGCGCGACCCAGAAGCGTTCGTAGAGCGCGCCGTAGAACACCTGGCTCGACGGGAGCGCGCGCAGCGGGACGAGTTCGGTGTCGGTGAGGAGGCCTTCCTCCTTCAGTTCGCCGAGGTCGATGAAGTAGGGATTGCCGGCGCGGCCGGAGAAGAGCTGGTAGGGCGAGTCGCCGAAGCCGGTCGGCCCGATGGGGCAGATCTGCCAGTAACGCACGCCGGCGTCGGCGAGGAAATCAATGAAGCCGCGGGCACCGGCGCCGAGGTTGCCGATGCCGAAGTCGCCCGGGAGCGACGAAACGTGCGCGAGCACGCCGGCGGCGCGGATGTTGAGCCAGGAATTCGGAGGCGCTTCCATGATTCAGCGGAATTCTACGACCCGGGTTTTGCCGGTGTCGGGGAGGCGGAGGGAGACGGAGTCGTTCGTGCCGCGCGACCACGCGTCGGCGGACAGGGCCTGACCGTCGACGAACACGGCGCCGGCCGTGACGCCGTGGACGACCACTTCGAACTCGCGTGCGGCGGGCTGGAACGCGCCTTCGGCGCTGAGCGTGAGCTTGCGGTTGGCAAACATGAGCGTGGTGCGGCGCAGCGCGCCTTTTTGGTAGGCGGGGGAAAGACCGTCGTCCTCGTAGAGCGAGCCGGTGGCGCCGCCTTGGGCGTCGGGATAGACGTCGAAGCGGAGCGGGTTCCACGGCTTTTCGCCGGTGTGGCTCATGGCGACCGTGGACGGGACGATCGAGCCGCCGTGCACGTAGAGCGGGAGATGATCGAGCGGCACGGCGACGACGCGGGTCTCGCCCTGTGGGAGCGAGCTAGCTCGCGACTTCTCCGAACCGGTCGCAAGCAAGCTCGCTCCCACATTTTCGGAGACCACCTGTTTGCCGGTCCAGTAATCGAACCAGATGCCGGCGGGGAAATAGATCTCGCGCTCGCGTTGCGCCGCGCGCGTGACGGGCGCGGCGAGGAGGGCGTCGCCGACCATGAACTGGTCGTCGATGGTCGCGGTGTTTTCGTCGGCTTGGAAATTCAGCACGAGCGGACGGAAGAGCGGCACGCCGGTGCGGGAGGCTTCCTCCATCGTGGTGTAGATGAAGGGCAGGAGGGCGTAGCGGAGCTTGATGAACTTCCGGGCGATGTCCTCGTAGTAGCGGCCGAAGCGCCACGGCTCCTTGTCGTAGCCGTCGATCGCGGTGTGGTTGCGGAAGAAGGGCGAGAAGGCGGCGATTTGGTAGGAACGCGCGAGGAGTTCGCCGTCGCCGCGGCCGATGAAGCCGGGGATGTCGGCGCCGATGAAGGGCTCGCCGCTGAGGCCGAGCGAGGCGAACATCGGGACGTTGAGCGAGAGCGAGGCGAAGGTGGCGTTGTTGTCGCCGGTCCACTTCACGGCGTAGCGCTGGATGCCGGCGTAGCCGGCGCGCGTGATGACGAAGGGGCGCTCGTTGGGCTTGAGGCGTTGGAGGCCTTCGTAGGTCGCGCGAGTCATGTTCAGCGCGAAGGTGTTTCTCATGCCGTTGTAGGGCGTATGCTGGCCGAGGTCGTCGAAGCGGATGTTTTCGTGGCGCTTGCCGGAGGGATCGAGGAAGTCGGCCGGCTCGTTCATGTCGGTCCAGATGCCGGCGATGCCGACGTCGGTGAGCGCGCGGTGTTGCTCGCCCCACCAGCGGCGCGCGGCTTCCTTGGTGTAGTCGACGAAGACGGCTTTGCCGGGCCAGACTTCGCCGATGTAGACGGAGCCGTCGGTTTGCTTGAGGAAGAAGTCGTTTTTCAGGCCTTCATCGTAGGGCGCGTAGCCGCCCTCGGGCTGATACTTCACGCCGGGGTCGATGATGGTGACGACGCGGATGCCTTGCTCGGCGAGGCGGCGCGTCATGGCGGCGGGGTCGGGGAAGCGCGACTTGTCCCACGTGAAGACGCGGTAGCCGTCCATGTAATGGATGTCCAAGTAGAGCACGTCGAGCGGCAGGTCGTGCGCGCGGTATTGGTCGGCGATGTGCTCAACGAGTTTGTCCGGATAGTAGCTGTAACGGCTTTGCTGGTGGCCAAGCGACCAGAGCGGCGGCAGCGGCATGCGGCCGGTGAGCTCGGTGTAGCGGCTGACGATTTTCTTCAGCGAGGGGCCGGCGAAGAAATAGTAGTTCAGCTCGCCGCCGTCGGCGGTGTAGTTGGCGGATTCCTGCGTGAGGTGGCCGAACTCGAAGGTGGAGCGCCAGGCGTTGTCGTAGAAGAGGCCGTAGGCGACGCCGGCTTCGAGGCCGACGTAGAACGGGATGCTTTGGTAGATCGGGTCGGTGCCTTCGACGTAGCCCGGGGTGTCGGAGGTCCACATGACGAACTTGCCGCGGCGGCGGTCGAGGCGGGCGGCTTTTTCGCCGAGGCCGTAGAAGTGTTCCTCGTAGCCGAGTTTCTTGGCGGTGCCGACGGCGCCGGTCTTCGGGTCGCGCGCCATCGGGCGAGCGTCGGCGTTGAGGACGCGGCCGGTGGCGGCGTCGCGGAATTCGATGAGGAGCGGGTCGCGTTGGATGACGACCTTCAGCTCGGCGGTCGCGAGCGTGACGCTCGCGCTGTCTTCGGAAAATTGAAACGGGACGGCGGGCCAGTCGGTCTTGGCGACGGCCCAGGAGTGGTCGAGTGCGGGTTTTTGTCCGGCGAAAAGGGTGCGGACGCGGACGAGGTCCGGCGCGAGGACGCTCACGGCGACGGTGGAGCCATCGGCGGCGGTGAGCGTGACGCCTTGGGCGGTGCGCGTAGTCGAGGCGACAGCCGCGATGGGCTGCAGCGCGGTGGAGTCGGCCGCCAGGATGACGGTGTGGCTGAGGAGGAGCGAGCTAGCGAGGGCGCACACGAGAAGACGCACGGCGAAACGGGGTTGAAGGGGGACGGCGGAGATGACGCGGCCACCAGCTTAGAACTGGTGGCCGCGCGAAAACAAACGGGGACTCAGGGTCCCGGGGATCAGAACTTGTAGGACGCGCCGACCGAGTAGGAAGCGCCGTATTTCTGATAGTTGATCACCTTGCGCGGGTCGTTGTTATCGTAGGTGACCAGCGGCTCGTTGTTCAGGTTGTAGGCCTGGGCGAGCAGGGTGACGTTCTTGAGCGGACCGGTCTGGAACGTGTAGCTGATCTGCGCGTCGATGGTCTTTTCCGGCTGGGCGACGGAGAAGCCGCCGTTCGGGTTGACGTCGCCGCCACGGCTCGGGGGGCCGAACGTGGTGATGTATTGGCGGTTCGAGGAGCGATATTTCTCGCTCAGGCGGGCGGAGAAGCCGTGGCGCTCGTAGTAGACCGTGAACGTGGCGACCTTGCGCGAGTAGCCGGAGATCGGCATGTCGGGACCGGTGGGGCCGAAGGGCTTGACCTTCGAATCGGTGTAGGCGCCGTTGGCCCAGATGCCGAAGCCCTTGATGTCCTTGAAGAACAATTCGCTGGGGAGCGAGACCGTGGCTTCGACGCCGCGGAGCGAGCCGCCCGTGCCGTTGACCGGCTGGGAGACGATGCCCTTGCGGAGGACGGGTTCCGGACCGGATTTCACCGGATAACCGGTGAAGTCGGCGATAGACATCTGCTCGTAGATGTAATTCGTCAGCTTCTTGTTGAAGCCGGCGATGGCGATGTAGCCCTTGTTGTCGGCGAAGTAGCGCTCGATCGAGAGGTCGATCGAGTTGGCCGCCCAAGGCTTCAGGTTGGGATTACCGCCGCCGCCGCTCCACGGGCTGTTGGTCGAGGAGGCAGCGAAGGTCGGGTCGTAGCTCCAGGTGCGGGAGGCGCGCATATCATACATGCGCGGACGGGCATACTGGCGGGCGACGCTGAAGCGGACGAGGGTGCTCTCGGCGACCTTGAAGTTGAGCGCCGCGTTCGGGGCGGCCTGGTTGTAGGTCGCGCCGGCGGAGACCGGGTTCAGGTCGTTGCCGCTGGCGGAGAAGCCCTTCGACTTTTGGTCGGTGTGGATGCCACGGACGCCGATGTTGCCGGTGACCGGGATGCCGCCCCAGTTCGTCTCGAGGTTGAACTGGACGTAGGCTTGGGAGATCTTCTCGTCGACGTCGTAGCGGTTGGCGACGATGCCGGTGTCGTTGTTGGCGGTGAAGCCGTAGATGTTGCTGTTGAGCGCGGCGAGCGGGTCGAAGGCGTAGACCTGACCGAGGCCGAGGAAGCTGAGGTCGGTCGTGCCGATCTTGGCGGGGAGCGGCAGGGTGACCTGGCTGTTCGGGCTGTTGATGTAGCCGGAGGGGCCTTCACCTTCGCGCTTGTAGCGGTCGGAGTAGAAGGCGCCGACCTCGACGTCCTTGAAGACGGCGGGAAGGGTGTGGCGCGTGGAGGCCTTGATCTGGCCGAGTTCGTCCTTCGACTTGAAGTATTTCAGGTAGCCATACATGCCGCCGCCGGGGAGCGAATCCGGGCCCCAGCCTTGCGGGTCGGAGAGCTTGAGGATGCTGCCATCGGCGTAGCTCTTGGTGGGAGTGATGGTCGGGATGCCGCCGGGGACGAGCTTGACCGTCACGGTGTCGGCCGTGGTGAACGGCGTGCCGCGCTGGCTGAGGCCGGCGTAGGTCTCGAGGTTCTGGTCGGTGCGCGAGATCTTGGAGTAACCGCCGTCGATCTCGATCGGCCAGTCGGACTTCTCGTTGATCTTGAGGTTGGCACCGATGGCGAGCGGGGAGGCGTCGCGCACGAACACGTCGTTGCGGACGATCGGCATGACGTTGGTGAGGGTGGCGTTCGTGATGAGGCCGTTGGTCACCGTGTAGCCGGGCTGGAGGGAAGCGGAGCTCCAGAAGGCCAGCGGAATTTCCATGCCGCGGAGGAGCTGCTTTTCCTGGAAGTCGGATTTGAAGAGGTCGATCTTCGCGTGGATGTGCTCGTTGGGCTTGAGCTCGACGACGAGCATCAGGCTCTTGCGGTCGAGGATCGAGTTGCGGACATAGGACTTCGTGCCGCCGAGGGCGAAGTTGCCGCTGCCGTCGGTCGGGTAGCCCCACGCCTGGAATTGCTGACCGGCCCAGGGCGTCTTCGAGTAGGTGACGCCGAGACCGATGCCGACCTTGCCGTCGGCCAGCTGGTCAATGTAGGTCATGCCGAAGCGCTCGCCCTTCGAGCTGATGCCGGGCGTGAGCTGGCCGAGCTGATTCCATTGATAGTAGCCGTTCACGTTGACCTGACGCTTGCCCTTGGAGAGGGGGTTGTAGGTCTGCATGTCGATCGTGCCGCCGATGCCGGCGCTGGTGAGGCGCGCTTCGGGGGTCTTGTAAACCGTGACGCCGTCGAAGAGCTCGGCCGGGTATTGGTCGAACTCGAGGGCGCGGTTCAGATTGGTCGAGACCTGCTCGCGACCGCCGAGCGTGCCGACGGTGAAGTCGGCGGCGAGACCGCGGAGGCTGATCTGCTGGCTGCGGCCGTTCGTGCGCTGCGCGGCGAGACCGGGCAGGCGAGTGAGGGCGTCGGCGATGGAGACGTCCGGCAGTTTGCCGAGGTCTTCCGGCGCGATCACTTCCGTGATGCTGACGGCGCTCTGCTTCTTGTCCGCAGCGGCCGCGAGCGATCCGCTGAAGCCGGCGCGAACCTTGTAGGCATCGAGAATGACGACATCGTCGTCTTTCTTCTTCTCGTCTGCCGGAGCGGCCGTCGCTTGCGCGTAGGCTGACATGGCCGTCTGCGAAAGCAGCAGGCCGGCGACCAGTCCTCGATAGAGGAACCGGCGCGATTTCTGATGGTTGTGGGTGTGCATGGTGGGGGGATAAAAGCCAACAGCAAAGAGGGTGGGGAGGGGTTAACAGCGAGCGGCGGACAGCAACCGCCTTTCTTGACCGTGCGACAAAACTCCGATTCGCCGCCGCTCGCGACTGGGTTTCGTCGCAGAAAACCGAGATGGTTCGGACAACTCTTAGATGACGACCGCCCCGGTCCTCGGCCCGCTCCACCGGAGAGAAAACGGCTATTTTCCCTCTGAAACCGCCGTTTTGATCCCGCGAGAGAGCGCGCTCCACTCCGCACCGACGCGATCAGCTCGGTCCGGTTTTCCTAAGATTTTTCCCGGCCTTGGAAGTCTTCTCGCGCCCGCGCCGTTTGACCCGCCCGCTGCCCTGCGAGACCTTGCCGCTCTCCCCATGACGTCCCACCCCTCGTTCCGTCCGTGGCGCGCCTGCGCTGCGCTGTGGTTGTTTTTGGCCGCCGTCGTCGCCCCGGCCCAGACCGTCGCTCCGATCGTCGTGCCGCGCTTCACCCATCCCGGCGCCGGCCAGACCATCTACATCCTGATGCCCGACCGCTTCGCTAACGGTTCCACCGCCAACGACACCGGCGGCATCCCCGGCGGCCCTGAAGAGCACGGCTTCGATCCGACGCGCACCGGCTACTACCAAGGCGGCGACTTCCCCGGCCTCATCGGCAAACTCGACTACATCGCCGGCCTCAACGTCACCACCGTCTGGACGACCCCTCCCTTCAAGAACAACCCCGTCCAATCCGGCAGCGCCGGCTACCACGGTTACTGGATCAACGACTTCCTCAACGTCGATCCTCACCTCGGCACCAACGCCGACTACCGCACCTTCGTCTCGCAAGCCCACGCCCGCGGCCTCCGCGTCTACCTCGACATCGTCGTCAACCACACCGGCGACGTCATCACCAACGCCGAAAACAAATTCTCCTACATCGACACGAAAACCTTCCCCACGCGCGACGCCTCCGGTCACCCCTTCGACGAGCGCGCCGTCGCCTACAACGGCCTGAACGACCCCGCCACGTTTCCGGCTCTCGACGCAAAAACCTCCTTCGCCCGCCCGCCCGTGCTCCCGCCCGGCAAGGAGCACCTCAAAAACCCCGAGTGGCTCAACGACGTCACGCTCTACCACAACCGCGGCAACTCCACCTTCGCCGGCGAGAGCGCCACGCGCGGCGACTTCGGCGGCCTCGACGATCTCTTCACCGAGCACCCGCGCGTCGTTCGCGGCTTCATCGACATCTTCGGCCACTGGCTCGAGCAAGGCGTCGACGGCTTCCGCATCGACACCATGCGCCACGTCAACGCCGCCTTCTGGCAAGCCTTTAACCCCGCAATGCGCGCCAAAGCCCGCGCCCTCGGCCGCCCCGACTTCATCCAATTCGGCGAAGTCATGCAGGCCGCCATCGACGTCTCTCACCTCGCCGAATTCTCGACGAACACCATGGCCGCCGACGCCACGACCGATTTCTCCTTCGCCGGCGCCGCCCGCAAATACATCTCCCAAGGCGCCCCCGCCGCCGGCCTCGCCGACTTCTTCGCCCGCGACGACTACTACACCGACCACGACAGCAACGTCCACTCGTCCGTCACGCTCCTCGGCAACTACGACATCGCGCGCTGGGGCTATTTCATCTCGCAGGACAACCCCGGCGCCTCGCTCGACCAACTCGCCGACCTCGCCCGCCTCGGCCACGGCCTGATGTATTTCGTCCGCGGCATGCCCGTCCTCCACTATGGCGACGAACAAGGCATGATCGGTGCCGGCGGCGACGACCAGCAGGCCCGCGAGACGATGTTCCCCTCTCACGTCCCCGCCTACGTGAATGCCAAACTCCTCGCGACGAAGCGCACCGGCGCCGACGACAAGTTCGACCCCACGCACCCCTTCTACCGCCTCTTCGCCCAACTCGGCCAACTCCGCAAAGACCACGCCGCGCTCCGCACCGGCGCGATGATCGTGCGCCCCACGGCCGAACCGTCCGTCTTCGCCTTCTCGCGCCTCGACCGCGCCGAACGCGTCGAATACCTCGCCGCCTTCAACGCCTCGCGCACCACACCGCTCACCGTCACCGTCCCCACGAGCCAGCCCGCCGGCGCAACCTTCGCCCCGCTGTTCGACTCCGCCTCGACGCCAGGCAGCCCGCGACCTCCGGGCGCGGGTTCTCCCGCCGTCACCGACCCGCGCTCGGAGATCGCGGGCTACCCGTCGACACCGCTCGCCGCCGACGCCACCGGCTCCGTGCGCCTCACGCTCGCGCCGCTCAGCTTCGCCCTCTGGCGCGCCGATCGCCCGCTGGCCGCACCCGCCACCGCGCCGACCATCGCCCTCGTCACGCCCGCCAGCGGCGCCACGCTCACCTTCACGTCGCGCGAGAGCGACGACCTCGTCTTCCCCAACCGCCGCGAAATCCGCGCCGAAGTCACCAACACCGACGGCGTCGCCGAAGTCACGTTCACGATGACCCGCGCCTCACGCCCCGGCCAAGTCGAGTTGCTCGGCACCGACGACGCGCCGCCCTACCGCGTCTTCTGGGCGCCGCCCGCCGACCTCGCGCCGGACGAGAAACTCGAATTCACCGCCACCGTGAACGACCTGCGCGGCCACGTCGCCGCCGCAAAAATCTCCGACCTCACCGTCGTGCCCGCCAAGGGCCAGCCGATCCAATTCGGCATCGCCCACGCGCAGTGCCCGACCTTCACCGCCCAACCGCCCGCGCAACTCGCCGTCGATTTCGGCGCCGAGTTGAAGCTCACCGCCGCCGCCACCGGCTCCGGCGACCTCGAATACCAGTGGTTCTGCAACGGCGAACTCATTCCCGGCGCCACCGCCGTGACCTACGTCGTCCCGCACGCCGTCACCGCGCACAGCGGCAGCTACCGCGTCGCCGTGCACAACCTCGCCGGCACCACGCTCAGCGCCGAAACGCGCGTCACCGTCGGCACCGCCCGCCTCGAACGCCGCGTCGCATTTCCGTCCCGCTTCGCCGACCCGCGCACCATCGACGTCTGGCTGCCGCCCGGCTACGACGCGAACGCCGCCGAGCGTTACCCGGTGATTTATTTTCACGACGGCCAGAATCTCTTCGACCCGCGTCTCGCCTACGGCGGCGCGACGTGGGGCATCGACGAAGCCATGCACCGCCTCATCGCCGCCGGCAAAACGCGCGGTGCCATCGTCGTCGGCCTCTGGAACAACGGCCTCACCCGCTTCCCCGAATACATGCCGCGCAAGGCCGTCACCACGCCCGATCTCGGTTTCGGCGTCGGGAACCAACGCCTGCCCGCCACGGCAATCCGCTCCGACGATTACCTGAAGTTCATCGTCGAGGAACTGAAGCCCTTCATCGACCGCACCTATCGCACGCTGCCAGACCGCGCGCACACCAGCATCGCCGGCTCCAGCATGGGCGGCCTCATCTCCGGCTACGCGCTCGCCGAATACCCGAACGTCTTCGGCGCCGCCGCGTGCGTCTCCACGCATTGGCCCGCCGGCGACGGCTGCGTGGTCGACTACTTCGCGCAACACCTGCCGCGCGCCGGCGCGCACCGCCTCTACTTCGACTACGGCACCGCGACGCTCGACGCCGCCTACGAGCCCTTCCAGCAACGCATGGACGCCGCCCTGCTCACGCTCGGCTACATCGAAGGTCGCGACTGGCTCACCAAGAAATTCTCCGGTGCCGAGCACAACGAAAAGTCCTGGTCCGCCCGCGTCGACCAGCCGCTCGAGTTCCTCCTCGCGACGCCCTAGCGCCGGCTTCCCGCCGGTTCTTTTCTCCGCCCGTCATCGCGAACCCGATACCGTCGGGCGTGGCGATCCAGCCGTCTTTCTCAGAAAATCGTGTAGATGAACGGCGCCAGCCCGCTGCCGCCGAGCACCACGAGCACGCCGGCCAGCAGCAGCACGATGATGATCGGTGTGAGCCACCACTTCTTGTTGTTCCGCGCGAAATCCCAGAACTCCCGGAAAAACCCGCGCTGTTCCTGCGCGGCTTGTTGCTCGAATTCGTTCGGGGCTTTCACGGTTCAGGATTGGCGGAAGTAGCTCGCGGCGCGCGGCGCTCCGTCCCGGCGGTGCCAGTAGGAATCAGCGCGCGATGCGTCGGTTTGCTGCATGGCGTCGTGCCGGCGCAGGCGAAGGAGAAATCCGATCGGAGTCAACACGCCGAAAAACAGCGCCGCCAGCACGACAGTGGACACGACCCAGCCAACCGGAAAAGTCACCACCATCAGCAGGACGTAGAACCGCCGCAGTCCCTCGCGCCACACCGCGCCTACCGCCGGCACCAGCGCCGCCGCGATCCAGCATGCGAGCGCCACGCCCGGCCGCTCCTCGAGCCATTGCAGCCAGCCCGCCACGCCGACGAACACCACCCACGCCACCGCGAACACCAGCAACTGGCGCGGCGCGGGCTGACGATTGATACGGACGAGAGACATGGAGCTCAGTCGATTTCGAAGTTCCTCAAATGCGCGCGCACATCCACGCGGTTCGCCGCCGGCTGCTCTTCCTTGCGCAGAATAAAATCCCCGACGACGAGCGCATCCATGTCCGTCGCCATGAAACACCGATAGGCATCCGCTGGCGTGCAGACGATCGGCTCGCTGCGCACGTTGAAGCTCGTGTTGATCATCGCCGGACAACCCGTCGCGCGGTGAAACGCCTCGAGCAGCCTCCGGAAACGCGGATGCCGCTCCGTGTCGACCGTCTGGATGCGCGCGCTGTAGTCGACGTGCGTGATGGCGGGCAAGTCCGAGCGCACCTCGTTCACGCGGGCCAAGCCCGCCGTCGCACCCGCGGGCGCGCGCCGCCGTTCCTCGCGCACCGGCGCGACGAGCAGCATGTAGGGACTCTCCACGCCGCGCGGCAGCGCGAAGTGATCCGCCGCGTGCTCCGCCAGCACCACCGGGGCGAACGGCCGGAACGACTCCCGGAATTTAATCTTCAGGTTCATCGTCGCCTGCATCTCCGCGCGCCGCGCATCGCCGAGAATACTGCGCCCACCGAGTGCGCGCGGGCCGTATTCCATGCGGCCTTGCACCCAGCCGACGACCTTGCCGTCCGCGATCAACCGCGCCGTCTCCTCGCACAGCGCCGCCTCGTCCGCTGCGTGCCGATACACCGCGCCCGCACCGCGTAACGTCGCCTCGATCTCCGCCGCCGCGAAATCCGGCCCGAGCAACGACCCGTGTTGGCTGTCACGCACACCCGGCACACGCGGCTTCTCCAGCAGCTGATGCCAGACGAACAGCGCCGCACCGAGCGCGCCGCCCGCGTCGCCCGCCGCGGGCTGGATCCAGATATTCTCGAACGGCCCCTCGCGCAGCAGCCGGCCGTTGCCCACGCAATTCAACGCCACGCCGCCTGCGAGACAGAGGTTTTTCAACCCGGTCTGCGCGTGGAGCTGCCGCGCCATGCGCAGATAAATTTCCTCGGTCACCTTCTGCACCGACGCCGCGAGATCGAACTCGCGCTCCGTCAACGGCGCTTCCGGTCGACGCGGCGGCCCGCCGAAGAGCGCGTCGAACTTCCGCGACGTCATCGTCAGCCCGGTGCAGTAGTCGAAATACTCCAGCGCGAGCCGGAACGATCCATCCGGCCGCAGCTCGACGAGTTTTTCGAGAATGAGATCCACGTAACGCGGCGTGCCGTAGGGCGCGAGGCCCATGAGCTTGTATTCGCCGCTGTTCACCTTGAAGCCGCAGAAATACGTGAACGCCGAATACAGCAGCCCGAGCGAGTGGGGGAAACGCAGTTCGTGCGTCAGCTCCACCCGGTTTCCGCGCCCAACGCCGAGACTCGCGGTCGCCCACTCGCCGACACCATCGACCGTGAGAATCGCCGCCTCGTCGAACGGCGAGGGAAAGAACGCGCTCGCCGCGTGCGCCTCGTGATGCTCCGTGAACACATAGGGACGCCGATACGCGCCGCCGAGTCCGTCGTTCATCGCGCGCGTGAGCTGCAGTTTTTCATGCAACCACACTGGCGCCGCCTGGAAGAACGATTTGAAGCCGCGCGGTGCGAACGCGAGGTAGGTCTCGAGCAACCGCTCGAACTTCAGCAGCGGCTTCTCGTAGTAAACGACGTGATCGATCTGCGCGGCTGTAAGCCCCGCGCGTCGCAGGCAGAAATCCGCCGCGTGCTGCGGGAAGCGGGCGTCGTGCTTCTTTCGCGTGAAACGCTCCTCCTGCGCCGCCGCGACGATCTCGCCGTCGATCACCAGCGCCGCTGCCGAGTCGTGGTAGAACGCGGAAATGCCGAGGATCGCCGTCATGCGCCGCGCAGCTGTTTCAGCAACTCGTCGATCGACGCGATCGTCTCCGTGTCACCCTCGATCACCGCGAGCCGCCGCGCGTCGGCGAGATGTTCGAGCCCTTCGAGCGGACGCTTCAAATCGAACAGCCGTCGCGCCAGCCGCAATTCCAACCCCGAGTTCACCGGCCCGCTGCGCTCGGCGGCGCGCAGGAAACGCACCTGCGCCTCCGCGCCGCCGCGCGCTTCCGCGAAAAGCGCAGCCCGCAGATTGTTCGCTTGGTTGCGCGACTGGTGATCGACGGCCGCGAGCGTCGCTTGCTCGGCCGTGTCGCGCTGGCCGGTCTCGAGCAGCAACGCCACGAGTTCCTCCACCGCAGCCTGCTGCCCCGGATCGCGCTCGAGGATCGCCCGCAATTCGCGCTCGGCGCCGGCGTTGTCGCGACCGTGCAGTTCGCGCGCGCGGAAGAGCCGCGCGTTGGCGTCGTTCGGTGCGAGCGCGAGCAGCTCATCGAGGTGTTGCCGGTAAGCATCGGGGCGCTTCGTGCGCGCAAACAAGTCGCCGAATGCCGGCGCCAGCGCCACCCGCTCGCGCGGCGTGCAATGCGCCGCCGTCGCGCGGAGCAGTTTCTCCGCCACGTCGTAGCGCCCAAGTCGCGCCAGCTTGATGGCCTCGTCCGCTGCGAGCGCGTAGTTGTAGGGCTGGAGTTTTTGCGCGCGTTGCGACGCCGCGAGCGCGCCGGGCAGATCGCCGAGATCGTCCGCGATTTCCTGCTCCAGTTTCGCGAGGTCGGCGCTCTCCGGATCGGCCGCGACCGCGGCCGTGATCACGCGCTTTGCCTCCTGCAGCGCCGCCGGACTGCGGCTCGCCGCCTGCGCGACCGCCAGCTCGCGCCCGAGCCGCGCCATGTCCTCGGGATAGGTGACTTGATTGGGAAACGGCGGACTCTGCACGATCGGCGCGAGGCGTTGCAGCACGTTGAAGCGCTCGCGCGCCGTATAGCCGAGCGCGGCGGCGCATGAGTTCGCGTCGAGAAATTCCTTTTTCTCCGGCGACGGCAGCAGCGCCACGGCGCCCTCCGCCATCGCGCGCGCGATGCGATAGTTGCCCTCCCAATCGAAGTGCACGTGCTCGAAGAGCAGCTCGCGACCCGCGATGGGCGCCGTGGATTCCGGATCGGAACCGAGCAGGCGCGCCGTGTCCACGAGCCGCACCTTGCCGCCCTCTGCGGCGACGGCGCGCACGATGCCGTTCAATCGCGGATCGGGCCGGAAACGCAGCGCATCCCAATGCAGCGCCTCGATAAAAAGCCTCCGCGCCTCGCCCTCATGTCCCCCCTGCTGTTCCAACGCACCGAGAAGGAACAGCGTCTCCGCATGATGCGGATCGAGCTGCCGCGCCGCCTCGAGATGCGCGCGCGCCGACGCGGCGTCACCGAGCTTCCACGCCACGCGGCCGGCGTCGAACTCGCGTTGCCAGCGCGCCAGCTCGTCACCCACGAGGTCGGCGCGATGCAGCGAGAGCAGCGGCGGGCAATCCATCAGGTTCGCGACGACCGTGGCCAACAACACCGGCGCACCGGCATCGTTCGCCACACGCACGATGTCGCGCAGGTTCTTTTCAAAGTTGCGATAGACCGTCTCGAGTCGCGGGTCGTCGCCCGCGACCGCCTGATTCACGAACATGCTCATGCCGCCCCATTCGACGGCCTTGGAGCGTGCCGCGAGTTTCGCGAACAGCGCGCCGAGCAGTTGCCCGGTGCGCGTCGATTTCACCGCCACGCTCGCGCGGATGACCCACAGCGGCGGCGAGCTCGCCAGATACGCGCAGCCCGGACCGTAGGGGCCGACGACCTCGTTGTTGCCGAGATAGACGACGAAGAGGTCGGGCGAAAACGCCGTGAAGTCCCGCGCGATCTGGTAGACAGCGTGCGAGTTGATCGCCACGACGCCGGCGTTCAGCACTTCGATGCGGCGGCCGGGATACAGCGCGCGCAGCTGGGCGCGCAACTGCGGCGCGAAGCCGAACATCGGCGCCGGCACGCCCTGCGCCGCCGACTCGCCGAGGACGACGACGCGCAATGTGTTCGCCGGTTTTTCCTGCGCGACGCGGAAGTTCAGCGGCCGCAGGTCGAAGCTCTCCGGCATGAACAGCCGCACGTAATCCGGATTCGTGCGAAACAGGCCCGGCTCGCGATCCGGAATCAGAAAACCCGTCGCGCGCCCGTAGCCCGCGACACGCAACCCGAGTTCCAATCCCGCGACGAGCAACGCCGGCAACGCCACCACCGCCAGCGCGCGAAACACCCACAGCCGCGCGCGCGTGGTTGCGGACACAGGCCGCGGCGGAGCATCGGAGCGGGGCACACTCATGGGGGAAAGGGCGCGCAGGATGCGCAGCCTCGCGCAACCGTGTCAACCGAGCCGCCGGCCCATCGCGGCCGTCTTCGCCGCACAAAACCGCGAAGCCTGCGAAAAATCTTCACTACGCATTACGTAAATTCGGCCACGCCGCCGCGCGCTTACGACGCGGGCGACCCGGACTCGCCCGCCGCGAGCTCTCGCCGCGCCTGCCCGAGCTGCGCCGCGATCCGCGCCTTCATCGTCGCGTCCCAGTGCTTCTCGTTCGCGTGGCGCTGCCGGTCTTCCAGCCAGGCGATGTGATCGCGCAACCGTTGGAGCTCCGCCGGGCCGTGCGGCTTTTTCGTGCGCAGGCGCAGCACGACGAACAGCGTCGCGGTCAACCCCGCGACGAAAAGAATGGCCATGGCTTCGGGCATCGCTGCGCACCCTGCGGACGGATGCCGCGCTTGCAAGAAACCTTGCTCGGGGCTGCCTCGCTGATTTGATGCGACCAACGTTCGGGGCCACGGACGCAAACTTGTGCTTTGGTTGTTCGTTATCGCCCTCGTGATCGGCGCTGCCATCGGCGGCGGGGCTGGAGCATTTTGGGGCCTTCTGATTGCTGGCGTTATCGTTTTGTTCGTTCGCGCGAACCGGTCCGAGGAAACGCCCCCGCCAACGTCGAGTTCGTCTCGAAGGAAAACCTCGCTGGAACCTGCACCTGTCGCGCCCGCTGCGCCTGCGGCACCCAAACGGCGTCGCGCGCGCGAACAAATGCGCTGGTTGCCGGCGAACACATCCATCGATCTCCACAGTCATACGCTGCCGTCGGGCCTGATCTACGTCCAAGGCGGCGCTTGCGACATCTTCGAACCCTCCGCGATCAACGTCGATTTGGAGGTCAGCTCCCCCAAATCCGCGCTCGGCCTCGAGCTGCCCTATTGGCCGGCTTACGCCTTCATCACGCCAGCGCAACGCGGTGCTTATCTCGAATGGCTCGCCAACGGCCGCCGCGATGCAAATCCCGCAACCCGCAACTTCGGTTATCTCTTTCTGTTCTTCTACGGTCTCGAACGCCGTGTGCTGATCGAGAAGGACTACGCACCGGAAATCGGCCATGAAATCGCCAATCTCGTCACGCTCTACGCGCCACACGGTCGCTCGAAATCGTTGCCGAGCTACTTCTGTCAGCTTCTGCATTTCTGGGCTCATCGCCAAGGCGAGTCGCGCTACGCCGAACTCTGGCCTTGGATTCTCGGACTCGAACAGGGTGTCGTCGACGAGGACGAGCTGCACCTGATCCTTGGCAATCTCGCTACCCGCGGCGAGCGCGCGCCAGCCGAAGTCGCGCGCGAAATCGCTTATCACGATCCCGACGCCGTGCGCTCGAACGTCACGACGCGGTCACCCGAAGATTTCCGCCGGATGTTCGGCGAGCGTTTCGCCGCGGAGTTTCCGCACGGGCTGGCGCTCCAACCCGGATCGCGTCCCGTCCGCATCCGTTATCGTCCGGCGAGCTCGGCGTTGCGCGATCCTGCCGATTCCGGCGAACTCGACGCGATCACGCAGTTCGCTGAGATCCCCGCTGCCGAACGCACGCGCTTGGTCGCGCTCTGGAACGAATGTTGCCGCAGCCTCCTAGGCTACATGCGCGCAAAGGCACGCGCCGTCGGCAAATCCGTCGATCTGGCCACGCTCGCCGCGCTCCCCTCCGAATTGCGTCGATCGGAGGCGGCCGGCCCCGCCGCTCAACTCGCGGAATTTCTCACCACCGCCGCCAAGGACGGCGATTTTCATTTCAGCACGGCGGCGCCGCTCTTCGCCTTTTTTGGCGAGGCTGCGCGCGACACCTACACGCTCACTCAGTCCCGAAATCTCGCCGCCGCTCTCGACACTCTCGGATGGCAGATCGAGCCCGACCCGCGGCATCACAGCGCTTCGCTCGCGGCCGAACAGGAAATCGTGCTCTTCCGTGGCGCCGACGCGTCGCTCTCGCCGGACTTTCTCGGCCATTGCGGCGCCGTGCAACTCGCGGTGTTCATCGCGGGCGCCGACGGCTCCTTCGATCTCCGCGAAAATGAGGTCATCTCGCTCCTCGTCGACCACTCCTCCGTTTCCGTTCACGAGCGTGGCCGTCTGCGCGCCTGGACCGCCCTCCTGAATCGCAACCAGGATAGCGCCCCCGCCAGCGTGACGAAAATCGCCAAAGCCGTGCCCGCAGAGAAAGCGCAAGCGGTGGCGCAGATGCTTTGCCGCATCGCTTCCGCCGACGGCATCGTCACCAAAACCGAAGACCGCGCGCTCCAACGCATCTTCAAGGCTCTCGGGCTCTCCGCGGCGCTCCAGGACGAATTCGAACGTTATCTTGCTGGATTTGGCGAGGCGCAGGTTACCACCGCCGAACCCGAAGAACCCGGCGAACCGATTCCCGGCGCGACGCCGGCAACATCGACCTTCACCATCGACCGCGAACGCCTCCGGCAGCTCACGGCCGAGACACGCGAAGTCATCCACATTCTTTCCGTCGCGATGGCCGAAGCCGAACCGACAGCCACGGCAGAGCCCTCCAACCCACCCACAGGGGTCGCGCCTGATTACCCTTCTCGCGTTCCTCCCGCAGCGCTCGTCGCGGCCGCGATCCCAGCGTGGTGCGCCACGCTCCCGCCGATGTATGCACCGCTGCTCGTCCGGCTCGTGGCACAATCCGACCCTTGGCCCCGCGCCGAATTCGACGCAGCCGCACGCGCCGCGAATGTGATGCCCGACGCCGCCTACTCCGCCATCAACGAGTGGGCCGACGACACGCTCGGCGACTTCCTCCTCGTTGGCGAAGACCCGGTGGAACTCCAACGCGAACTCCTTTCTCATGACGCACGCACTCAAAATCAAACCGCGTGAACGCGACGCCGTTCTCCAGTCGCTCCAAGCCGGCCTCGTGCCGAAGATCGGCCTGCATCTCATCCAAGTCGGCCGCAAGCAGGAGGTCTCCGCGATGCTCAAGGACCTCGAGCGCATCGAAAGCGGCGGCGCCGCGTTCCGCGTGATCGTGGGGCGCTTCGGTGCGGGCAAAAGCTTCTTTCTCACACTCACACGCAACCTCGCCCTGCAAAAGCGCCTCGTCGTCGCTTCCGCCGACATCACGATGGATCGACGGCTTCAAGCCTCGGGCGGCCAGGCACGCGCGCTCTATTCCGAACTCGTGCGCAATATCGCCACCAAGGCCAAACCGGAAGGCGGCGCGCTCCGCTCCGTTTGCGAAGGCTGGATCGTCAACGTCCAACATGCGGTCAAATCCGCCGGCGGCACCGACGAACAAGTCTCGCAAAAAATTCGTGCCGATCTCCGCGACCTCAACGACCTCGTCGGCGGCTATGCTTTCGCCGAGGTGCTCGCGAAATACTACGAAGGCTTCGCGGCCGGCAACGACGCCCTCCAGACCGCCGCGCTGCGCTGGCTCCGTGGTGAATACTCCACGAAGACCGAAGCCCGGCAGGATCTCGGCGTCCGCGAGATCGTCGACGACGAGAATTACTACGCGGTGCTGAAACTCCTCGCCGCATTCGTCCGCAAAGCCGGTTACGCCGGCCTCTACGTCTGCCTCGACGAAATGGTCGTGCTTTCTCATCGCCTGCCCAGCTCCCGCGCCCGGCAGACCAACTACGAGACGTTGCTCACCATCCTGAACGATTGCTTCCAAGGCGGCGCTGAGGGCATCGGATTTCTCCTCGCAGGCACGGACGAGTTTCTCGAAGACCGGCGCCGCGGCCTGTTCAGTTACGAAGCGCTGCGCTCGCGCTTGGCGGATAACCAATTCGCGACCGGCGGCGTCACCGATCTCGCCGGCCCCGTCATCCGTCTTCCGAGCCTGACCGCCGAGGATCTGTTCGTGCTCCTTTCAAACATCGTGAACGTCCACGCGAGCGGTGATCCCGCCCGACGTCTCGTCGGTGACGATGCGATCGAAGCCGTCCTGCACCGCGCCAACGAAGTGCTCGGCGCCGAATTCTTCAAAACCCCGCGCGATGTCGTGCGCTCATTCGTCGGCCTGATCAATCTGCTCGAACAAAACCCCGGCACCGACTGGCACGCTCTCGTGAAGGCCGATTTCATTCGCAAGCCCTCTGCGCCACTCTCCGCCGAAGAAGCCGTGGCCGCCGGGGAAGTCGCCGCCGAAATCGACAGCGACGATCTCACGGCCTTCAAGCTCTGAGCCGTGGCCGAGCCGGCCTTCCATTTGCTGAGCCCCGGCGTTCAGCAGGCGATTCACCGCCTGCGCTGGACGTCACTGCGCCCGATCCAGACCACCGCGATTCACACGCTGCTCGAATCCGAAGACGACGCGATCGTCACCGCGCCCACCGCCGGCGGCAAAACCGAGGCCGCGTTCCTGCCGATTCTCTCCCGCCTCGACGAACAACGCAGCCGCGTCGCGATCTACGTCAGCCCCTTGAAGGCGCTGATCAACGACCAATGGCGCCGGCTCGACGCGCTGTGCGCGGACCTAGAGATTCCCATTCGCCGCTGGCACGGCGACGTCTCCGTGACGGAGAAAAAGGCGTTCCGCGAACACCCGTCCGGCGTCGTGCTCATCACCCCCGAGTCGCTTGAGTCCAACTTCGTCAATTACGGCCGAGCACTGCCGCGCATCTACGCGCAAACCGCCTTTATTGTGATCGACGAACTGCACGTGTTCATCGATGGCGTGCGCGGCATGCACCTCCGCAGCCTTATCGCGCGACTTTGCGCTTCAGCCGGATGCTCGCCGCGCCTCGTCGGTCTTTCCGCCACTCTGGGCGAACCCACGCTCGCGCAACAATTCCTCCGCCCCGACGCCCCCGAGCGCGTGCGCCTCATCGCCGAAGCAGGCCGGAGCCGCGACATCCGCCTCGGCCTGCGCGCCTATCTCGAACGTCCGCGTCTTCAGGAAGGGGCAAAACTTGTCCGCCGCCTCACGCCCGCCGAAGCCGGCGTCGTTGCGCCGAACGTGATCGGCCAGGCTTGGCAATCCGCCACTCCGATTGCCGATCTCGGCCCGAGCCTCGGCCTGCCCCCGCGCGAGGCAGACACACTGCCGCGCGACGCCATCGATGACATTGCGGATGACGTCGCCGCACATTTCCAGGACGGCAAGAACCTCCTTTTCGGCAACAGCCGCCGCACGCTCGAAGAGCTGGCGGACCTCCTCCATGCGAAAGCGCGCGCCGGACAATGGCGGCACGATCCGTTTCACGTTCATCATGGATCGCTCGCCCGCAGTGTGCGCGAAGAAGTCGAGGCAACCTTGCGCGAAACCGCGGTGCCCACCACCGCGCTCTGCACGAGCACGCTCGAACTCGGTATCGATCTCGGCGATGTCCGCACCGTCGGCCAGATCGATCCACCGTGGAGCGTCGCCGCCGCGATGCAACGCCTCGGCCGCTCCGGCCGGCGCGGCGACGCCGCCCGCATGCGTTTCTACGTGCGCGACGAGACTCCCCGCGTCGATTCGAGTCTAACTGACCTGCTCTACCCGCGCCTGCTGCGCACGCTCGCGGTCGTTCGTCTGATGCTGGCTCGCTGGGTCGAAGCGCCAGCTACGGAACGCCTCCACCTCAGCACGCTCGTTCATCAAATAATGAGCGTGCTGCGCCAGACCGGCGGCGTGCCGGCCGACGCGCTCTTCGATCAACTTTGCCGGCGCGGACCGTTTCGCCGTGTGAACCAGCCGCTCTTCGTCCGCATTCTGCGCGGACTAGCGGCGCACGCCGTCATCGAGCAAGTTCCTTCCGGTGAAATCATCCTCGCTCTCCACGGCGAGCGCCTGACCGCTGAGCACGACTTCTACGCCGCCTTCGCATCGAACGAAGTGTTCACGGTTCGGCATGGCGACGAGACCGTCGGCGAAATGCCCGCCGACACCGTCCCGCCGGAGACACAGTGCTTCATCCTCAACGGCCGCCGCTGGCGCGTCGATCAAGTCAGCCCAGCCGAAAAAACGGTGTGGGTCGCACCGACCACCGAACGTGTGCCGCCGCTATTCGTCGGCGAAGGCGGCGAGATCGACAGCCGCATCTTCGCCGAGATGCGCAGCCTGCTGAACTCCGACGAACTGCCGCGCTTCGCCGACACCGCTGCGCTTCAACTCCTCGCTGCCGCCCGCCGCGCGGCCCGAGCGAGCGGCGCGTCGAATTCCGGTATCGTTCCGACCGGCAAAGTCGTCCTTTGGTATCCTTGGGTTGGCACAAAAACTTTCCGCACCCTACGACTCCTCCTCGAATGCGCCGGCCACGATTATCACTACGATGAACTTTGTCTCGCCATCGCCGCTCCGAGCGTGAGTTCGTTCCGGGAGATTATTGTCGGACTGAGCCAGGCTCATTTCTCCGCGGTCGAACTCGCCGCGCGGATGGAGGTGAAATCCTTCGACAAATACGACGAGCTCCTGCCTCCCGACGTCGTCGACGAGATGAACGCCTCCGATCGCATTGATCTGCCCGGCGCCTTCGCTGCGATTAACCACGCTGTGCGCACGTCCGCGGAGCTTTGGCGTTGAAGTCGCGCGCAATCCGTCCGGCAATCGCCCGCGATGCGCTCCGAAACTGCGCTCCCTGCCGGCAGCGAGGTGCTCCTCCTCGAGGACGACGCCGCGCTGCGCAAACGCCTCGCGGCCTACCTCCGCTCGCTCGGTTGCGAGATCGCCGAAGCCGCCGATCTCGCAAGCGCGCGCCGCCTGCTCGCGGACCTGCGCTTCGATTTCGCGCTCGTCGACCTGCACCTGCCCGACGGCGATGTGCTCGAACTTTTCCGGCGCGGCGCGTTCTCGGAAAACACCGCCGTCGTCGTGATGACCGCCTTCGGCGGCGTGCGCGAGGCGGTCGAGGCGATGCGGCTCGGCGCGAGCGATTATCTGGCCAAGCCCTTCGAGTTCGACCAGCTGCCGCTCGCGCTCCTGCGTGGCCGCCGCGGACACATCGCCGCGCGCCGCGAGGAACATCGCGAGGCGCCGGAGGAGTTCTTCTTCGGCGAGAAACTCGCCGGCCTCCGCACGCAGCTCGACTCGATTCTCGCCGCGCTCGCCCGCCTCGAACAGCGCCTGCCGCCCGTGCTCATCGAGGGCGAAACCGGCACCGGCAAGAGCCTGCTCGCCCGCTGGCTCCACGCCCACGGCCCGCGCGCCACGCAGCCCTTCGTGCGCGTGAACTGCGCGGCGCTCCCCGAGCAACTCGCCGAGTCGGAACTCTTCGGCCACGAACGCGGCGCGTTCACCGACGCGAAGAAGGGCCGCCTCGGTCTCTTCGAGGCCGCGGACGGCGGCACGCTGTTTCTCGACGAGATCGGCTCCCTCTCGCTCGCGACGCAGGCGAAGATTCTCACTGCCATCGACGACGGGAAAATCCGCCGCCTCGGCGCGACCCGCGAGACCGCCGTCGACGCGCACCTCATCGTCGCCAACAACCAGCCGCTCGACGCGCTGGTGCGCGCCGGCCAATTCCGCGAAGACCTCTACCACCGGCTCCACCTCCTGCACGTGACGCTTCCGCCGCTGCGCGAGCGCGGCAGCGACATCGTGCCACTCGCGCGCCACCTGCTCGCCCGCCTCGCCCAACGCCACCGCCGCGGCAGCACCGCGTTCTCGCCCGCCGCCGAACGCGCACTCGTCGCTCATGGCTGGCCCGGCAACCTCCGCGAGCTGTCGCACGAGATCGAACGCGCGCTCATCTTCAGCAGCGGCCCCACACTCGACCTCGCGACCCTGAGCGCCCCCGCCGAGCCAGCCGACAACGCCTCCACCGCGACGGCAACCTGGCGCAACCCCGCCTGGCGCATTCCGGAGAACGGCTTCGCGCTCGACGATGTGATCGAGTCGCTCGTGACCGACGCCCTGCGCGAGACGGACAACAACGTCTCCGCCGCCGCGCGCCGCCTCGGCGTCACCCGCGAGTTCCTCCGCTATCGCCTCGCCGCGCGCCGGCAAACGCCGCCGGCGAGTGGGGGCTGACCACCAGCGCCGCGCGCTCGGACGCCGCGCGGTTGGGTGCAGGCAACCGACGAGGGAACCGCGTCGCGCGGCTCGTTTTTCGCGAAAAAATTCCTAAGCTCATCTTCCGCAACCGCCTCGCGGCGCTTCGTCGCCGCCGGCACGTTTCCGGCAATTCTCCCCCGCATGAAATCGCTCTCCCCGCTGCCCCTTCTGCTCTCCGCGTTCGTGCTGACCGCCGGCGCCGCCGACCAAACCAGCGCTCCGGCGCCGTCGTCGTCCAACGACACCGTGCGGGAACCGACCCGCAACTACACCGACCATTCGTCGACCGTCCAATACCGCGTCGACACGAACTTCTCGAACTACCCCTACTACGGTTCGCACATCGGGTCGCCGCTCATGAACGGCTACTCGGGCACGATCCGCGTGGAGCGCCGGCGCATCTTCCTGCCGCCCGCTCTGCCCGCGCTCGGCGAGCCGTTGCGCACCGACAAGGCCGGCCACGCGCTCTCCACCTACACGCTGTCGCCCACGCTCAACAGTTACGTCTATGAAATCTTCTACGCGCCGCTCAGCGCGCTGATGTATTCCGAAGACCTCTCGCGCAAACGCCGCGAGACGCTCGACGCCTACCTCGCCGCGCGCACCGCGGCCGTGACCGCGCTCCGCGCCAAGCTCGATTCGCTCGCCGGCGCCGATCCCGACACCCGCGCCCGCGAACTCGCCGCCTTCGCCCCCACGCAGGCCGCGGCCATCGCCGCCCTCGAAAACACCGCCGAGAGCATCCGCGACAACCTCGTCAACGGCTCCCTCTTTCAATCCGGCGTCGACTGGAACAACCTCCGCGACTGGCGCCTCGGCGACGACACGCGCTGGGAAACCCAGGCCGACGAGATCAAGGTCGTCATCGGCTCGGTCTTCTTCCAGGAAGGCCTTTCCACGCCCCAGCGCCTGCTCCTGCGCGAGCTCGCGATGGAATTGTCCGACAGCCTGCGCTCGCCCGACGCCGAGATCGCGCTCAACGCGCCCGGCCCGTATCTCTACTTCTCGCCCGCCGCCGCGCGCATCCGCCTCCCGGCCAATCTCCCGCCGGAACTCGACGCCAAGATCGACGAATACCGCGCGAAGAAAACCGTCCTGAAAAACGAGCTGCGCGACGCGCTCTACCGCGGCGACCGCGCGTTCTGGGAATCCACCCGCATCAACGCCCTCAAGGCCCTCGCCGCGAAACAGGCGCCCGAATTCATCGCCGTCGAACAGCTCGCCGAGGAAATCCGCGTCGGCCTCTCCGCCTTCCCGAATCCCGCCCGCCCCGCCGCGCTCCCCGTGCCGCCCGCGCTGATGAAACGCATCGCCGCCTACATCGGCGAAAAAGCCGCGTGGCAGAAAACCATGGTCGAGAAACAAACCGCGCTCCGCGCCCAATTCCCCGACGACCGCGTCGAGTTCTCCCGCGCCGACGGCCGCCCCGCACTGCAAATCGTCGCCAGCCGCCGCTCGAAGCCCGAGCTCAAGGCCAAGCGTGAAACCGCGCAGGCGGAACTCGCCACCTTCAACGCCAACCAGCGCAAATCCTACGACGCCCTCGTGAAGGAAAAGGAACTCGTCAGCACGGAAATCCTCCAGATCGCCAGCACCCTTGCCAGCCGCGCGCCGGTCAAGAGCATCGACCAGCTCCTCGTCGAATTCGGCCACTCGCTCGGCCAGCAGGAAAACTGGCTGCGCTACGCCGACTACGAGACCGCCGTCCTGCAACCCGGACTCTCGCCCGAGCAGCGCCGCCTGCTCTTCGGCGCCGCGCTGGAGAAACTCGACCTGCCGCTCACGGAACGCTGAAAACCGTCGCCCGCCAGCTCTTCCACTCGATCACCGCCCGGCCGGCCATCGTTGCCGTCGTGGCGGTGCTCGCGTTGGCCGCCGTGTTCGCCGCGCTGCTGCTGCCGGCGCGCCGCGAACTGCGCGAGGAGATGCAGCGCACGCTGATCGAGCGCGCCGGCGCGATGCTGCACCCGATCACGCTCCAACGCTTCGACACCGGCGCCCCGGCGGGCTCGCCCACCGACGCGCTCCGCTCCGTGCTCCAGAGCGCCGAGCAACCCGGCATGCTCGCGATGGCCGTGTTCGACGGCGACGGCACGCTCGTGCAGGCCGTGCCGGCGTCGCTGCCGTTCGTCGACCTGCCGCCCGCCGATTACCTCGAGCTGACCAAACTCGAGCCGATCAGCCGCTACCACCCGGAATTCATGCTGCACACGACCTTCGGCCCCGACGACACGCCGCTGGAGAGCACACCGGTGCTCGAGGTGTTGTTGCCCTTGCACCGGGCCGGCGAGACGCAGCTGGCGGGCGTGGTCCAATGCTGGCTCGATGCCCGCGCGCTCGCGCAGGACCTCGACGCCATCGAGCGCCGCATCGCCCGCCAAACCCGCACGACGCTCGCGATCGGTCTCGCGCTCGTGGGCCTCGTGGTGGGTTTGTCCTACTGGCGGCTCGCGCGCGCCCAGCGCGAAATCACCGAGCGCAACGAGCGCCTGCTCCGCACCAACCTCGAGCTCTCGCTCGCCGCCAAGGCCTCGGTGCTCGGTCAGATCACCTCGCACCTCCTGCACGGCCTGCAGGCGCCGGTCGCGGGCCTGCGCGCCGTCATGGCCTCGCGCGGACGCGACGAAAGCAGCGACGACTGGCAGACCGCGGCCGACTACACGGCGCGCCTGCAACACATGATCCAGGAAACCGTCGCGATGCTCGGCGAGCGCGACGCGCATGTTTCCTACGACGTCAGCGCGACGGAATTCGCGGCGCTGCTCCAGGAGCGGCACCGCGCCAACGCGGCGACGCGCGGCGTGGCGCTCGCATTTTCCGCCGCGGAACATTCCGGCGTCCTGCCCAGCCATCGCGCCAATCTCCTCGCGCTCGCGACCAGCAATCTCATCGAGAACGCCATGGAAGCCAGCCCGCGCGGCGCCACTGTCGCGGTGTCGATCGGCGCGGAGCACGACGCGTGGCGCGTGCAAGTGGCCGACACCGGCCGCGGCCTGCCCGCCGCCGTGCGCGCCCGGCTGTTCGCTCCGGGGCAAACGACCAAAACCGGCGGCACCGGACTCGGGCTGGCGATCAGCCACCTCATCGCCCGCCAGATCGGCGCCGAACTCACCCTGGTCGAGACCGGCGCGCACGGGACGCGTTTCGATCTCACGGTGCCCTTGGGCATGCCGAGCGATGACGTGCGCGCGGCGATCAAACCCTGAATTTTCTCGCGGGTCTATATCCTGCCCTTCACCGGATATTTCCCTAATTTGCCGCGTAGGAGCGGGCTGGCTTGCCAAACAGGTATCTTCCGGCGGTAAGTGCGGGAAGTGATCCGCGCCAACGCAACACAATCGACTGAACCATGAGCACCGACAAGCGACTCTCCGTGCTCGTCGTCGACGACTCCGTGCACATCGTGGAATTCATCTCGGAGCTGCTGCGGCGGCAGGGCCACTCGGTGGTCACCGCACGTTCGGGCCGGGAGGCGGAAGCCATTCTGGACGCGGTCGCGGTCGACGTGCTGATCACCGACATCCTCATGCCCGACGGCGACGGCATTGAACTGCTCAACCGCATGCGCCGGGCCGGGAAAAATATCTCCCGGATTGTCGCGATTTCAGGCGGCGGCCGTTACGTCGATTCCGACAATTGCCTGTCCATCGCCGCCGGCGCCGGCGCGCACGCCGTGTTGCGGAAGCCTTTCACGGACGTCGAGCTGTTCGCCGCCCTGCAGCCGGCTGCGACGGCCTGACGCCGGCGCGCACCCACGGCTCACTGCGTCGAGAACGCGAAGACGGTCGTCGTGCGATAGGTCTGCCCCGGCCGCAGGATCGTGTTCGGAAATGCCGGCTGGTTGGGCGAATCGGGGAAGTGCTGCGTCTCGAGGCAGAAGCCGCTGCGGTGCGGGTAGGCGACACCGCTTTTGCCGACGCGCGTGCCGTCGAGAAAATTGCCACTGTAGAACTGCAAGCCCGGCTCCTCGGTGTGCACCTCAAGCACGCGGCCCGTGGTGGACTCCACCACGCGGGCGGCGAACGCGAGCTGTCGCGCCGGTCCATCGAGGACGAAGTTGTGGTCGTAACCGCCGGCGAATTTCAGCTGCTCGTGCGGCGCGTTCACGCGCGCGCCGATGGCGTGCGGCGTCGTGAAGTCGAGCGGCGTGCCGCCGACCGAGGCGAGTTGGCCGGTCGGAATCAGGCCGGCGTCGACCGGCGTGTAGCGCGAGGCGTTGAGCGTGAGCTCGTGATCGAGGATGTCGCCGCGGCCTTCGCCCTTGAGGTTGAAGTAGGTGTGCTGCGCGAGATTGACCGGCGTCGCGCGGTCGGTCGCGGCGGTGTATTCGACGCGGAGGCGGTTGTCGTTCGTCAGCGTGTAGACGATGGTGACGTCGAGATTGCCCGGGTAGCCCTCCTCGCCATCGCGGCTGAGGTAGCGGAGCGTGAGCGCAGACTCCTTTGCGACGAGGGCGGCCGTGGCGGTCCAGAGCACCTTGTCGAAACCGACGTTGCCGCCGTGCAAGTGGCAAGGGACGCCGTGGGGCGTGTTGTTCGTCGCCAACGCGTAGGTTTTGCCGTCGAGCGTGAACTTGCCGTTCGCGATGCGATTGCCGACGCGACCGACGACGGCGCCGAAATAGGGCGAACCTTTGACGTAATCCTCGACGCAGCCGTAGCCGAGCACGATGTCGTCGAGTTGGCCTGCGCGATCCGGCATGAAGAGTCGCACGATGATCGCGCCGTAATCAGTGATGTCGGCGCGCGCGCCGCGGGCGTTCGTCAGCGTGTAGAGTGTGGCGGCACGCCCGTCGGCGAGTTGGCCGAACGGAACGGAAGTGATCAGGGCAGGGGAGGACTTGGCGGACATGGCGAATGGGGTGGCGATCCCGCACTACTTTCACCGCGGTGTTCCCGCGGTCAAACGCTGGCTCCGGCATGCGCCCGGTGTGGTTTGGGTGATTGACCGCGACCACGCACGGCACAACGTCCACCTCATGCCCCCCGCCGCCCGCCTGACCGATTTGCAAGCAGCCCCGCCGCCAGACCCCGCGCCCGTGCCGCTGCCGACCGGCGGCGGACCCGTCATCGGTCCGGGCGAGCCCGGCGTCCTGATCGGCGTTCTGCCCACCGCGCAGATCGGCGCCCCGCTCATCTGCGTGGGGCCGCCGGATGGGCTCGTGAAAGCAATGACCGCCCCGGATATTCCGAACCCGCCGGCCTTCCGCCAGGGCGACACCACGGTGCACGGCAACGTGCCGCTGCTCGAGACGGCGACCGGGGAAATCATCGAGTAGGCTGCGCTGCCGGCCCGCTTCCGCGGCCAGCCCGGTCCACGTCCCGTGTTGCTGGATGGACGTCCGCTCGAGAGCCGCTACGATGCCGCGACGCGCACGCTTACCTGCGAATTCAGCGCCGACAAAGGCGCCGCTCACCGCGTGCGTTGCCCCTGACATCATGCGACGCCTCCTCCTTCCCGCCCTTCTCCTCCTCTCGCTCGCTTCGCTCCCGTCCCTCGACGCCACGGCACAACCCGCCCACGTCACCGTCGAGCGCACCGCCACCGGCCGCTGGGAATTGCGGCGCGATGGCCAAGCGTTCCCGCTGCGTGGCGTCGGCGGCTTCGACCGGCTCGAACTCGCTGCCGCCAGCGGCGTCACCGCCATCCGCACCTGGGGCATCGAGGACCTCGAAAAACCCGTCGACGGCAAACCGCTCATCGACCGCGCGCACGAACTCGGCCTCGCTGTCGTCGCCGGCCTCTGGGTCGCGCACCCGTTTTATCAGGGCGACTACAGCTCGCCCGAACTCCTCGAACGCCAGCGCGCCGAGGTGCGCGCCGCCGTCCGCAAATACCGCGACCATCCCGCCCTCCTGCTCTGGGGCCTCGGCAACGAGATGGAATACTGGCGCGACCTCGCCGACCCGAAAGTCTGGCGCGAACTCGAAGTGCTCGCCCGCATCATCAAGGAGGAGGACCCGCACCATCCCGTGATGACCGTCTTTGCCGCCACGGGCCGGGTGAAACTCGACGCCGTGCGCCGCTACTACCCGAGCCTCGATATCCTCGGCATCAACCTTTACGGCCCCGCCGCGATCCTCGACTCGTTGCTCGACGACTGCGATTGGACCGGCCCCTACATCCTTTCCGAATACGGCCCGAAAGGCCCCTGGGAAGTGCCGCACACCGCGTGGGGCGCGCCGATCGAGCAGAGCAGCGCCGATAAGGTCGTCAGCTACGTCTCCTCGCACCGCGGCGCGCTCGCCGACCCGAAAGGCCGCTGCCTCGGCACGTTCGCGTTCGTCTGGGGACAAAAACAGGAAGCGACGGCCACGTGGTTCGGCATGTTCCTGCCCAGCGGAGAAAAGACGCCCGTCGTCGACGCCATGGCGAAGGAGTTCTCCGGCCGCTGGCCCGCCAACCGCAGCCCGCGCCTCACCTCGTTCAAGACCCCGCTCGCCCTCGACCGCGTGCCGCCCGGCCGCGAATTCCCTGCCGTCGTCACCGCGGAGGACGCAGAGAACGACACGCTGAGCTACGAATGGCAGGTGATCGCCGAGAGCACCGACCGCAAAGCCGGCGGCGCCGACGAAGCCGCGCCGCCCGTCATCGTCGGCTGCATCGTCGGCCCGCCCGCCGCCTCCATCGTCGTGCGCACACCCGAAAAACCCGGCGCCTACCGGTTGTTTGTCACGGTCCGCGACGGCCGAGGCGGAGGCTGTTCCGACAACATTCCGTTCTACGTCCAACCCTGAGTCCGCAGCGGGCGCGCCCGAAACCGTCCGAGACCCACGCATCCGCTTCGACGCGTGTCCGGAATTGCTCGGGTAGCAGCGCGAACTACGGTGCCGGCGTGGCCTCGCCCGGATGCGGCGCTCACAGTATCGGCAGCACATCGTAGGTCAGCGCCAAGCGCAGTGGAAACTTGCGGAGGAGGGCAACGGGCCCACACGGGCCGTATTTTGCCCAAATACTTTGCCCAATTCGCCGGCACCAAACCGCGGCTGCGACGGATACACGTGGGACGCCCGGACGGGGCTGGTCAGCTCGCCCCAGATTTCGCGCGGCTGTGTTGCTCTTGTCGCTGGCAAACCGAGAGGCTATTCCCGGCGACATGGACCCAGCGGAACTGCCTTTGATCGTTCGAAAGCCGATCTGGCCAGCGGCGGCCGTGGTCGTTGCGGCGACCGCCGGTGCCGTTTATTTGGTGAGACTCCCCAACATCTACTCGGACCCTTTGCGGTTTGGTGCGGTATTCGTGCTTTGGATGATCGTCTCAGGCGGTGTGGGACACATTTTTCAACGGAAACCCGCCCTCGAGATATCCGCCGACGGTATCGCCGCCGCCGAGTGGGGCAGCACATTCATTCGTTGGGAAGAAATTGATCGCGCGTTTGTCGTCAGCCGCAAAGAGGGCGACTACCTTTGCCTCACGTTGCTTCGCCCCGACGATTATTGCGCACGCGGTGGTTCGTTGGTTCGGTTGCTGGTGACAGCTTCTCGCACTGCGGGACTGGGGGACTTGTATCTCAGGCCCTCAGCCTTGCGCTTGGATACGAACGAAACGCTGCGGTTGCTCAACCAACTCGCGAGCTGGCATCGGTCGGAATTGAAACCTCCCGCTTCCGCGGTGCGGTATCGCACCGAATGAGGTGTTGCCATGAGGCCAACAAAAAGCGCGGCCGTTGCGGGCCGCGCTCGGGGATCGGGTCGCCTGCGAGCAGGCGCCTACGATTGGAGGTTTAGGCCTCCAATTGCGGTCTGGTCGCTTCTGGCCAGTCGACGTGGAAGAACTTCCCGCGGGGCTGGTCGACGCGCTCGTAGGTGTGCGCGCCGAAGTAGTCACGCTGCGCCTGGAGCAGGTTGGCCGGCAGGCGGGCCGAGCGGTAGCTGTCGTAGTAGGCGAGGGCGGACGAGAACGTCGGCGCCGCGACGCCGTATTCGGCGGCGAGCGAGACGACCTTGCGCCAGTTTTCCTGCGCGGCCTTCACCGTCTTGTTGAAATACGGGTCGAGGAGCAGGTTCGCGAGCTCCGGGTTGCGCGCGTAGGCTTCGGTGATCTTCTGCAGGAACGCGGCGCGGATGATGCAGCCGCCTCGCCAGATCTGGGCGATCTCGCCGAAGTTCAGCTTCCAGTTGTATTCCTTCTGCGCGGTGCGCATGAGTTGGAAGCCTTGCGCGTAGGAGCAAATCTTCGAGCAGTAGAGCGCGTCGTGGATCGCCTGGATGAGCGCTTTCTTCGAGCCGCGGTAGGTTTTCTTCGCGGGGCCTTTCAGGATCTTCGAGGCGGCGACGCGCTCCTCCTTGATGGCGGAAATGCAGCGCGCGAAGACGGACTCGGCGATCGTCGGAGCGGCGACGCCCATGTCGAGGGCGTTGACCGAGGTCCATTTGCCCGTGCCCTTCTGGCCGGCGGTGTCGAGGACGACGTCCACGAAGGCCTTCTTCTTCGTCTTCGGATCCTTTTGCTGGAGAATGTCGGCGGTGATCTCGATAAGGAAGGAGTCGAGGATGCCGCGATTCCACTCGGCAAAGATGGCGGATTGCTCGGCGGGCTTGAGACCGAGGAGGCCGGACATGAGCGCGTAGGCTTCGGTGATCATCTGCATGTCACCGTATTCGATGCCGTTGTGGACCATCTTCACGTAGTGGCCCGCGCCGTTCTCGCCGATGTAAGTCGTGCAGGGCACGCCGCCCGTGACGGGCTGGCCGGGCTTGGCGCCAGGGATGGGTTTGCCGGTCTTCGCATCGACCTTGGCGGCGACGGCTTCCCAGATGGGCTTCAGCTCCTTGAAGGCCGCGGGATCACCGCCGGGCATGAGCGACGGGCCGAAGCGCGCACCTTCTTCGCCGCCGGAGACGCCGGAGCCGATGAAGCGGAGGCCTTTTTCCTTCAGCGCTTTTTCGCGGCGGATGGTGTCGGTCCAGAGGGCGTTGCCGCCATCGATGATGATGTCGCCCGGCTCGAAGACGGCGGTGAGGCCGTCGATGACGGCGTCAGTGGCTTTGCCGGCTTGGACGAGGATGATGGCCTTGCGGGGCTTGGCGAGCGACGCGGCGAATTCCTGCAGCGTCTTCGTGGCGACGAGGCCGCCGGGCGTGTTTGGGTTGTCGGCGACGAACTTGTCCGTCTTCTCGACGGTGCGGTTGTAGACCGAGATCTGGAAGCCGTGGTCGGCGATGTTGAGCGCGAGGTTCTGACCCATGACGGCGAGGCCGATGAGTCCGATGTCTGAGTGCGTCTTGGCCATAGGAAAAGGAGACGGGCAAGCTAGCTCAGCTAGCTGGCCAGACCAAATCAAAAGCCGGTCAACCCGTTGCTTTATTACGCGCGGCAGGGCCGGAAGTTCACCGGCGAACAAAACCGGCGGCGGGCGCCAAGCCTTTCGCGCCGCCCGCTCAGGGCGCCTTGTGCTGCTTGTTGTTGTAGGCGCCGGCGGTGGGGAAGAACGGCGCGATCTTGTCCACGACCGGCGTCAGCCACTTGGGCTCGTTGCGGTTGTAGACCCACGAAAAGAACATGATGCTCAGCACCACGAAAACGATCACGCCGAGCACCACCTTGTTCATCTGCGCCACCTTGCGGAGGATAATGATCGCGATCACGAACGCCGCGATGCCGATGCCGAGTTTCAGCCACGTGGCGGGCGGAATCTTCTGCGCGGTCTCGAGAGCGGAAGCGGCGAGCGGGAGGAGCATGTTTCCACCGCTAGCGTGAACGGTCGGTGAGACGAGCGGATTTTAGGGCGCGGGCGCGTTTCACGACTTCTTGCCGGGCTTCGCGGGTGGCTTTTCCACCAGCGGCAAGGAGGTCTGAAATTCGCTCGTCTTGGGGGAAGCTGCCGTGGCGCGCGCTAGGATATTTTTGCTCACGGTATAGGCGTATTCCGCGCAAGGCGCGAAGTGGAAGGGCGCATCGTCGACGATGGCGGAGCCGCGTTTCGTTTTCGTGGTGACGAGGGGTTCCTCCATGCCTTTGTGGCGCTTGGTGAAAGCGATCATGTGCCGAAGCAGGGAGTGATCTTCGATCGGGCGATCAGACCATTTGATTTCCACCGCCCATAACGGTTTCTGGCGGTGGCGGTCGCAACCGACGATGTCCAATTCGCCCTCGGGCCAGCGGGCATAGTGCAGGTTTTCGACGAATTCCTGATGGTGAAACCACTGGCTGAACACGGCGGTTTCCGCCAGATTGCCCATCGCCGGATCGGATTCGGAGATAGGTCCGAAAAGCGCCGCGCGCATCGTGGGGTTGGTGAGGTAAATCTTGAACGCCGTGGCGCGCTGGAAGCGCCGCGCACTTTGATCGATCCGAAAAACACGCCGCACGAGGAACGCCGCCTCGAGATATTCGATGTAACGCTTCAGGGTATTCTTCGCGACGCCGGAACTCTGCGCCAGCGCCTCCAGCGAGACCTCGTTGCCGGTGTTGTAAGCCAGGGTAGTGAAGAGCCTATTGAGTTCCTGGATATCCTGAATGCCGTAGAGGCCGGGCAAATCACGCAACAACACCTTGTCGATGATATCGCTCTTGATGAATCTTGCGCTGTCAGTCCGCACGGTCTGGGAGAAAACCGCCTCGGGATAACCACCGAAGTTCAGATAATCGACGAAGTGCTGGTTGAGTTTTTCGATGTCTTTCGCATGGAAAAACTCATCCACGCCCTGTTCCTCCATCACGTCCTCCTCGCCGATGAATCGCAGGTATTCGGAGAAGGTTAGCGGAGGAAGGAGGAACTCGGTGAAACGACCAGCCCCTGACTCCCGGCTTTTCAGGCGCAGCGCGGCGGCGGCCGAACCGGTGGCGATGAAGCGATAACGGGGAAACGAATCCACCAACGACTTTAGGTGAATCTCCCAATCACGGAGATACTGGATCTCGTCGAAAACCACCAGCAGCGGTGTGTCGCGCGAATGGGCGAACTCTTCGGTGAAATAACCCAAGAGTTTCTCCAAACTCAGCCCGGTGTAGACCGGTGTCTCCAACGAGAGATAAAGCAAGCGCTGCGCCGGAATTCCCCCCTCCAACTGAGCTTGGATCAGTTGTTGGGCCATCACGGTCTTACCCACGCGTCGCGGCCCAAGCAACACCACCGCCCGGTTGACACTGCGATCCAGTGCGAGCTTCTCGAAAGCCTCGAAATAAGAACGCCGCGGCAGAGTCTCAACCTGCAACCCGCTTTTTTCCCCAGAACTCCACCACGGATTATCGAATTTCAGACGGGCCTTGATCTCGGAAGATGAAATCTCAATCACGCGACAAATCAGAACCAAAAAAAAACGTTCGTCAAATTAAGATTAGTTCACTGATCTTAAATTAAATAACCACAAGTTGCTGTTTAACTTAATTTTGTGAAATTTTTCATGGACAGGATTCCACCGGACGGCACAAAAAATCCCCCCGCCATCAATGTCCTCATCAAAACACCCCTGCCATATACTCTACGCGCTCAGCGAAACCATTCCGGGCGCGGCGGCGTGAAAACCTGCAACTCGTCCGTGTCCTCCAGAATCTCGATGCTGTGCTCGACCCCGGCAGGAATCGCATAGCTGTCGCCCGGCCCGAGTTCGCGTACGTCGTCCCGCGTCCGCACCCGGGTGCGACCGAACAGGATGTAACCGATCTGCTCGTTCGGGTGCGAGTGGAACGGCACTTGGTTGCCGACGCGGTAATGCATCAGGGCCATCATGCTTTGCGGTCCGGTCGCGAGCAGGTCGAACGCGACGTCGAACGATTTTCTTTTCTGCGCCTCCGCGGCTAGGGTGACGTGGATCATGGGCAAGGGATTCAAGCGCCGTAGTTCACGGTCAGCGTGGCCGAGCCGAGCGCATGTTGGTGCACGAAAAAACCGACCATGGCCGCGCTCGCATCGTCGGGCACATCCAGGCGCGACACATCGAGCGCGTGCACGGTGAAGACATAGCGGTGCGCCGGCCCCGGCGGCGGCGCCGCGCCGCCATAGCGCGCCGTCCCGAAATCCGTCCGCATCTCACGCGCGCCACGCGGCAACGCGCCCACCTGTCCGCTCGCGCCCGCGGTCAGTTCCCGCGTGTCGGCAGGCAAATCGATCACCACCCAGTGCCACCAACCGGAGCCGGTCGGCGCGTCCGGATCGTAGAGCGTCACGACAAAGCTCTTCGCGCCTGCCGGTGCGTTCTCCCAGCGCAGATGCGGCGAACGGTTGCCACCGTGATAGCCGAAGCCGTCGAGCACCTGCGCTTCCGGGAGTCGCCCGCCCGCCGTCAGCTCGGTGCTGAGCAGGCGGAACGTCGCCGGCAGCTCGCTCCGGGCCGCGAGATCCTTGGCCGCGAAGGAAAAGCCGATCAGGCCAACCGTCAGAAGCGCGGCGAGGAAGCGCGTGAGCCAACCAGTGAGTGATCGCGTGGAGATTTTCATCGCGATCCAGCTTACCGTTTCCGTCCGCTCGCGGCGCTCCCACATCGCGCAAAAAAACGCCCATCGCGCTCAATCCCGTCCACCGGCCCCGCGCAGCTGCCGCGGGGTCTGCCCGAAATGTCGCCGGAAACGCGCCGAGAACTGCGAGACGCTGTCGTAACCGACTTCGAGCGCCACCTGCACGACCGAGAGCTCGCTCGATTGCAACAGCACGAGCGCCCGCCCCATCCGCACATCCTGCAGGACACGGCGGAAGCTCACGCCCTCGCGTTCGAGCCGCCGACGGAGCGTGGCCTCGCTCATGCCGAGCTGGCGCGCCACGGCGCCGGCCCGCCAACGGCGCGTCGCATCCGAGCCGACGAGCCGCCGCACCCGCGTCGCCATCCGGCTGAACCGACCTGCATCGAAGCGCAGCCCGTGCTCGGCCAGCGCCAGCACGAGCTCCTGCAACTGGTGCCGGGCAAGCGCGGCGGGCACGCCCGCCGCCTCGTCGCAGGCACGGAGCGCACGGGCGAATGCGGCGCGAAGATACTCCGGCGGCCGTTCGAGCCGACGCCCGCCCGCGACCGGCGTGAGGCGCGCGCCGGGCGGCTCGCACTCGGCGCACAATGCGGGATCAATCGACACGCTTTGCGCCAGGTAAGGACCGGTCGCGGGCGGCGTATTGGTCACTTCGATTTTGCAGCCGCCGGTCAGCACGATCATCTCGCCGGCGTGAGCGACGATCTCCGCGCCGTCGAGCCGCAGCCGCTTCGTGCCGGCGCAGATCAGGAGCACCGTCGGAAAATCCACGAACACGCGCCACAACGGCCGGCCGCCCTCCTGCACGACGTGCAGAGCGAGACCGAGTCCCGGTCGGACGTGGAGCGAACGCTTCATCACCGCACGCTGAGGCGCGGTCGCGAAAGAGACCACGGCAAATCGACGCCGCGCCCGCCTGCGCGCACGATTGAGCGCATGCGGCACGGTTTTGCGCGGAACGGGCGAGTCACGACGCGGCGCTTCGGCTACGCTGCCGCCGCATGATTCGCCTGCGTCGCCCCACGGACTCGCTCGGCGGCTGCCTCTGGCTGCCGCGGTTCATCGACAAGTGCCGGCTGCATTTCGCCGGCGCGCTGCCGCCGGATTATCAGCTGCCGTTCTGCCACCCGCGCGCGACCGATGGCGCATTCCTCGCGCATTTCGGCCTGACGAAGGAGGAGGCGCTCGCCGCGATCGCCAGGGCCGAAAACGACGACGACGTGGTCGCCGCGCTTGTGGCGCGCGGAGCGCTCACGACGGAGAAGATCGCCGCGTGGAACACGCTCGCGCCGAACCTCGGCCGGCCGGGTTTCCCGTGCGAAAAATCCTTCGCCTGGGCGCGCCAGCACTATTTCCCGACCTGCACCGATCCGCGCGTGGACAGCGTGTTCACGGCCATCGCGTGGGACGAAGGTTTCCTTGACGAGATCGCTCCGCCCACGCCGCCGTCTTTCGCTCAGTAGCGGCCGGCGAGGCCGAGGTAGTCGAGTTGCCAGGCTTCCTTCCAGATGCGGAAGCGGCCCTCGGGCGTGATCTTGCCGTGCTCCTCGCGCTCAGCGTGCGGGAGCAGGAAACCGAGTTCGGTGTTCACCTGCTCCATGGCGAGCTGCTGGCGATTGAGATCGTCGAGTGGCTCGACGTCCCACGCGGCCGCGGTTTCTCCGGCGCGGGCGAGGCGCTGCAAATGATGCGCGACGAGCCTCGGCAGCGAGCGGCGCCACGGGCTGCGATCGACATACCAATTCTCCGGATAGAATCCGCCGAACGGCAGGAAGAAATTATCGGTCACGTAGCGGCAGCCGCTTTGCGTCTCGGTCGAGAGGCTGTAGCAGACGGTGATGGCACCGCTGTCCTGCGGCAGGAAGGCGACCTGCAGTCGCATCGTGCGGTCGGCGCTCTGGTAGATTGAGACGCGTAACCAGATGCCGCCGCCGACTTCGGCTTTGAGCGCTTGGACGGGCGTGAAGCGATTGTTGCGGAGCCAGTCGCGCACCCGGAGCAGCCGCTCCTGCACCGGCCACTCGTCGCCGCTGGTGTTGGCCATGAAACGCGGGAACAGCGGCAGCGGGCTTAGGCTGATGGCGGAGACGCGCAGCCAGTTGAAACCGGATTCGACAAGGAACCAGACGAGAAACGCGCCCACGGCGATGACCCAGAGTGGACGGTCGATCCACTCGAACCGCGCGTTCGTCTCGCCGATGAACAGCGCGAACAGCACCCAGCGCAGCCAGCGGATGGGGATCGCGAGGAGCGGGGATGCGATGCGCAGGTTGATGTAGAACAGCAACAGCAGCAGCGCGGCCGCGGGCGCGAGGAAAAGCGTCAGCATCTCCGTCATGGCGCCTCGGGGAGGACACGGGCCCGGCGCGCCGGTGGCGCGCAGGCCGCGCGTCTCAGCTCAGCCGCACCGGCATGATCACGCACACGAAGCTCTCCAGCGTCTTGAATACGCCGGGGCTCACCTCGTCCTTCAGCTCGAAGAACACCTGGTCCTTCGTGAGGGCGCGGAGCGGATCCATGATGAATTGCGGGTTGAACGCGACCTGCAGGTCCGGGCCGCTGTAGGCGATCGCCATCGATTCGTGCGACTCGCCGAAGTCGGGCGAGGACGCGGTGATTTCGAGGAGGTTCGCGGAAAGTTTGATCTTCACCGAGTTCGATTTCTCGGAGGTGACGAGCGCGGCGCGGTGCACGCATTGGAGGAACAGCTCGCGCTCGAGCGCGATGCGCTGGTGCGTCTCCTTCGGGATGACCTGCTGGTAGTTCGGGTAGTTGCCCTCGACGACTTTCGAGAAGAGGTAGATCGCGTCGGTGAGACCGGAGTTGTCCTTGTTCGTGTCGATCTGGAAGGCGGCGCGGCGGTCGTTGAAGGCGATGGTGAGCTTGTCGCCCTTGCCGAGCAGGCGGAGGAGCTCGGACACGGTTTTCGCCGGGAGGATGATGGCGCCGGCGCTGTTGGCGGGCACGGGCATCTCCTTCGCGACGAGGGCGAGGCGGCGGCCGTCGGTGGCGACGAGGGAGAGCTTGGCGTCCTTGAAGTTGAAGTAGACGCCGTTGAGGATGTAGCGCGTCTCGTCGGTCGACTGGGCGTAGGCGACGTTGCCGAGCATGCCGGCGAGTTCGGCCTGTTCGAGGGAGAAGGTCTTGTCATCGCCGGTGTCGGGCAGCTTCGGGAACTCCTCGGCGCCGATGCCCATGATTTTGAAATTGGAGCCGCCGGACGCGATCTTGACCTGATGGTTGGCCGAGGCGTCGACCGTGACGTCGACGTTGGGCAGCTCGCGGACGATGGTGGCGAGGCGCTTGACCGGGAGGGTGACGCTGCCGCCTTCCTTCACCTCGGCCTTGATCTTGCAGCGGATGCCGAGGTCGAGATTGGTGGTCGAAAGGGAGATCTGGTCCTTTTCAGCCTCGATGAGCACGTTGCTCAGGATGGGCATGGCCGCCTTCGAACCCACGACGTTGAGGACCTGTGCCAGGCCGTTGCTGAAGTGGTCGCGATTGATCTTAAATTTCATCGGGCGAGCAGGGTGTTAGGGTTTTCCCACAGAATGGATAGATAGAGAGGGATTCAATAAGGAAGTATCCGTATTATTATGGTCCAAGAATATCGCAGCAACTCCGGCGTTTTCCGAGGGAAAAACGGGATGCACGGCCGCTGCGAACAACTGAGGGGAACGCGCGAATAAGTCCGCAGTTGTTCACACGAAAAAGTTATTCGGGGTTTTCCCCGCGCATCTTCACAACGCGCTTGCGAAGAACTCGCATGCGCGTGTGCCGCGCGGCGCGCTGGTAGTGGGCGAAGAGTCCGTAGCCGATGTAGCCGAGGAAAACGAAGAAGAAAGCCACCTCGCGGAGCTTGATCAGAAGCGCACCGATGACGACGAGCACGACGAACGTCTGGAAGCGCGTCTTCGTCTCCCAATTGATCTGCTTGAAGCTCGGGTAGCGCACGGTGCTGACCATGAGAAACGCCACGAGGATGAGCAGCAGCGGCAGCGCGATGGTGATTTCGCGCAGCTCGCGATCGTTCTTGGCAAAATTGACGAGCAACAGCACGAGCGACGCCACCGTGCCGGCCGCCGCCGGGATGGGCAGGCCGACGAAATCCTTGTTCGACTCCGTCTCGGCGCGGTGGAGCAGGGGATTCGTGATGACGTTGAAGCGCGCCAGCCGCACCGCGCCGCAAAGGAGGTAGATGAATGCGATGAACCAGCCGAGCTCGCGGAACCACTGGTATTCGCTGCGCGGCGCGAGAATGAGGAAGAACACCATCAGCGCCGGCGCCACGCCGAACGACACGACGTCCGCCAGCGAGTCGAATTCCGCACCGAACAGCGACGTGCGCCCGCCCATGCGCGCCAGCCGGCCATCGAGCGAATCGAACACGACCGCGGCAAGGATCAGCCACACCGCCTGCGTGTAGAGCTCGAGCGCGTTCTGCCCCGCATGCATCGTGGCGTATTCGCCGGCGTCCGTGATCAGACGCGCCTGGATGCAACGGATGACCGCCACGAACCCGCACAGCAGGTTTCCCGCCGTCATCAGGTTCGGCAGGAAATAAATGCGGCTCGCCTGGGTGACGTTGTAGGGATTCTCGCGATCGTTGAGATCGTGCATGGGGCGACGCGGGCGTTTACTTTTTCGCGGAAGTCAGGCTCTCGAGATACTTCCAGAACTTCGAGTCCTGCTCGAACAGCTGCTTCTCGCTCACCGGCAGCTTCAGCCGGAACAGCGCGTCCTCCAACGAGGCCTTGTGCAGGATGTAGTGCGTGTGGAGCTTGTCCCCATCCACCGTGAAGTAGAACCGGAACTCGCCCGCGCGCAGCCGGTAGAAATCGACCCCGCCGCGATTGAACCGGCCCAGCGGCTCGCGCGGATGCGCCAAGTCGGACGGCTTCACCTTGCTGATCGGCTCGATGGCCTCCAGCTGGGCGAGTTTGTCGAGCCGGTTGAGCTCGCGCATGCTTTGATCGGAGAAAGTGACTTGGAACATGGCGTGAAAGACGCGGTAACCGCGGCGCAGGCTGGCCGTCTTGCCTGAAGTCGGCCATCCACCCAACACCGCTATGGCGCCAAGGTCTCTAGCCCTCTCCCTGTTCGCAGCAACGTTAATCCCGGTCTTCGCCGCCGCGGCGGACGCCACGCCGACTCCCACCGCACCTGCGGTGCCCGCTCGCCCCGAACTGAACGAGCGCCAACGTGAACTTCTCGAAAAATTCGACAAGAACCACGACGGCCGCATCGACGACACGGAAAAACTCGCCGCCCGCGCCTACATGCGCGGCATGGCCGGCGGCGGGCCGAAGGAGCGCTACAAGAAAGGGCTGAAGCTCTTCGACAAAAACGGCGACGGCGTCCTCGACGACGCCGAGCGCGCCGAAGCCGAGAAAGCCCGCGAGGAATTCCAGGCCAACCGCGAGGCCGTCCTCGCGAAATTCGACAAGGACCACGACGGCGTCCTCAACGACGAGGAGCGTGCCGCCGCCATGAAAGCCCGCGAAGAGCGCCAGAAGCGCCGCCTGGATCGCAAGGACTAAGACGTGTCCCTGTAGGCAACGCGCTTGCGCGCGCCCGACGACACGGCGTGCCCACTCCACACCTCCGCCCTCAAGGTAGCCGCCGACCTCCGGGCGGCGGTTCAACGCCCCGCCAGTAGCCGTGCGCTCCCGCGTAGTAGCCCGCGCGCAAACCCCCGCCGCGCCGCCCAAACGCATTGCGCCTCCCGTTCGCCGCGCTACCGTCCGCCGCCAAAACCCGTTGGCTGCCACCGCGCCCTGCGCGCTCCCCGCTTCCTCCCCATGCTCCCCGTTTCCCTCGCCGACATCCGCGCCGCGCGCCGCCGCATCCGCGGAGGCGTCGTCGTCACCCCTTGCCCCGAATCGATCCCGCTCTCTGAGATCACCGGCGCGCACATCTACTGCAAACTGGACAACCTCCAGCGCACCGGCTCGTTCAAGGAACGCGGCGCCCGCAACGCCCTCCTCCAGCTCACGCGCGAACAGCGCAAACGCGGCGTCATCGCCGCCTCCGCCGGCAACCACGCCGCCGCGCTCGCCTACCACGGCAAACTCCTCGGCATCCCCGTCACCGTCGTGATGCCCGACTACGCGCCGCTGATCAAAATCAGCACCTGCAAAAGACTCGGCGCGCACGTCATCGTGCACGGCGCCGATTTCGCCGCGGCGCGCGCGAAGGCCGACGCCCTCGTCCGCGACGAGGGTCTCACCTACATCCACGGCTTCGATGCCCCCGAAATCATCGCCGGCCAAGGCACGCTCGGCCTCGAAGTCCTCGAACAGGTCCGCGACGCCGACGCCGTCGTTTGCCCGGTCGGTGGTGGCGGCCTGCTCGCCGGCGTCGCGCTCGCCATCAAATCCGTGCGCCCGAAGGTGAAGGTCATCGGCGTCGAAAGCATCGCCACCGGCAACCTCACCGCCGCGCTGAAGGCCCGCAAACCCGTCGTCGTGCCGCGCCGCGCCACGCTCGCCGACGGCCTCGCCACGCTCACCGTCGGCGCAAATTCGTTTTCCATTCTGCGTTCGCACGTCGACCGTGTCGTGCGCGTCACCGAGGAACAGATCTCCGTCGGCATTCTCCGCATGATCGAGATGGAGAAGATCGTCGTCGAAGGTGCCGCCGCCACGCCGCTCGCCGCGATGATGTCCGGACAGTTGCCCGAGCTCGCCGGCAAGAAAGTCGTGCTCGTCGCCTGCGGCGGCAACATCGATCCCGCCATCCTTAGCCGCGTCATCGAGAAGGGCCTCGTCAGCGATGGCCGCATCACGCGCTTCACCGTCACGATCAGCGACCGCCCGGGCGGCCTCGCCGCGCTTTCCAGCGTCATCGCCGAATCCGGCGCCAGCGTGAAGGACATCGAGCACGACCGCGCCTTCAGCGGCCCCGACGTCCACGCCGTCAACGCCGTGTGCACCGTCGAGACCCGCGACCAATCCCACGTCCGCGCCCTGCACCGCGCGCTCCGCGCCGCCGGCTTCCCGGTCGTCGTCACGAACTGAGCGCCGCCGCGCTGCCCTGTGGGAGCGAGCTTGCTCGCGACTCAAACGCAGTGATCGACCGGTAGCGGGTCGCAGTCACAGCTCGTGCGTGGCGCAGGCTTCCAGCCGGCATCGTCCGCAGCAGACCATAGCCCCGCGCTACTTCACGCCTCTCTTGACGCAGCTCAAGGCACGCGCGCGTCCCTCCCGCTACGCTGCCGGCGCAATGAACACCGACTCCACGTCTCCCGCCTTCACCGTTGAAACCACCGTCGGCGCCATGGTCGCCGCGCGCCCGGCGCTCTCGCGCCTCTTTGAAAAACTCGGCCTCGACTTCTGTTGCGGCGGCAAAAAGCCCCTCGCCGAACTCGCCGCCGCGCGCGGCCTCGATCCCGCCACCGTCCTTGCGATGATCGAAGCCTCGCTCGCCGTCACGCCCGGCGCCGACGAGATCAACCCCACCACGCTCTCGCTCACCGCGCTTGCCGACCACATCGAGCGCACGCACCACGAATACGTGAAAGCCGAGCTCCCTCGCCTCCTCGAGATGGCCGAGCGCGTCGCCCGCAAACACGGTTGGCGCGACGCCCGCCTCCCCGAAGTCGCCGCGACCGTCAGCGCCCTCACCGAGGAAATGTTCAGCCACATGGCCAAGGAGGAGCGCATCCTCTTTCCCTTCGTCCGCCAGATCGACACCGGTGCCGCCGACGGCTTCCACTGCGGCTCCATCGCGAACCCGATCCGTCAGATGGAAGACGAACACGAGACCGCCGGCCGCGCCGTCGCCCGCCTGCGCGAGCTGACCGACGGCTTCCGCCCCGACGCCGAAGCCTGCAACACGCACCGCGCCCTCCTCGGCGGCTTGGAGGAATTCGAGTCCGACCTGCACCGCCACGTGCACAAGGAAAACAACCTCCTCTTCCCCCGCACCCTCACCCGCGCCGCCACCCGCAACTGAGCCGCCAGCCGCAACAGAGGGCCCAGCCTAAAAATGTAACCTAATAGGTTACATTTTCGCCTCACCGCCCGCCCGCGTTTTGTCACCTAATAGGTGACAAACTCACCTGCCTCGGCACGGCGCGGATGGCGCATTGAGCGGCAACCGCCGCTAGCCGACCGGCCCGGGGGGCTCGTGTTGACTTTCAACAGGAGCACCTGTTGCTTGCCAACATGAGCGAGCCCGACCGCACCGAACTTCTCCAAGGCACCCTCGACCTTTTGGTCCTGAAGACGCTCGCCACGCTGGGCGAACTGCACGGCTTCGGCATCGCGCGCCGCATCGAGCAGGTTTCCGGCGGCTCCGTGCTGCTCAACCAGGGCACGATCTACCCAGCGCTCGTGCGCCTCGAGGAGCAGGGCTGGATTTCCTCGGAGTGGGGCACGAGCGAGAACAACCGCCGCGCCCGCTTCTACGCCATCACCGCCGCCGGCCGGAAGCAGCTGAAAGAAGAAGTCGCCAACTGGGAGCGCGTCACCGCGCTCGTCGCCGCCGTGCTCGCGGCGGAATCGTGACCCGCATCCGGCGCGCGCGAGCGCGCTGACCCACTTTCCCTCCACGCCATGAAACTCTGGACGAAACTCCGCCACCTCCTCGGCCGCCGCGCGCGTGTGGCCCGCCTCGAGGAAGAGATGCGCCACCACGTCGAACTGCTCATCGAAGAAAACGTCAGTCGCGGCCTCGACCGCGAGGAAGCGCGCCGCCAGGCGCATCTCACGTTCGGCAACGTCCTCGCCACGCGCGAGGAATCGGAAGACGCCCTCGGCTGGCCGTCGCTCGAGGCTTGGGGGCACGATCTGCGCGTGACGTGGCGCAGCCTCCGCCGGCGACCGGCTTTCGCGCTCAGTCTCGTCGCGGTGCTCACGCTCGGCATCGGTGCCACGACGGCGGTGTTTTCGCTCGTGCGCGGCGTGTTGCTCGAGCCCCTCCCCGTGCCGCATCCGGGGGAGCTGCACCTCGTGCGCGCGCCGAACGGCGAGCCGTTCGAGCTCAGCGCCCCGACGGTCGATCGCCTCGGCCGCGAGGGCGCGCTCGCCGGCCGCGTCGCCGGCTATTCCGCGAACTCCCGCGCGGCGCTCCGCCTCAATGGCGCGCCAGCGGAGTCCACGACGGTGCAATTCGTGTCCGGCGATTTCTTCGCCGCCCTCGGCGTTTCGACCGTGCGCGGCCGCGCGCTCACGCCGGCGGACGATGCGCCCGGCGCGCCGCAGGCGGTCGCGGTGGTCTCGCATGCGTTTTGGCAAAAGAAACTCGCGGGCGCCGAGGACGTGGTCGGACGCGTGATCGATTTGAACAGCCAGAGCGTCACCATCGTCGGCGTCGCGCCGGAGACGTTCACCGGCGTCTCGCTCGGCGATGCCGGGGAGCTGTGGCTGCCGCTCGGCCTGCACGCGCCGCTGCGCTGCAGCCCGTCGGCGTGGACGATTTCCGACGGCCCGTTTCCACTCGAGGCGTGGCGCCAATCCGACAATGCCGCGTGGCTGTCCGCGCTGGTGCGTTTGCCGGCCGGCACCGCCGGGGCGCAGGGCCAGCTCGAGGCGGCGTGGCGTCCGCAGCTCGACGCGGCGCTGCGCATCGTGACCGATCCGAAGACGGTGCAGGATTTCCGCAACCGCGTGCCGAGCCTCGTGCCGAGCCCGCAGGGCTACTCCGCGACGCGCGATAATTTCCGCCGCGTCGGCCTGACGCTCACGCTGCTCGTCGTCGCGGTGGTGCTGGTGACGGCGGCGAACTCCGCCACACTGATGCTGCTGCGCGTGCTGTCGCGCGGCCGCGAGCTGGGCATGCGCTTGGCGCTCGGCGCGGGGCAATGGCGGCTGGCGCGGGCGGCTTTGATGGAAGGCCTGTTGCTGGCGCTTGCCGGTGCGCTCGGCGGCGTGCTGCTGAGCGTGTGGCTGACGCCGCTGCTGGCGACGTGGCTGGTGCCGTCCGCCTCCGGCAGTTTGCCCGGCGTCGACTGGCGACTCATCGGCGTGCTCGCCGCGCTCGCGGTGGTGCTCGGTCTCGCGATCGGCGCGGCGCCGGCGTGGCTCAGTGCGCGGCTGTCGCCGCAGAGCATCCTGCAGCAGCGGGCGCTGGGCGCCGGCGGCTCGCTGCGGCTCGGTCGCGGTCTCATCGTGGCGCAGCTGGCGCTCTCGGTGATGTTGATTTCCATCGCGGGTGCGCTGGCGCTCGATCTGCGCCGCGTTCTGGCGGCGCATCCGGGCTACGAGCGGGCGACGGTCGTGCAGTCGTTCTTCAGCCTGGAGGAGGCGCGCATCCCGACGGAAAAGCGGGCGGCGCTGCTCGAGCATCTCCGTGCGTCCGCGCGTGAGTTGCCGCAGGTGCGGGCGGTGGGTTTTGCGGCGAGCGGCGTGCTCAGCGGCAGCCGATCGCGCAGCGGCACGTATTTTCGCGGCGAAGGCATCAACGCGCCGCGCGACAACATCCAGCACGAGAGCATCGATGAGGGCTATTTCGAGGCGATGGGCATGAGGCTGCTGCGTGGGCGCGCGTTCGTGACGACGGACGACGCGACGCATCCGCCGGTGGCGGTGATCAGCGAGCGGCTGGCGCGCGAGGTGTTCGGCAACGCCGACCCGATCGGCCGGCGCTTCGGCTTCGATTCGAACGCGGGGCCGGAGGATCGCGAGATCGTCGGGATCGTGGCCGATGCGCGGGTGAACGGCGTGCGCGAGCTGCCGCCGGCGCTGATCTACACGCCGCTGGCGCAATGGCAGGCGCGGCCTTCGTGTCTCGTCGTGCGGGTGGCCGGCGACGGCGTGGCCGCGCGCGTGGCGCTGCAGAAGAAGATTTCGGCGGCGGAGCCGGGCGTTCTGTTTGTGCGTTGGGCGACGCTCGAGGAGCGCACCCAGCGCTGGATCGGCAACGATCTCGCGACCGTGCGTCTGACCGCGGGCTTCGGCCTGCTCGCCACGCTGCTCGCTGTCATCGGCGTGCTCGGCGCGCTCGGTTATCTGGTGGCGAGCCGCTCGCGGGAAATCGCGGTGCGCCTCGCCATCGGGGCCGAGCCCGGCCGCGTGTGGCGCGATGTGTTGCGCGATGCCGCGGTGCTCGGGCTGTTGGGCGCGGCGATCGGCGTCGGGCTTTCGTTGCTCCTGCCGCGTCTGCTCGGCTCATGGATGATGACCGGGCTGCATGCCGATGGGACGGCGATCGCGCTCGCGGCGGCGGCGGGCTTGCTCGCGGCGGTGATCGGCGGACTGCTGCCGGCGCGGCGCGCGGCGAAGGTCGATCCGTTGGCGCTGTTGCGCTCGGAGTGACGGCGGCGGCTCACCGCAGCAGGGCGTCGCGCGGATAAGTGCGCTTGGCCTGCTCGGCGCGGGCAAGGTCGCAGTCGATCGTCACGAACGGACGATCGACTGACGTCGTGGCGAGGACCTGGCCGTCGGGATCGATGATCCAGCCGCAGCCGCCGAAGCTTCCGTCTTCGGCGGCGCGATTCGAGGAGAGGGAAAATGCGCCGGACACGATCGCGGCGACGCGGCCGCCGAGCAGCCATTTTTCCACGCTTTGCGCCCCGGTGGCACGTGGGGTGACCAGCAGATGGATGCCGGCTGCGGAATAGATGCGTGCGGCATCCATGGCCCAGAGTTCGGTGCAGATGAGAAATCCGAGGCGGGCGGGGCCGGCTTGGCCGGCGGCGAACTCGGCCGGGCCGCGGGTATACCAGGTGGCTTCGTAGAAGCCTTCCTCCTCGGGGAGATAGCGCTTGGCGTGGACGTCGACGAGGCCGCCGGCGCGCGACCAGACGCAGCCGACGTTGAGGCGGGTGGGGCCGTGGTTCACGGCGCGGGTGGTGAGGACGAGCGGGGAATTCAGTTCGGCCAGCCGGTCGCGCCCGTGCTCGTGGGCGGCGACCACTTCGGCCCACATGGTCGGCGAAAAATTCCGGTCGCGGGCGAACCAGGCGTGGAAGGGCAGCTCGGGCAGGAGCACGAGTTCGCTGCGTTCGGCGGCGACGTGGGCGGTGAGGTCGCGCCACGCGGTGGCGAAAGCGGAGCGTTCGTCGGGGAGCTGGCAGACGGTGATTCTCATGGGCGGGCGCGGGAGCTCAGATCTTCGCGAGGGAGGCGCGGGTGAGTTCGCCGTGGGTGTTGCCGGTGTTCACGGTGCTCGCGGGCTCGAAGAGCATGATCGCGCACTCCTCGTCGGCGACCGGGCGGTGTTCAACGCCGCGGGGCACGACGAGCATGTCGCCCTCGCGCAGTTCGACGACGCGGTCGCGAAACTCCATCCGGAAGGAGCCGCGCACGACGTAGAAGAGTTCGTCCTCCTGCGCATGGTGGTGCCAGACGAACTCGCCCTTGATCTTGGCGAGCTTCACGTGCTGGCCGTTGAGTTCGGCCACGATTTTCGGGTCCCAGTGGCCGGAGAACAGCGAGAGTTTTTCGAGCAGGTTGATGCGGTGCATGGAGGAAAGCCGTTCAGAGGTCGCGCGCGTAGGCGAGGTTGCAGCGGCAGGAGTGCACGCCGCCGTCGCTGCGCTGGAAGCCGTGGCGTTCGTAGAGCGCAATGGCGTCCTGGAGCACGGTCGCGGTCTCGAGTGTCAGCCGGCGGAAACCAAGCGCGCGGGCGCGGGCGATCGCCCAGTCGAGCAGGCGTCGGCCCTGGCCGCGGCCGCGCCAGGCGGGGGTGAGATACATCTTGCGGAGTTCGACGCCGCCGGGGGCGACGGGAAAGAGTCCGCAGGTGCCGACGATCGTGTCCGTCGCGTCGACCAGCACCACGAAATCGCCGCCGCGCGCGGCGTAATGCGCCACGACGTCGGTGAGATCGGCGTCGGTGCCGCAGGGGTCGGGGGGCAGGCCGAATTCCACCAGCACGCCGTGCACGAGGGCGCGGCATGCGGCCGAATCCTCGGCGCGGGCGGGGCGGAGTTGGGCGGCGGAGGACACGGCCGCAGCATCGGTGCAGGCGGACGGGAGGCCAATGACGTTTGCGCCGGGGAGCGGCACAGCGCGGGAGATTTATTGTCGGCGTCAGCCCCGCTGATGATGACGGCGCGGGGAGCTTTCGGCTCGCCGCGTGGTGGGGCGGCGGACTTGCTGAGACGCAGCGGGCCGGGCCACTCGCGACTTCATTATGATGAAATTAATGCGTTGGGTGGGGGTGGGCGTGGTTTGTCTGGCCGGGGCGCTCGGCCGGGCGGAAACGACGCCGGAGTGGCCGGATGCACCGGCGGCGATCTTGCGCGAGGAGATCTTCGGCATCCGCTTCCGTCTCGCGCGGGCGGACAAGGGCGTGAAAGGGGGCGAGCGGTTTTTGCGCGAGGCGATGGCGCGCGGGATGACGTCGGAGGTAAAGGCCTATGTCGCGTGGGTGAGCCTGTGGTCCGAGGCGTGGGACATGCAGCCGATCCTGGAGCCCGCGGCTTGCGAGGCGCTGCTGCGCTCCGCCGTGGAGGAAGGCAGCGGACTCGCCGCGGATGTGTTGGGCCGCGCCATGATTTACGGACAGGGCGGGATCTCGCGCGACGTGCCCGAGGGGATGCGGTTGCTGGACCTCGCGGCGCAGCGGGGCTGCGCCCGGGCGCTGGCGCGGCGGGGCATGTTCCGCATGATCGGATTCGGCGGGCCGGCGGACGTGTTGCGCGGCGCGCTGGAAGTGCGCGAAGCGGCGGCCAAGGGCTCGGCGATCGGGCTCGTCGATTTGGCGGCGGGATTCGAATCGGGCGAAGTCGGCGGCGCGGCCAATGTCGCGCTGGCGCTCGAGCATTACTACCTGCTGGCACTGGAGAACGAGAGCATCGGCTGGAAGAAGCTGGAGGAGCTCGAACAAAAGGGCGTGCCCGGCGCGCATTTCATGCGGTCGCTGGCCTACGTGCGGTTCGCCAACGAGGGCGGGTTCATCGCTCCGTCGGTGGTGCGGCGGCATCTGACGGTGTTGGAGCAGGAGCAGAGCGATCCGCGGGCGTGGGTGGAGCTGGGGGTGGCGCGCCTGTTCGGCGTCGATTGGGTGAAACGCGATCCGGCGCTGGCGAAGGATTATTTCAACCGCGCGGATGGCTTGGGAAATCCGGAGGCGAAGTTCTTTCTCGCTTACATGCGACTGCGGGGTCTGGCGGGCCCGCAGGAGACCGAGTCGGCGCTCGCGGAGATGACCGCGCTGGCGGATGCCGGCAATGTGCGCGCGTGCGCGCGACTGGGTTACTACTATTATTGGGGGGCGTCGGAGGCCGGGAAACTGAAGAAGGATCCCGCCAAGGCGCTCCACTACACCCGCCGTGGAGCGGAGCTGGGTTCGAAGCACGCGGCGCTCAACCTCGCGCATCACTACAAGCACGGCATCGGCGTGGCCGAGAATCCGGTGCTGGCGGCCAAGCTCTACTGGATCGCGATGGAATACGGCGTCTACGGAGCGAAGGAGGACCTGATCCGGCAGCTCGCGTTCGCGAAAGTGCGCTGACGCCGGGACGCGCGAACGCGGGGCCCGGCGCAAGCGCACTTACCTGACGGAGCAGAGCCAGACCGCCGCGAAAGGGAACATCAGCGCGACAGTGCGCTGTCGATGGACCACTTGCCGCCGCCGAGCACGAGCAGCGCCAGCACGATCCCGAGCGCGAGGAGGTGGAACTCGATGCCTTCGCCCTTCTGGTTGCCAAACCAGTTCATGAAAAAGCCGTTTGCGCGGTGCTGGAGCGCGGCCACGACCATGACGCCGCCGACACCCAGCGCGGCCACGCGGGTGCCCGCGCCGGCGAGAAGCATCGCGCCGCCGATCGATTCGGCGAGGATCGCGAGCAAGGCGAAGATCCACGGCGCACCGACGGTGTTCGTCAGATAGCCCATCGTGCCTTGGAAGCCGTAGCCGCCGAACCAGCCGAGCGTTTTCTGCAGGCCGTGGGGCAGGATCATGATCCCGAGCGAAAGCCGCAGGAACAGCGGCGCGAAGGAGTCGCCGGTGGCGACGAGGGAGGCGAAGAGGGAATTTAGTTGCATACGCAACTAATGCACGACGAACAGTTGCCTATGCAACTAAAAAGTGTAGAGTCTCGGCCATGAAGCAGCCCAACCTGCCTGAAACCCACCTCGAAGCCTGGCGGCGTTACTACGTTTCCTTCTGGCGGATCTTCGCGGCGATCGAGGCGGACTTGCAGGCGGCGGGGCTGCCGTCGCTGAGCTGGTATGATGCGCTCTACGAGCTCTACCTCGCGCCCGACCGGCACCTGCGCATGAGCGAGCTGGCGCGCAGCGCGTTGCTCAGCCGGAGCGGACTGACGCGCCTCGTGGACAAGCTCGAGAAGGAGAAACTCATCCTCCGCAAATCCTGCCCGAGCGACGGCCGCGTGCAGCACGCGCAACTGACGGACAAGGGCGTCGAGGTGCTGAGGAAAATCTGGCCGGTCTACCGCGCGGGCATCGCGAAGTATTTCGCCGCGCACCTGAGCGAGGCGGACGCGCAGGAATTCGCACGCATGATGAGCAAGGTCGTCACGGCGATGCAGGAGGCCAGCGGTCCCGTGGCCTGCGAGAAGAACAAGAAGTTGCCGGAGTGAGGTGGCGCAGCGGTTGGCGGGCGAGCCACGGAGCGTGGCGCGCGGGACGGAGCGCCCACGATAATCGCGAGCGCCACCCGCGCCCGGAGGTCGCGGGCTACCCTGCCGCGGACGAGCGGAGGTGCGACGGACGCCTCACTTCGCCGGCGCGCTCAAGGCGGCGCCGACCGCGCGGCGCGTGTTCGTGGCCCAGTCGGCGAGCGTCTTGATTTCCGCGTCGGTCAGCTTGGCGTCGCGGTGCACCCAGGTGTAGGAGTCGAGCGGCATCTTGTGCTCCCGCACTTCCTCGGCGGTCTCCTCGAGTTTGCGCGTGGCGCGCTTGAGCGTGTAGGTGGAAAATTCCGAGAAGTTCAGGTGGCGCTTGCCGTCGCGCACGTGCTTCTCGAGCCACCAGCCGATGGGCTGCACGTTGGCATACCACGGGTAGTGCGTGGCGTTCGAGTGGCAGTCGTAGCAGGCGCGTTGGAGGATTGCGTCCACTTCCGCCGGGACGGGCGCGAGTTGGCCGATGTGATTCGGACCGGCGACGGTGCCGTGGTTGCTCATCGGACGAACGGCCTGCGCGACGACCAACACCGCGCCGAGGCCCAGGAGGATTTTGGCGGAAGTCTTCACGGGCGGAAAATTTCCACGACCGCGCGCGGCGGGCAAGACTTCTGCGCTCGCGCGGCGGGCGCCGGCCGGCTTCGCTACCGGCCATGAATCTACGGGCGCGAATTCTGCTCGGTTTTCTCGGTGTGCTCGCGACGGCGGCGCCGCTGGGCGCGACGCAACTCCATCTCGCGGGCGACTCGACGATGGCGACCAAGGAGCGCCAGACGCCCAACCCGGAATACGGCTGGGGCGAGGCGCTGCCGCGCTATTTCGGCGCGCGACTCACCGTGGTGAATCATGCGCTCAACGGCCGCAGCTCGAAGTCGTTCATCGCCGAGGGCGTCTGGCAAAAACTCGTCGCGACCCTGCAACCCGGCGACTGGGTGATCGTGCAGTTCGGCCACAACGACGAAAAATCCGACGCCGCCCGCCACACCGAGCCGCGCGGGGAATACTCCGCGAATCTCCGGCGCATGATCGCCGACGTGCGCGCGAAACACGCCACGCCGATCCTCGCGACCTCGGTGGCGCGCCGCAAATGGGCGGCCGACGGCGTGCACCTGATCGACACGCATGGCGACTATCTCGCGGCCGTGCGTGAGGTCGGCGCGGCGGAAAAAACTCCCGTGCTCGAGCTCAACGCGCTGACGACAGCGCTCGAGGAAGCGCACGGCGTCGAAGGCTCGAAGCGCCTGCACCTCTGGATCGCGCCCGGCGTCTACGCGCGCAGCGCGAAAAAGGGCTGGCAGGACGACACGCATTATTCCGCCTACGGCGCCGACCGTGTGGCGGCGCTGGCGGTGCAGGAAATCCTCCGGCTCGGATTGCCGCTCGGCGATTTCCTCGCCGGCGATCCCCCGGCCGGCGCGCAGCCGGACGCGAAGGCCGAACGGTAAGCACTACTCCGGCAGGTCGCTCCTTTTTTCGGGGGAACGCGAGGTAGCCCGGCCTCTCCGAGGACGGGTCCGGCGCACCCGCGCCCCGAGGTCGCGGGCTACCTGGCAGTCGCACTTGGCCGCGGACGTATTCCTCGGGGTCGGGGAAATATCCTTGGGCTGGAGATGGTAGACAGCGACCTTGGTCGCGCCCGCGCTGCACGCGCGTGTGTGAGCTGCGCCTATGGTGGAGGGCGCGTGCGAGCACGCTGCCTACAGTGGAGCCCGGTTTCGGAAGACCTCTGGCGTTGCCAGCGGCGGCGGCCGGTCACACGCTCCGCCGCGTGACTCGCCGTGCGTTCATCGGAGCTGTCTTTCTCGCGGTTTTTTGCCGGCTGACCGGAACGGCTCGCGCCGCGACGGCGAGCGAGGTGGTGCGCGAAGCGATCCAGCGGCAGCGCGTGCTCCGGCTGCGTTACGGCGGGCACATGCGGTTGGTCGAGCCTCATGCGATCGGCATCACTACTGGCGGACACCGCGCCGTGCTGGCGTGGCAGATCGAGGGCGGCAGCCGCTCCGATCCGCCGAGTGGTTGGCGAACCTTCCTGCTCGAAGACGTCAGCGAAGCCGCGCTCACCGTGCGCGGTTTCACGCGTCGGCCCAGCTACAATCGCGACAAGGCGGCGCTGCACGCGATCGAGCTCGAGGTCACGCCGCCCGAGGACGCCGCCACCAATCCGCCTGCAACAAACCGCGACTGAAAGTCCGCCGCCCGCCGAGCGCGAAACCTTGCGCGGCGAGCAAATCGTCCGGCGGAGTGAGACGACGCGCCGGCAACCGCGTGGCGACGCGGAAAAACGCATACATCAGCGCGTGCACCGCGCGCGCGCGGTGCCGCGTCCAGCCGCGCTCGGGCACGGCGAAATCGGTCACCAGCCAGACGGCGTCGGGCGCGGCCGCGTCGGCCAGCCCGGCGACCACGGCGGAGAGTTCGCGCGGGGCGAAGCAATCGAGGAAGAAGTGCGTCGCGATCGCGTCGAAGGCACCCGCTTCCGCTCGCCACTCGGGCAGGCACGCGTGGATGAATTGGATGCGCGAGAGATCGAGCCGCGCGCGGCGGGCGCGGTTTTCCGCTTCGCGCAGCATGCCCGCGCTGGCGTCGACGCAGGTCACGCGCAGCCGGCGGTGCCGTGGGAGCAGTTCGTGGAGGGATCGCCCGTGTCCGACGCCGGCGATCAGCAGGCGTTCGCGGTCGGCGAGGCGATCGATCCACGCCGTGCGGGCGCGTTGCAGCAGGCGGCCGGCGAGCACGCGCTCCATCCAGCCGTAGTGCGGCGCGAGCAGGTCGAAACTCACGCGTAGCTCCACCACGCCCCGGCGCCGAGCGCGCCCGCGGCGTAGGCGACGACGTCGCGCCAGTCGCCCGTCGCATGCGCGAAGACGTGCGGTGCGATCACCTCGGCGGCGATCGACCACACGACGAGATGGAGCGCGATCTCCGACCAGCGCGGGCGTTGATCGTGTTCGCGCAAGCCGAGCCGGCGCTGCGCCCAGAGGGCGAGCGGCAACGCGGCCGGAATCAGGAGCAAATCCGTGAACTGATCGTGCCAGAAGCCGTGCGCGACGTGCGCGCGCAGCCACCAGCGTCCGAACGCGTAGGCCGCGACTGCGACGATGCAGGCCGGATCGAGCGCGTAGCGAAAATTTTTCACAACAGGCCGGCGATCAGCAGACCGGAGCCGAGGGCGAGCGCGAGGCGGAGGAAGAAATTCGCGCGAGGAGAGAGCGTGGAGAACATGTCGCCACGAAAAAGCGATTCGTGCGCGGGGCAAACCGCGAAACGGGGCGGCGTGTGTCACCACATCGGCTCATGACCGCCAGAAGCGGCCGGGCGCGGCCGGGAAATTTCCATGGCGGAGAAGACGGAGAAGGTGGGCGCCGGCGTCCCGACGGCGCCGGGGCAAGTGCCGCGTGCGAGGCGCCGCCGGGACGTCGGCGCCCACCTCGCCTTGGTTTTCAGCGCGAGGAGCCGCGCGTGGACGGTGACGGGGCGATTCCATAGGCCGTCCGAAGAGGGCGGGAATTAATGTGGGCAGCGCGCTGGCGCGCCTTGCGTTCGTGGGCGCCCAAGGGCGCTGGCCCACAAATCCCGGCGAGGAAGCCCGCGCTACGTGCTCAGGCGGCGGCGGGGCGGCAGAGCAGGTAGAGCCACATCGGCGTGCCGTCGGGATTCTTTTGCACGGCGCCGGAGATCGTTTCGAGGCCCGCCTCGGTGACGCGCGCGCGCCACCAATCGACGGGTTGCACAGTGAGGTGCAGCGGCGCGCCGATGACCTTCGGGCCGAAGGCGTCGGGGAAAAGCGCGATGCCGAAAAACACGCAGCGCGTCGCGGCGGCGCGCAGATTGCGCAACACGGCGGGGACGTGCTCGGTCGGGATGTGTTCCATGACGTCGGTGCAGACGACGGCGTCGTTCGGCGCGGGCAGCGCGCCGGCGTCCCACATGCAGCCGAGGGTGAGGAAACCGGGCGTCATCTTGTCGGCGAACCACGGGTCGAGGCAGTTGGCGGCGATGTCGAAGCCGCGGATGGTGAAGTCGGCCTGGTTGTGCTCCATGAGGCGGCGCATGAATTTTCCGGAGCCGCAACCGGCGTCGAGGATCGTGCGCACACCGAGGTCGCGGAAGCGCGCGGCGAGGTCGAGGCGCTCAAGCGCGTGGAGGCCGGGGGAGAACTTCCGGTAGTCGGCGTGCTCCCACATCTGTTCGTATTTGGCGCGTTCGTGGTCGGCGGCGGAAGGTTCGAGGGTGGCGGTCATGGCGGAGAGAGGTGGGCGCGCGGGCAATGCGGTCTGCGCCCGGCCGCGGGAGGCCGGGAGGTGCTCGCCCAATCCGCTCCATCGGCACGAAACGGGCGGACTTGCGCGGGAATTCGGCCGACGAAACGGCGCGCTGTATGGGAGATTCTCCGGTGGCGCTGTGGTCGCGGGGTCAATTGGCCGCTTGCCCGGGCCGGGGTGGAGGTTTGTTTCGCTGCGCGCATGAACAACCTCGGCCTTTTTGTCACCTCAGTGCTGATCTGGGGCTCCACCTGGCTGGCGATTACGTTCCAGCTCGGGAAGGTGCCGCCGGAGGTGTCGGTCGCGTATCGTTTCGCGCTGGCGAGCGGGATGCTGTTCGCATGGTGCGCGGCGCGGGGGTTGCGGCTGCGCTACTCGTGGCGCGAGCACCGCTGGATGGCGCTGCAAGGGCTGTGTCTGTTCGGGCTGAATTACCTGACGATCTATCTCGCGGAGGCGGAAATCAGCTCGGGGCTGGTGGCGCTGGTGTTCTCGTTGATCGTGTTCATGAACATCGTGCTGGCGCGGGTGTTTTTCGGGACGCCGATCCGGCCGGCGATGATGCTGGCGGCGCTGCTCGGCGTGGGCGGCGTGACGCTGGTGTTCCTGCCGGAACTGGCGCACGGCGTCGGGCGCGGCAATGCGCTGCTCGGACTCGGGCTCGCGGCGGCTTCGACGTGCTTCGCGTCGCTGGGCAACATGATCTCGGCGCGCAACCAGCGGCAGGGATTTCCCGTGATGCAGACCAACGCCTACGGCATGGCTTACGGTGCGCTCTTCGTGGGACTCTACGCGCTGGCGTGCGGGCGGCCGTTCGTGTTCGAGGCGACGCCGGCTTACATCGGGTCGCTGGTCTATCTGGCGTTGTTCGGCTCGGTCATCGCGTTCGGCGCCTACCTGACGCTGATCGGGCGCATCGGGGCGGATCGCGCGGGCTACACGGGCGCGGTGATCCCGATCGTCGCGGTGGTGCTCTCGACGTTTTTCGAAGGGCTGCAATGGCACGCGACGACCTTCGTCGGCATGGCGCTGTGCCTCGCGGGCAACGTCGTGGTGTTGCGCGGCAAAGCCGCCGCCGCGCGCACCGCATCGACGGCCGCGCCGGCGAAAGCCTAGCGCGGCGTCGTTCCGCGCAGATCCGTCGCCGGTCTCTCTCGGGCGCGCCGTTCGAGGAACCCGCGCCCGGAGGTCGCGGGCTACCTTTGAAGGCTCGCGCGACAGGTGGCGCGGAACCGACGAATCAATTTTGCGTATTACGCAAAATTGCCCGGTGCAGGCAGCGCCGGCGACCAGCGCACGAGCGGCTGCCGGGCGGCGACGTAGAGCGGGTGACGCGGGTGGCCGTCTTGCGTGGTGCCGAGGCACCAGAGCTCGCGACCGGCAAAAAGCCGCACGACTGCCTCGGCGCGCGCCTGGTGGACGCCGCTCACGCCCCACGCGGCGACGATCTTCTCGCACCGCGCCGCGGCGGCGAGGAGCGCGGCATCGTTCTCGGCGCCGACGGGATCGGCGTGCTTCATCATCTCTTCGGGATACGGCGTGCGCAGGCCGAAGAGGTTGGCCATGAGGAAACCGTCGAAACCTTCGCGCTGCGAAAACGCGCGGATGCGCGTCAGCGTCGGATCGAGCTGCGATTCGTCGGCCGTGGAGGGATTGAGGCCGATCCACATGATCAGCCGGTCGCCGAACAGCGGGTTCCACTGATGCACGAGCGAGTAGCGGTGCGCGCGGTCAGGCGAGAAATGGCAGACGTTGTCCAAGCGGCGGAGCGAAACGGACGCGGCGTGTGGCGGCAAGCGCGCCGCGGCTCCGGCGATCAGCCGGCGATCACCGCCTCGCGCACGAGGGCGGCGATGGGGGCGGGGAGGGGCAACGCGAGGGCGAGTTCGTGGGCGCGCGGGCTCATTTTTTTCCACGTCTTGCGCAGGATCTCGATGAACTTCTCGCGCGGGTAGTCGGCGTGTTGCGCGGCGAAATCGCCGATCTCGTTCTCGAGGAACACGAGGCACGCGGCGTCTTCGAGCGCTTGCGTGCCGGGGTTGGTCTTCAGCGCGGTCTTCGAAACCCACGTGTAAACCTCGTCGGCCTCGCCCGCTGGAACGCCGCCGGCGAGGAGCAGCTCCCGCGCGCGGCCGGCTTGTTTCACATAGAGCGATTGGCGCCACTTGAGGTAGCCGACCTTGCCGTCGGGGAACGTCGTGCGCGGCACGCTCCAGCGTTCGAGGTGCTGGCAACGCGCGGCGAGGCGCAGCAGCGGCGTGGCGTCGGGCACGACGCGCGCGACCCACGCCTCCATGCGCTCGGCGTAGACGAGTTCCGCGGCGCGGCCATCGGCCGTTTTCTTCGGATCGGCAGCGTGGGAGGCGTCGATGAGCGAGCGGGCGGCGGCGTAGGCGTCGGACATGGCCGAGAGCGAGACGGGCGCAACCGGCGGCGGCAAGCGGGCGGTGCGTCACGCCGCTCCGCGCGGTCCGCGTTCGACGCATCGGGCTTGCCGTCAGCGCCGGGCTCGCTCCCTTGTCTCGCGCGCATGAGCGAACCCACCCCGACCGATGTTCGTGTCCAGCTCGACGCCGTTTATCGCGCCGAGGCGGGGCGCGTGTTGGCCACGCTGGTGCGGTTGCTGGGAGGCTTCGAGCTCGCGGAGGACGCGATGCACGAGGCGTTTCGCGCGGCGGCGGAGCGTTGGCCGGTGGAAGGATTCCCGCGGAATCCGCGCGCCTGGCTCGTGTCGACGGCGCGCTTCAAGGCGATCGATGCGCTGCGGCGGGAGTCGCGATTGGACGCCGCGCATGTTCCCGTGGCCGAAGCGTTGCACGGCGCGAGCGCGAGTGCGCCGCAGAGTGATGAGGACGTGCCGGACGAGCGGCTCCGGCTGATTTTCACCTGCTGCCATCCGGCAATTCCGCCGGAAGCGCGCACGGCGCTGACGTTGCGCGAGCTGTGCGGGCTGACGACCGAGGAAATCGCCCGCGCGTTCCTGACGACCGCGCCGACGATCGCGCAGCGCATCGTGCGCGCGAAGGCGAAGATTCGCGAGGAGCGCATTCCTTACCAAACGCCGACGGGTGCGGAGTTGCCGGAGCGTTTGGGCGCGGTGCTCGCGGTTGTCTACCTGCTCTTCAACGAGGGCTACGCCGCGTCGTCGGGCCCGGACTTATTGCGCGCGGAATTATCGGCGGAGGCGATTCGGCTCGGACGCATGTTGTTCGAACTGCTGCCAGAGCCGGAGGTGATGGGCTTGCTCGCGCTCATGCTGCTGCAGGAGTCGCGGCGCGCGGCGCGCGTAGATGCGGCAGGCGAATTGGTGCTGCTCGAGGAACAGGATCGCGCGCGCTGGGATGCGGCGGCCATTCGCGAGGGCGTCGGGTTGGTCGAGCGTGCGCTGGCGACGCGGCGCTTCGGCGCCTACACGCTGCAGGCGGCGATCGCGGCGGTGCACGCCGAGGCGCGTTCCGCCGCGGAGACGGACTGGCCGCAGGTCTGCGCGCTCTACGCGGCGCTCCTCGAAATGCAGCCCTCGCCGGTGATCGAGCTCAACCGCGCGGTGGCGGTCGCGATGCAGCGCGGGCCGGCGGCGGGGTTGGCGCTCATCGACGCGCTCCTCGCGCGGGGTGAGCTGCAGGATTACGATCTGGCGCATGCCGCGCGCGGGGACTTGTGCCGCCGGCTCGGCCGGCGCAACGAGGCGCGGGAGGCCTACGCGCGCGCCCGCGCCCTGGGCCCGGCGGAGGCCGTGCGGCGGTTTCTGGAAAAACGGCTGCGCGAACTCGCGTGAAAAATTTCCGCTATCGCGTCGAATTGAGCTGCGCCCAGTCGACCAAGTAACGGAACTCCGCCCAATTCCGGGCGCGTTCCCACCTCCTAGATCCACATGAAATACATCTGCCTCGGCTACGCTGATCCCCAAATCTTCGCCGCGCTTTCCGAAAAGGAAATGAATGCCGCGATCGACCGCTGTTTCACCTACGACGACGAGCTGCGCGCGAAAGGCCATTTCGCCGGCGGGCACGGTTTGCAGCCGCCGCAGAGCGCGATGACGCTGCGCTCCGTCAACGGGTGCGTGGTGGTGACAGACGGACCGTTCACCGAGACCAAGGAATACCTCGGCGGCATCCTGATCCTCGAGGCGCGCGACCTGAATCACGCGGTCGAACTGATCTCGAAGCATCCGGGCGTCGGCTTCGGCCCGTGGGAAATCCGCCCGGCGGCCGATCTCGACGAGATGCTCCGCGAGAGCGAGAAGCGCCGCGCGACGAAGCCGAAAGCGTAGGAAAACCAGGCGGTAGCTGCGCGGGCATTACCCGCTCGCGTGGCGCGGCTTCGCGCGCACACTGCGCGACCGATGACCGAGGACGAAGCCGATGCGATGCAGGCGCGCAGCGATTTGTTGAACGACCGCGTGCAAGCGCGGCTCGCGCGCGAAGGCGCGGAGAACTACGCGCGGATTTTGCAGGAGGAGATCGAGCGGCTGAACCGCGAGCATCCCGCACCGCCGCCGACGCCGGAGCAGCGGGCGCGAAATCAGGCATGGCTGGAGAAATTCAACTCGGGACAGGCGGGAACTTCGGCCGGCGAAACCGAGGACGACGAGCAGCCCCACGAGCACGCGTGGGTGACACGCTTGGCCGAGTTCCTCGACCGCTGTCGCGCCCGTGCCGAGTCGGAAAACTGGATTCCGGAGGACGCGGTCCCGGAGCATCCGGTGAGGGAATTGATCCACGCGCTCGAGCGCGCGACCGTGAAACTCACCGTCGCGCTCAACGGCCGACGCTGGCCGCCCGAAAGTGACTTCGTGGCGCTCACGATCCCGCCGTTGAAGAAAGTTCGCGAGTATCTCGACGACGCGCTGCGCGCCGCCGAGTCGTGCGAAGAGGAGGCCTTGCTGGATCCGGCGCAGCTCAGTGCGATCCTGCGCGACGCGGGCGAAATCGCCCAGCAGATCGACGCGCGGATCGCGGAGTTGCGAGCAAAGCTGGAGCGCGGAGCGAGGTGAGCGCTGGAAACCGGACGGACTAGATATCGGCGGACTCCAAATGGTGCTTCAAGGTGCGCCAGTTCGGACAGAGTTGATCCAACAAGCGGAAAAAGGAGCGGTCGTGATAGGGATGGGACAAATGGCAGATCTCGTGCGCGACGACATAGTCGATGCACGCGGCGGGTGCCTTCACGAGATGGGGATTCAGGCGGATCGTGCCGTCGCGCTGCGAGCTGCCCCAACGCTTCGGCATGCGCAGCAGCCGCAGTTTCGGTTCGGGCAGCCGGTGTTCGCGACACCAGGACTTCCAGCCCGCGAGTCGTCGCGTGAACTGCTCGATCGCCTTCGTCCGATACCACGCGGCCAAACTGGATTCGACCGCGGTCTCGATTCGCTCCGCGACGATGATGTGAAAGCGTCCTTCGATCAGACGGACGCCCGGGTTGGAGCCCGTTTGAATCTTCAAACGGTATTGCCGCCCCAGATAGCGATGCGTGGCGCCGCTGACATAACGGAGGGGAGTGCGGGCTTGGTTGAGGTCGGCGAATTTTCGGCGCTGAGTCGCGATCCAGCGCAGCCGGTGTCTCACTTTTTCTCGCAAGACACGATGCGTGGCGTCCAACGGCGAGGAGAGTTCGACGCTTCCGTCGGGCAGAACGCTGATAGCCAGTGTTCGCCGATCGCTGCGATGCACGCGACATGGTCCGGCGGCGGTGTGGATGATCTCGCCACTAGACATCCTGCGTGCGATTCCGCGCGATGCGCAGGCTGGTTTCGACGATGGCGTCCATCTGCACCAGCGTAAGCTTGAAGCCGCGCTCGTCCTGCAACCGGTAAAGAAAATCGTCCATTTCGTTGCGCATGCGGTTTTGGGCATCGACGTTTTCCCGCCAGCGGACGACCGCGTGTCGGGTGATGATGCGCTCGATCTCGCACGCCGCCTCCGCGAGGATTTCTTCCACGCGCGGTGTGGGCCGGTGACCTGAATACGGCGCGGGATCCTCCTCAACGTGAGTGGCCGCGCTCGCGCGCACGGACTCGGCGAGCTGCTCCTTCAGTGCGCCGTAAAAAGCCCGGGCGAGGTCGCGCTCGCGCAGGGCGGCGGGAGCGTCGTCGCGGCGCCCATCCCGGACCTGTTGCATGATCTCGGTCACGCGCGCCAGGTATTGCGCTTCGGTGAGTCGGGCTTGGTGGTAGTCCTCGATCGCCTGCGACAGCAGTGTGGAGAATTTCCGGTAGAAGAACGGGTCTTCGTCCATCTTTTCGGTGATCGTCCGTTTGGTGCGATGGACGATCACATCGGCCTTGGCGCGGGGCGACTTCATGGCGTCGATCTCCCGGGCAAAGGCGGCGCGTTCGAAGATGTTCACGGGATCCACCACCTGCACGACCTCGTCGGCCTGCACGTAGGTGCTGAGCATTTTTTTGATCTGCGGCTCGTAGTCGCGATAGTCGATCTCCTCGGCGTAGCGAAGCTTGATCGCCGCGCGCACGCGCTGGAAGAAGACCGCGTCGCGCTTGTAGCGTTCGATCGTGGCCGGAGCGGTGGCGTCGAGCCACGGCAGCGAGGTCAGGGCGATTTTCAGCAGCCGGCAAAACCGTGACAACCGGCCGTAAAACTCCTCGCGCTTGAGCGGATCCGCGAGCGCCACCTCGTAGGCTTCCTCGTCACTCGCGTTGGAGACGTCGCGGAACAGGTCCCACACGGCGTCGTGGCAGGCGGGCAGGCGCTTGAGTTCCTCGAGGACGTTGGCGAGCGCGCCGTCGAGGTCGTCGGCATCGAATTTGCCTTCGAGGGAGCTGTAGAGTTCGAGCGCTTCGTTCAGTTCAGTGATGACGCCGTAGTAGTCGAGGATGTGGCCGAAGTCCTTGCCGGGGTGCAAGCGGTTCACTCGCGCGATGGCTTGGAGCAGGTTGTGCCCCTCGAGCTTTCGGGCGATGTAGAGCACGATGTTGCGCGGAGCGTCGAAGCCGGTGAGCAGCTTGTTCACCACGATTATGATATCGGGCGTCTCACCGTGCTTGAATCCTTTGATCAGCGCCCGGTTGTATTCCTTCTCGTTGCCGAAGCGCCGCATCATCTCGTTCCAGAATTGCTGCACGCTCTCGTCCGCGGGCTCGTCGTCCGCGCTCTCCCGATCGTCAGGCGCCGAAATCAGCACCGCGGAAGTCACCTGGCCGAATTGGTCGAGGAAGCGCTTGAGCAGGAGCGCCTCCTTTTTGCCCGGCGCGGCCAGCTGGCCTTTGAAACCCGAGCCCTGCCACGTCCGGGAAAAGTGCTGCGACACGTCCCAAGCGATCAGGTAGAGCCGGCTTTCGAGGCGGTTGAGTTCGTCGCGGGAGGCGAACTTCCGCTTCAAGTCCGCGCGCTGTTCGGGGGTGAGGCCGGCGCACATGGCGTCGAACATCCGGTCCACGGCGGGCTGATTCACGTCCTGCATGACGTGGCGGCCCTCGTAGAGGAGCGGCACGACGGCTTCGTCGGCGACGGCGTCGCGAATGGTGTAGGCCGGCTCGATGAAGCCGCCGAAGTGTCGCGCCGTGTTCTTCTCCTCCTTCATCAGCGGCGTGCCGGTGAAACCGATGAAGCACGCGCGCGGCAGCGCCTGGCGCATCTGGAGATGGGCTTCGCCGTAGTGGCTGCGATGGCTCTCGTCCACGAGGACGAAGAGATCGGCGTCTTCGTTGCGGACGACATCCTTGCCGCGCGCGGCGGTTTCGAACTTGTCGAGCACCGTCGTGATGACCGACACCCGGTCGTCGGCGAGCAACTCGGCGAGGTGCCGCCCGGTGCGCGCCTGCACGGGGTCCTTGCCGCACTGGTGAAACGTCTTCCAGATCTGCTCGTCGAGATCGACGCGGTCGGTGACGAGGACGATGCGCGGATTGGGAATGCCTTCCTCGAGCGCGAGCGCCTTGCCGAGCATGACCATGGTGAGCGATTTGCCGGAGCCCTGCGTGTGCCAGACCACGCCGCCTTTGCGCCGGCCGTCCGGATCGCGCTGCCGGATGCGCTCCAGCGTGCGGCGAACGGTGAAATACTGCTGGTAACGCGCGATTTTTTTCACCGTGCCGCCTTCGTCGAAGACGATGAAGCGCTGCGTGAGTTCGATCAGGCGCTCGGGCCGGCAGAGCGCGTGGAGCAGGCGATCCTGCCCCGTGACGGCGCGCGGGGCCGCCGCCAAGGTCTCGAAGTGCGCGCGCGCGTAGGCGAACTGCCCGCGGAACAGCTTCTCGTGCTCCGCGCGGCGCGGCGGCTGGTTGACGAGCGCGTGGAGCGCGGCCTCGTCGTGCTCCTCCTTCCACTTGGCCCAGAATTTCGGCGGCGTGCCGGTGGTGGCGTAGCTGCCGTCGTTCTTGTTCACGGCGAGCAGGAGCTGCGCGTAGAGAAAGAGGTGCGGGATCTCGGCATCCTCCTGGTTGCGGCGCTGCTGGCGGACGGCGGCGGCGACGGCGTCCTTGGCGTCGGGCCGCTTGCACTCGATGACGATGAACGGGATGCCGTTGACGAAGCACACGATGTCGGGCCGGCGCGTCTCGTGACTGGCGGTGCGGGCGACTTCGAACTCGGCAGTGACGTGGAAGACGTTGTTGCGCGGGTGCTCCCAGTCGACGTAGCGCACGGTGTGACCCTTGGTCTCGCCGTCCACGGTCTGGTCCACGCTCTTGCCGAGGGTGAGCAGGTCGTAGATTTTCTCGCTGGTGCGGCCGAGGCCGTCGTTGACGGGCTGGTTGCGCAGGGCCTCGACGGCGGTGGCGATGGCGTCGTCGGTGAACGGCCGCTCGCGCCCTTTGGTGCGCACGCGATTGAGGCGGCGCAGCTGGGCGGCCAGCACTTGTTCGAGCAGCACGCGGCCGGTCTTGCCGCTGCGCTCGACGGCCACTTCCTCGGGGCTCACGTAGGTGTAGCCGAGCTGTTGGAGCAACTGGACCGCCGGGATCTGGCTGATGTGGTCTTCCTGGACGGGCGGCGGGGTCATGACGGAGACGGGTTGGCGGTCGGGGCGGCGGGCGGCACGCGCCACGAGTGCGGGCAGACGACGAATTTCCCGCTCGGCAGGCGGACGGCTTCGGGAAACTGGTTTTGCGCGTAGCTTTCCCGGCTGAGGGTGAACGAAGCCGGCACGAGTCGCGCCAGCTCCTTGTTCTTTCGGTCGAAAGGAAAGCCGAAGCGCAGGCGTTTGCCGGGAAACAGCTCCTGGAAAACGGGCACGACCGGCGCGTAGTCGGCGTCGCCCGAGACGATGATGGCGGTGTCGAACTCGTCGCGCGCCGCGTGGGCGAACACTTGGGCGACGATGTGCACGTCGGTGGCCTTCTCCTGCCAGATGCGGGCGTAGTCCTGCAGCGACTCGACCCAGATATTCTTGGGTTTGAAGTGGCCGAAATGCACGCGCACGCCGGTGGCGGTGAGCGCCCGCACATAGGCGCGATGGCGGGCGAGGCGTTCCGGCTTGGTCAGCGCCAGGTGCTCGGCGTAAGCGGTGAAAAAGTGGACGCCGGCGAGCCGGGCCGCGGTGCCCTGCGTGTAGAGGTGGGCCGTCGCCAAGGCGGACAAGTCGAGCCACTTGACCGGCGCCACGGCCTCGGCCCGCAGGGCGGCCTCCAGCGAATGGTAGAGGTTGAACCCATCGAAGAAGAACATCACCCGCGGAGCCGGAGCGTTCATGGCGCAGCCTCCTTCCGGGCAAAAAGAAGCCCGCCGGTCGTAACCGGCGGGGGGCCGACATGGCGCGGCAACGAAGTCCGGCACACGTTCGGGGATGATGCCGCACGAAAACCCAAGCACCGGGCACTGTCAAGGTGCGCGGCGGCCGGTGGGGGATTCGAACCCCCGAGGGCGGAGCGCGCGGCGTGGCCGCGGTCCGGGTCCAATCGGGGCGTGGGCATTTTCACGAGCGGGCGGAGTCAGGCGGGCTTCACGCGGAGGCGGCCGGTGAGGAGTTGCTGCATGAGGCCGCGCTTTTGCTGGTCGAGCGCGTCGCGTTGCCGGCGCAGGAGACGGAGTTCGGCGTCGGCGGCGTCGAGGATGTCGCCGATGCGCCGCTGTTCGGCGACGGGCGGAACTGCGAGTTCGATGTCCAAGAAAGCCGTTTTACTCAGGACGCGGTTCCGACCGGCGCCTCCCGGAGAAGCCAGTCCGCAGTCGAACACGAAACGCTTCGTCAAGATGTAGTGCCGCAGAAATGACAGGCAGGACTCAGCCTCATTGACGCGGAACGCGGGGAAGCGGTGAGAAACCAAAGCGCCATTGGCCTCCGGCGGAACAATAGCAACCGCGCCTTCCCAAGCGAAGGTGATGTTCACCACCAAATCGTCGGTCCGGATTTCATACAGCTCTTCGAGGGCGATGTCCTTCGGTTCGAAATCCCGTTTCAGGAAAATGCCGCGGCCGTGACTGCGAACACCGGCGGCCAAAAACGAAGCGTTCGGTTTGGGCACGGGTCGGGTAATCGGTTCGAGTAGAGAACCGAGGCGTCGGCGTTGCCACACACCGCTCGTTTTCGGCAGACGGCGTTTGCCGGAGAGGAGCTGCTGCATGAGGGCCTGTTTGCGGCGCTGCTTGGCGGCGAGGAGGGCGTCGAGTTTCTCCAGCGCCTCGTCCCACGTGCCGAGGATGGCGGCGATCTTTTGCTGCTCGGGAAAGGTAGGGCATGCAATTTCCAGCGACAGGAAGGCAGGCTTCGAGATGTTCTTCATCGAGTCGCTGGTCCCGGTCGCCAATCGGATGAGATGTGTTCTAACCCGCTGCGTTTGGAGAACCTGAGCTAGCCAAGCCGTTGCGACTTGATCGGGGTGTTTTAGGACGATTTGCCACAGCTTATCTGGCAAGAAGAGATGCCCGTGTTCCGAAGTAACGAGCGCACTGTCACCCACGAGGGAAGGGGTGTTGCTGCGACTCACCAAGATAGAGCCTTTGCGGGGCCGAGTTGCTGCTCTTGAGATGTCGCGCCCAAGAATGCGTTTGTTCTCTGACGGAATAAACCGTCCTTCGGAAACAGCACTGACTTTGAGCACTCCAGCTTCTGGCGGGCGAGCGGGTTCATCTTCACCGTTAACACTCACGCCGGCTTCGAGTTCATGGACCAGATCGTCCAATGATTGCAGAGCCCATTTCGGAGGAAGTTTCACTTTCCGGCCTCCGATTTCTCCCGCAGCTGTTTCTCCGCCGCTTCGAGTGTGGCGAGGTCCGCGCGGTCGGCTTCGAGGGCTTCGGTGGCGCGGCGGCGGGTGTCGAATTCCTCGTAGCGGTTTTCGGCGACGTGGCGGGCGTGTTCGTGGCTGACGGAGCCGGCGCTCGCGAGCACGGAGCGCTCGTTGAGCTGGAGGAGGCGGTCGACGTGGGTGCGCCAGTCGGCGAGTTGGAGCGGTTGTTTCTGCAGCGTGCGCAGTTCGCCGAAGTCGAGGAACATGACGACGAGGCGGTTGAGCACGTCGATCTCGTCGCGGGTGAGGTAGTTCTTGGCCACGATGACGTCGTGTTTGCGCACGCGGGAGCCGCTCCAGGTTTGGAGGGCCATGTTGGGGCGGGCGGGATCGGCGCGGGCGACGATGAGCTCGGCGGCGGTCTGGCGGGTGACGGCGAAGAGCATCTTGTTCTGCACCTCGGCGAAGAAGCGGGTGGCGGCGTCGGGGTCGGCGGCGTAGTCGGTGCTGAGGGCGAAGAGGTCGCGGACTTTTTGGTAGAAGCGTTTCTCGGAGGCGCGGATCTCGCGGATGCGCGCGAGCAGTTCGTCGAAGTAGTCCCAGCCGCCGGGGTTTTTGAGGCGTTCGTCGTTCAGGACGAAGCCCTTCACGAGGTATTCGGCGAGGTGGGCGGTGGCCCATTGGCGGAATTGGGTGCCGCGGGGGCTTTTGACGCGGTAGCCGACGGCGAGGACGGCCTCGAGGTTGTAGAGCTTGGTGCGGTAGGCCTTGCCGTCGGCGGCAGTGATTAAGGATTCCTTAAGAACTGAAGGTTCCTGCAGTTCACCGTCCTTGAAGATGTTGCGGAGGTGGATGTTGACGTTGGGCACCGAGGTGTCGAACAGGTCGGCGATCTCGGCTTGGGAGAGCCAGACGGAGCCATCCTCGGCGCGCAGGCGGATATCCGGCCGGCCATCGGCGGTGGAGTAGAGGATGATCTTGGAGCCAGCGGCGGTCATCGAGGAATCCCCTGCGAAGGGCCCTTGGGTTTGAGCGTCGGCAGCGGCCGCGCAGACGGAGCGTTTGGCTCGTCAGGCCCGCGGGATGGCCGAATCGGATTTTGCGGTGGATCCAGCTCTGAGCCGATCGAGTGGTAGACGGCGGGGTTGGGAATGATCTCAGCCAAGCTCAGCTGGACGGCGTGCGCGTAGCTGATGTGGGCGGCGATGAGGTGCCGGTAAGGTTTCGCGCCGGCCTTGGCCTCTTTCACGACGTCGCCGGCGAAGTCGAGATCGTGGCCGAGGAGGTAGCGCTCGAATTGTGCGGCGAAGCGGACGCCGGAGGCTTCGATCGCGGCGGTTCGGGTATGTAGTTCGATGACCAAATCGGTCGGAACAACCAGAGCCCGAACCGGGTTTCCGCCGGATTTGAGCGGCACCGGCGTCTGAGAGTAGAGCAAAACGTGATGATGCCGGGTGGCCTCGCGATGGCGCTTCAACTGATCGAATCGGATCTCGGCGTATTTCTCTTTGCCCGATTCCGCGTAGGAGCGCTTGGCCTCGAGGGAGGTGAAACCGATGAGGGTTTTCCCCGGAGAGAGCGTGAGTTTCACGAGAATTCCGATGTCGCCGTAGATTTTCTCCTCACCGCCGATGAAATCGTAGCAATCGAAGAGCACGCGGGCGCCACCGACGGTGGAAATCGCCTGAGTGGCGAACGCGAGTTTCAGCTCGACGAGCAATGCGGCAGTGAGCGGGGGTTCGCGTCGCCACACACCTGTGACGGCGTATTTCGCCAACGCGTCTTCGACGACTTGCTCGAGCGTTTCGGGAGTGGGTTGGGATGGAACGGTGCTCATAGTCCGAGTTCCTTGAGGTAGCTGTCCATTTTCCGGCGGACGGCGTCGAGGTCGTGTTCGAGGGTGGCGATTTCCTGTTTCACGGCGGCGAGGTCGATCTCGGCTTCCTCCTCGAAGGTGTCCACGTAGCGCGGGATGTTCAGGTTGTAGTCGTTGTCGGTGATTTCCTGCGGCGTGGCGCGGTAGGCGTATTTTTCGACGGTCTTGAAATCCCGGTAGGTGGCGACGATGCGGGCGATGTGGTCGTCGGTGAGCCGGTTCTGGTTCTTGTCCTCGGCGTAGTCGCGCGAGGCGTCGATGAAGAGGACGTCGCCGTGGGTCTTGCCCTTGTTGAAAAGTAGGATGGCGGCGGGGATGCCGGTGCCGAAGAAGAGATTGGCGGGCAGGCCGATGACGGCTTCGAGGAGGTTTTCCTGAATGAGCTTTTGGCGGACGCGGCCCTCGGCGGCGCCGCGGAAGAGCACGCCGTGGGGGACGATGACGCCGACGCGGCCGGTGCCGGGGCGGGCGGTCTCGATCATGTGGGTGATGAAGGCGTAGTCGCCTTTGCTGCGCGGCGGGAGGCCGCGGTGGTAGCGGTTGAACGGGTCGGCGCCGGCGTCTTCGTGGCCCCATTTTTCGAGCGAGAAGGGCGGGTTCGCGACGACAATGTCGAACTTCAGGAGCCGGTCGCCTTCGACGAGGCGCGGGTGGCGGAGGGTGTCGCCCCACTCGATGCGGAAGCTGTCCATGCCGTGCAGGAACATGTTCATGCGGCAGAGGGCGTGGGTGGTGCCGTTGGATTCCTGGCCGAAGAGGGCGAAGTCGCGCTCGTCGGCTTCGCGGCCGACCTTGATGAGCAGGGAGCCGGAGCCGCAGGCGGGGTCGCAGATGGTGTCGCCCTTCTTGGCGGCGAGGAGTTTGGCGAGGAGCGTCGAGACCTGGCCGGGCGTGTAGAATTCGCCGGCTTTCTTGCCGGCGTCGGAGGCGAATTTTTCCAGGAGGTATTCGTAGACGTTGCCGATGACGTCCTCGGAGCCGACGACGGAAGGGCGCAGGTCGAGGCGCTCGTCGTTGAAATCCTCGAGGAGGTGCTTAAGGCGCGCGTTGCGGTCCTTGGTCTGGCCGAGCTTGTTTTCGGAGTTGAAGCTGACCTCGCGGAAAACGCCTTCGAGTTTGGCCTTGTTGGCTTCCTCGATCTGGTCGAGGGCAATGTCGATGCGCTGGCCGATGTCGGGTGCGTTGCGCTGGGTGTAGAGGCTGTCGAAGTCGGCTCCGGCCGGCAGAACGAAGCGCTCGCGGGAGAGGCGGCGTTGCACGCGCTCCTCGTCGCCGCCGAACTCGGCGAGGTAGCGGGCGCGGTGATCTTTCAGGACGTCCGAGACGTATTTCAGGAACAGCATCACGAGGATGTAGTTCTTGTAGTCCGACGGATCGATGACGCCGCGGAAGGTGTCGCAGGCGCGCCAAGCGACCTCGTTGATTTCGCGTTGGGAAAATTTCATGGGGAACAGCGGGTCAGGAAGAGTGGCCGGCGAAAGCGCGGTGATGGAGGAGTTCGTCGAAATAACGGGAGCGAAGGTCGGCGAGGCGGGCGGAGAGGGCGCGCTCCTCGGCGGTGAGACGGGCGAACTCGACGAGCTTTCGCTGGACGTCGAGCGGCGGCAGCGGAACGTCGATCTCGGCGAGATCGGTCAGCTGGATCAATTGCACGTGGCTGCCTTTGCGGCGGGTGTCGAAGTAGCGGCGGATCCGTTCCGAGCGCAGGAACCACGCGACAAAGTGGGGATCGACGGCGGGATCGACCTCCAACACGAAGAATTGCGTGCCGACGATCGCGTTGGAGAAGGGCAGGTCGTAGGCGGCGGCGGTATTGCGGCCGCCCCGCGCCGCCACGATGACGTGGCCGGCATGGAGGAATTGCTCCGGGGCAACGCGATCGCGCGGCTGGATCGAAATCACGGACCCTTCTGCGATCGTCCCATCCTCCGACACATCACCAATGCGGATCAGGCGGAGTCGGCCGTTTTCGGAAGGGCGCGCCGAGTCTTGCCCTCGAAGGGTCACTCCGGCGCGAACGCGACAGAACTGGGAGATGAACGGCACGACAGACACTCAGTAGTGTCAGTCGTGCGTTGTAAAGCTACAAATCAGTATTTATGCATCACGAGCACCGCTACTGATTCAGTAGACCTGCTCTTCGAGCAGCGCGAAGAGTTCGGCTTCGGTGATGCGTTTCTGGCTCATCGAGTCGCGCTCGCGGAGAGTGAAGGTGTCGCCGGGCTTTTCGATCGTGTCGAAGTCGATCGTCACGCACCACGGCGTGCCCGCCTCGTCCTGACGGCGGTAACGCTTACCGATGGCGCCGCCGTCGTCGTATTGCACGGCGTAGCGTTTCTTGAGTTTCGTGTAGAGTGCCTTGGCGCGGCTGGTGAGCGCTTCCTTGTTCTTGAGCAGCGGGAGCACGGCGACCTTCGTCGGGGCGATGCGCGGGGAGAGGCGGAGCACGGTGCGCTGCTCGACGTTGCCCTTCTCGTCCTTCACGTCCTCGACGTCGTAGGCGGAGGCGAGCACGGCGAGGAAGATGCGATCAACGCCGACCGCAGGCTCGATGACGTGCGGGACGACTTTGGCCTTCGCGGCTTCGTCGAAGAACACCTGCGGCACGCCGGAGAATTTCTGGTGCTGCTGCAGATCGTAGTCGGAGCGCGCGGCGATGCCCCAGAGTTCCTGCACGCCGAACGGATACTTGAACATGATGTCCACCGTGCGGCGCGAGTAGAACGCGAGTTTCTCCTTCGGGTGCTCGTGCAGCGAGAGGTGCGACTCGGGCAGGCCGATGGACTTCAACCAGTCCTGGCACCACTTCAGCCACTCCTCGTGGCAGGCGAGCCAGTCGGCGTCGGGGTGGATGAAGTATTCCATCTCCATCTGCTCGAACTCGCGGGAGCGGAAGATGAAGTTGCGCGGCGTGATTTCGTTGCGGAACGACTTGCCGATTTGCGCGATGCCGAAGGGGAGCTTCACGCGCGTGGTGTCCACGACGTTCTTGAAATCGACAAACATGCCCTGCGCGGTCTCGGGGCGGAGGTAGGCGACCGACGAGGCGTCCTTCAGCGCGCCGACGTTGGTCTCGAACATCATGTTGAAGGCGCGCGGCGGCGTGAGGCTGCCGGGCTCGCCGGTGGCGGGCGAGGGGATGAGCGGGATCTCCTCGGCGGTCGCTTCGGTGAACTCGCGGATATGGACAGGACGTAGTTTGCCGCGAATGCCTAGCTTACGTTTAAGCTTCTCCGCGTTTTCTTGAAGTTCCTCCGCAGTGCGTTCGCTTTCGAGAGCCGAAACATAGCCAATGCGAGCGTGTAGGTCGCGTTCTGGCCCGAAGAACACGTTAGCGGCTTTGCTTTCGGACATGAGTCCTTTGTGAAACAGAGCTTCCGCGGCATCGAAGGCCTCTTTGCTTTCGAACTCCACAACGACCGCCGCGAAAAACAACTGGTCCGCGCGATACCGCTGCTTGCTCGCCTTGCAGTCCACGAGCGGGTCGGTGAAGCCGGCGACGTGGCCGGAGGCTTCCCAGACCTTCGGGTGCATGATGATCGAGGTCTCGATGCCGACGACGTCGTCGCGGCGGTGCACCATGTCGCGCCACCAGCACTCGCGGATGTTGCGCTTGAGCTCCACGCCGAGCGGACCGTAGTCGAAGAATCCGTTGAGGCCGCCGTAGATTTCGGACGACTGGTAGATGAAGCCGCGGCGCTTCGCGAGCGACACGAGGGCTTCCATGAGATTCGGGTTTTCGGTGGAGTTGTTGGACATGGTTGGATTTCCGCCCTGCACTGGATGTGACGAGCGGTCGGCCAACAAAGCCGGCGCGCCGAGGGCGGTCAATGCCGCTGTCGGTCAGCGCACGGCGCCAAGCGCACCCCGCGGTCGCGGCTACTTTTGCGCGGTTGCGGTCTGCGCGAGGATTTCGCGGATGGCGGCGATCACGAGATCGGGGCGCTCTTTCTGGATGTAGTGCCCGCTGTCGGGCACGAGGCGGAATTGCGTGCTCGGCGTGCCGGCGACGAGTTCGCGCTGATGGCGGACTTTGAAGGCCACGAAGGACTCGGACTCGCCCAGTTGCGGGCGTTGGGCGGAGAGCAGGATGGCCGGGCAACGCGGCGCGGGCGCGGCGTGCCATTGGCGCGAGGTCTCGGGGAGCGAGCGGAATTCGGCTCCGCCGGTCGTGGCGGCTTGGAGCGTGAGGAGGGTTTGCAGCAGCGCGTATTGCGCGGGCTGCTCGGCTTTCATGTTCGTGGTGTGGTCGGGCGGCGTGGGATCGACCAGCACGAGGCCGGCGACCTCGTCGGGATGGAGCTTGGCGAAGAGGTGCACGTAGAGCCCGCCGAGCGAGTGGCCGACGAGCACATAGGGCGGATGCAGCCCCTCGGCGCGCAAGCGCTCGCGCAGCTCCTCGATGGCGCGCGCGCCGCTGCGGTCGCCCAGAGCGGGCAGGCTTACGCCGTAGCCGCGCCGGCTGTAGGTGTAGATGCGCGTGTCGTTCGCGATGGCGGGCGCGACTTGGCTCCAGACCGAGGCGCCGTCGCCCAAGCCCGCTTCGAAGACCACGGTCGGGCGGCCGGTGTCGCGGCCCGCCGTGCCGGAGCAGGAGTCGGCTGCGGCACTGCCGGCGGTGGCGGTTTGGCAGCCGCCCAGAGCGAATACGAGCAGCGCAACGCCGCCAAGAAAGAGGCCGCGCGACACGCCGGCGCGGGTGAAGGGAACGCCGGCGACGGACGCCGCGGAGGAACGATTCATAGCTGGTGGTGTAGGACTCGCTGCGACCCGCTCCTCCGTGAAAGGTTGCGTGAAGAAACGCACGCGTTCGCGCGGGTCGCGCCGATCGGCGCGTGGCCCCGATAGTCGAGACGAGTGCCGCGATTTTTGCGTGAAGGATCGGGCACCGGGCACGGCGCGCTAATTTTTCTTCGGAGCGGGCTGCGTCGAGCTGCCGGAGCGGTCGCGCGCTTCCGAGGAGGAGCTGCTGAGGTATTCGACGACCTGCAATTCGCCGTAATGCACTGTGCCGCGCGGGCCGAGCGGGGTGACGGTGCGCACGGGGCGCGGCGTTTCGCGGCCGAGGTGTGGACCGGCGATGGCGAGCATGGCGGGCAACACGTCGGGCAGCGTCACGCCGTTGGTCGGGCAGGCGATGCGGGTGATCCAGAGGTGGTCGAGCGTCACGGTCGGGTTGCGCTCCATCGCGGCGAGGTCGTAGGCGGTGACGACGGCGATGTAGTAGCTGTCGGCGCCGGCGGCGTAGAAATCCCGCGCCTCGTGATCCATCAGCCGCATGGAGAAAGAGGACGGCATCAGGCTGCCGTTGTAGTTATCCTTCGTGATGCCGAGCTTCTCGCCGCCGAGGAAGCGGACGATCTGCTGGCGGTTCATTTGCGCACTCGGGAAGCCGAGTTTCATCGACGGGCGGATGTCGGCGTTGAGCGTGCCCCAGGCGAACACGAGCACGAGCGTGGGCGGCGGAGTTTTGTCGGAGGCGGGGAGGTAGCCGAGTTTGGCGAGTTCGCGGGCGATGATCTGCACGGCGACGTCATCCGGCGGCGTGGGGTCGCCGGCGATGGCGGCGCCGATGTCGCGGTGGCCGAGGCTGACGGCGCGGTAATACTGCGGCTGTTGCGGCGTGGGTGACGGGTAGGCGCGGCCGCTCTCCGTCATGTCGGTGACGGTGTAGATATCGAGCGCGCGCGGCCCGTGGAGAAAATCGAACGGGCCCGCGTGCGCCGCCGGCGCGAGGGCGAGGGAGAGCAGAGCGAGATTCGCGACGAGGAGTTGGGGCAGGCGGGTCATGGGGTGTTTTCAGCGTTTCGGTTTCCGGGCGTCCTTGGAGCGGTCGAGCACTTCGAGCGGCGCGTTGCCGAGGTATTCGACGAGCTGCAACTCGCCGAGCTTCACGTTCGGTTTGAATTTCTCGGAGGCCGACATCCAGACGGGCCGCTCGGTCTCGCGGCCGAAATGCGGGCCGGCGATTGCGAGCATGGTGGGCATCGACTCGCCGAGGACGAAGCCGAGCGACGGTGTGGCGATGCGCGTCATCCAGAGCAGGCGCTTCTGTTTGTCCTTCAGCGCGTGGAGATCGTAGGCTCTGACGACGATGATGTAGAAATCTTCCTGCGAAATCTCGTAGAGGTTCCGGGCGTCGTAGCTCATCGTCATCAGGCCGGTGACGGGCGTGGTGAGCGGGTCGAAGAAGTCCCGGGTGAAGCCGACCTTGGCGCCGCCGAGGAAGCGGACGATTTGCGGGCGGTTGCGGATGACGCCCGGAGCATCGGGGTCGGTTGGCAGGACGTCGCTGTTGAGCGTGCCCCAGGTGTAGGCGAGGACTAGCGTGGGCGGCGGGGATTTGGGCGTGGCGGGCAGGTAGCCTTGCTTGGCGAGTTCCGTCGCGATGAAGCGCAGGGCGTCGTGGGTCGGCGGCTCCTTGATGCCGCCCATGGGGGCGCCGAGATCGCGGAAGCCGAGGCTGACGCCGACGTAGTATTGCGGGTGCTCTTTCGAGGCGGCGGCGATTTTTTTGCCGGCCGGCGTCATGTCGGTGACGGTGATGACCTCGAGATCGCGCTGGCCGAGGAGCAAATCGAAGAAGCCGCGAGCGCGCAGCTCGCCGCCGGCGAACAACAGGACCGCGACAGAGACAGGCCGGACCCAATGCATGGCTGGAGAAAGTTGACGGCGGCGATCTTCCTCCGGTTTCGCGGGCGACGCCATCCTGAAGACGCGGCAGAGCGAGCGTCGTGCGGCGCGCGTTTTCGGCGGGAGCTTGCCAGCGCCGCGCGGGTGCCGCTACGGTTCGGGCGCGCTTTGGGCCAGGCGCGCGCATGATCTCCTTTCGTTTCCGGTTTGTGCCGGGATTTTTCGGGTTTTGCCTGGGCGGTATTTTTCTTCCGGTTTGCGGGGCGGACGCTCCGGTCGCAGCCGATGCGGCGTTCGCCGTGTCGGGCGAGCCGCTGTTGAGCGCGTGGGTGCCGCCAGTCTATCCGGTCGCGGCGCGCGCCGCCAAACAGGAGGGGCGCGTGATCGTGGACATGCTGGTGGACGAACACGGCGTCGTGACCGAGGCGCGCGTGGCGCACTCGGACAACGCGGTGTTCGACGAGGCGGCGCTCGCGGCCGTGCGCCAGTGGCGGTTCAAGCCGGGTCTCGACGAGGGGAAGCCGGTGCCGTTCGGGCTCGTCGGTCCGGTGGAATTCCAGCTGGCGCCGAAGACAAAGATCGCGCCCGGCGCGTTGCCGCCCGAGCGCGTGTGGCCGCACCCGGCGAAGCGACGGGCCGCCAAGATCGTCAGCGCCGTCGATCCGGATTACCCCGAGGAACTCGATCCGCGCAAATTGCCCGGCCGCGTCGATCTGCGGATCCAGCTCGGTGCGGACGGCAAGATCGCCGGCACGCGCGTGCTGTGGGCGTCGCACGCGGCGTTCGTGGCGGAGGCGTTGCGCGTGTCGCGCACTTGGACGTTCGAGCCGGCGCGGCAGGGTTTGCTGGCGCTCGGCTCGGAGATGGAGGCGCCGGCGGAATTCGTCAGCGTGGGCGCGAAGCGCGCGGAGATGCTCGCGGCGAACGGCATTCGCGTCGTCGACGCGGAGCCGGAGGTGTTGCCGGAGCCGTTCGTGATCACGGAGCCGGTTTATCCGTTGGAAAAGCTGCTCGCGGGCGAGGAAGGCACGGCGGAGGCGGCGTTCACGGTCGATGCGCGCGGCGTGGCCACGGCCCTCGCGCTCACGTCGTGCTCCGCGCCGGAGTTCGGCGCGGCGCTCGTGGCGGCGGTCGATGGGTGGACGTTTCGCCCGGCGATGCAGGGCGGTGCGCGCGTGCCGGTGAAACTCGCGGTGACGTGGAGCTTCGCGCGGCCGACAGAGGGCGCGTTGAAGCGGCTCGCGGAGGCGCTGGCGCCCGGCGGCGAAGGCGTGCCGTCGGCGAAGGGCCTGGATCGTCCGCTGGCAGTGGTGTGGCGCGGTTTTCCGGTTTATCCGAGTGCGTTGGTGGAGTCGGCGGCGGAGGGGAAGGCGGACATCGAGTTCATCATCGATCGCGACGGGCGCGCGCGGCTGCCGCGGGTGTTGGCGGCGACGCAGCCGGAGTTCGGCTGGGCGGCGGCGACCGCGGTGAGCCAGTGGGTGTTCGAGCCGCCGCAGCGCGGCGGCGAAGCGGTGGCGGTGCGCGTGCAGATCCCGATCGGATTCACGCCGCCGCAGAAGTGAACGCAGTCGCGCGGAAAGATTTTCCCATGAAAAAACTGACAAGGATGTGGCTGGCCAGCGCGTGCCTGGCGCTGGCGGCTTGGGCGCAGGCGCCCGAAGAATTCCCCATCGGCCAGCTCGACGAAGTGCCGCGAGTGAAGCGGCAGGTCCCGCCGGTCTATCCCTACGACATGCGCGCGGCCGGCTTGGTCGGGCGCGTCACGATCGCCTTCATCGTGAATTCCGAGGGCCGCGTGGTGGCGGCGCAGGTGAGGCGGTCGAACAATCCGTATTTCGAGCGACCGGCGCTGGACGCCGTGAGCAAGTGGACTTTCACGCCGGGCAAGAAAAACGGCCGACCCGTGAACACGCGTTGCGAGATCGATATTCCGTTCATGCTCGATGGTTCCGGTCAGAATCTCTGGCAGGTCGGCAAGTCGAAGAATCACGCGAGCCTCCCGCCGGCGTTGCAGTGGGATATCGCGCCCGAACCGCTCAACACGGCTTACCCAGTTTATCCTTTCGACGACCTGATGAAGGGAACCCATGGCAAAACGCACGTGGGCTTCGTCGTGGGGACCGATGGCCGGGTGATCGCCGCCAAGGTCCGGGAAGCAACCACGCCCGCGATGGGACTGGCGGCGCAGGCGGCGATCGACGCCTGGGAGTTCCAGCCGGCGCGCAAGGCCGACGGTTCGCCGGTGGGCGCCTCGCTCGGATTGGAACATAAGTTCTACCCGCAACTCGGCGATGTGCCAGTGAGCGACTCGGCGTTGGCGATCGTCCGCGCGCTGCAGAAGGGCAGGACTTTCGCGACGTTGAAGGACCTCGACGGCCGTTTGCAACCGCTGACGCGGCGGATGCCGGTTTATCCGAGCGCGTTGCGCGCAAGCGGCCAGGATGGCGAGGCGGAGATCGAGTTCTACGTCGACGAGAAAGGCGATGCGCAGCTGCCGCGGATCGTGTCGGCGACGGCGCCGGAGTTCGGCTACGCCGCCGCGCAGGCAGTGGCCGCGTGGCGGTTCTCCGTGCCGATGAAAGACGGCAAGCCCGTCGTCGTGCGCGCGCAGATCCCGATCACCTTCAAGCTCCACGACGCCCCGGCGCCGAAGCCTTGAGCGCGGCGGCGGCGCTCTGGACCGACGGGGCGGATGATTGGCGTCCGCCGCGCCCACTTCGCGCTTGCGGGGCGCGGGGCGCGGGCAACGGTTGGCCCTCGCCATGAAAGTCTCGTTCACCGCGAAGGAATACCGCCAGCTCCTCGAACTCGCCCACCTCGGCATGTGGGTCGTCACCGGCTACCAAGGCGAGGACACCGCCGCGGCGAAACGCTACTTCGATCTCGACCAGCGCCTGATGGAGATGGCGACCGAGATGGGTTGCGCCGACCTCGTCGAGGAGCGCACCGACGGCACGCTCCAGCCCGCGCCGAAACTCGCCGAGGACGAGCGCATGAAGGAGATCCAGCTCGATTTCCAGAACGACGCCTTCTGGCACGAATTCGTCCAGCGCCTCGCCGACCGCGACCAGGCCGGCGCCGCGGCGAAGCGTGCGATCGAGACGCCCGGCGTCGAGCCGCCGCCCTCGGCCGAGGACGAGTTGAAGAAGATCGAGGAGCGCTACTGGCAGGAGTTCGAGAAGAACGACCTCGCCAACGTCGTCATCCTGCGTGGCGGGCGCGGTTGAGACGACCGAATGTATCGCCGTCGGATTGAGGTGGGCGCCGACGTCTCGGCGGCGCCTTAGCAGCGGAGCCGGGAGAGACGTTCGTGTCGCCGCCGGGACGTCGGCGACCACCGACACCCCGCCAACTGGCGGGAAACTGTCCCGCGGGTTTCGCGCGCTCCGGGGCGCGGGACGCTGATGTTCATTAGCGAACCGTCCGTTCACTCGCGGCATTGCGGAGCGGCGCGTGGTGGACTATGGATCTCGCCACGATGCAGACCCCGCACCCCACCCCGGGCGCCGCGATGGCGCGGCGCGATTTCCTGAAAACCGTTTCGGTCGCCGGCGCGGGCCTCGCGTTGGGTGGCGCGCAACTCTTCTCGGCGGAGCCCACGACCTCGCGCCGCCGCTATGCCATCGTGGGGCTCGGCTCGCGCCACTTCATGTATCAGGACGCGATCGAGAAAACCTACCGCGAGCACGCCGAGCTCGTCGCCGTCTGCGACCTCAACCCCGGCCGCATAAAGGTCGCGCAGCTCCGCTCCGGCAAAAACGATGCTCCGATCCCGCGCGGCTATCTCCACACCGATTTCCTGAAGATGATCGCCGAGACGAAGCCCGACGCGGTCATCGTCACGACGGTCGACGCCACACACGTCGATTACCTCGTCGCCGCGCTCGACGCCGGCGTCGACGCGATCACTGAGAAGCCGATGACGACCGACGCGGAGAAATGCCAGCGCATCATCGACGCCTGCGCCCGCTCCGGAAAACACCTTCGCGTGCTTTTCAACTACCGCTACTCGCCGCACCGCACGCAGGTGAAGGACCTGCTCATGTCCGGCGTCATCGGCGAGGTGCGTTCGGTGGATTTCCACTGGATGCTCAACACCCACCACGGCGCGGACTACTTCCGCCGCTGGCACGGCGAGAAGAAGAACTCCGGCGGCCTCATGGTGCACAAGGCCACGCACCACTTCGACCTCGTGAACTGGTGGCTCGGTGCCGTGCCGGTGAGCGTCACCGCCGCCGGCAAGCGCGAATTCTACACGCCGGAAATGGCGAAGCGCTTCGGCCTCGAGTCGCACCACGAGCGCTGCCACACGTGTCCCGAACAGGAGAAGTGCGGGTTCTTCCTGAGTCTCGCGGCCAGCCCGAAACTCAAGGAGCTCTACCTCGATCAGGAAGGCTACGACGGCTACTTCCGCGACCGCTGCGTCTTCCATCCGCGCATCGACATCGAGGACACGATGAACGTCATCGTCGGCTACGACGATCGCACGACGCTCAGCTACTCGCTCAACGCCTTCAACGCGTGGGAAGGCTACCACGTCGTCTTCAACGGAACGCTCGGCCGCCTCGAACACAGCGACGTCGAGTCCGTCTACACCGGCGCCGGCGATTCGCCCGACGGCAAGCTCGCGGGTGGCGGCGTGACCACGCGCGTGATTCCGCTCCGCGGCACCGCGCGCGACATCGAGCCGTGGACCGGCACCGGCGGTCACGGCGGCGGCGACAAGGTGATGCTCGACGATCTTTTCCTCCCGCATCCGCCCGCCGACAAATACCTCCGTGCCGCCGATGAACGCGCCGGCGCGGCGTCGATGCTCATCGGCGCGTCCGCGAACCTCTGTTTCAAGACCGGCCAGCCGGTGGACGTCACCAAGCTCGTTGCCGGCCTCGGCCGCCCGGTTTACGCGCCGATGCCCTCGCGAAGCGGCCCGCTCCCGATGCCGCCGAAGCGTGCCTGGTCGCCGTGAAAAAGACGAAGGCCCGCCCGGCGGCGGGCCTTTTGCTTTTCAATACCGCCAGCCGAGCCGCCGGTAGACGAAGTGCATCAGCCACGCCGGGCCGATGAGCAGGAACACCACGTCGTGGAAGAACGACGGTTTCTTGCCCTCGATCTTGTGCCCGATGAACTGCCCGATCCACGCCAGCACGAAGAGCGCGAGGCAGCTTTTCCAAATCGGCACCGGGCAACCCGAGCCTGCCTGCCACTCGATCAGCGCGTAGCACGCGCTCATGAACAGGAACATCCCCATCGCGAGCGGGATCGAGAGTCGCAGATAGAAGAACAGCACCGCCACCGCGACCGGCTGCGTCCAATTGAATCCCGGCATAGCCGTGGCGAACGCGCCGCCGACCGGGATCGACCAGATCAGGCCGAGCACGCAGTAGAAAATCGTGGGCACGCAGATCCAGTGGATGGTTTCGTTGATGTGGTTCTGGTGACTCTCGCCGTATTCGGCGAACCATTGGTCGGCTGTCTTGCGCTCGCTCATGGGGTCGTGGAGTGGGGGCGGCGCGGCGGCATGCCGCACCGTGGGCCTTGAATAACTCTCCACGCACGCAACACCACTGCGGATTTGCGGTCCATGGAGATTCGCCCTCATTCTCGCCCCATGAAACTGCTCCGCTGGCTCCCCGTCCTCGCCCTCCTCGGCATCGCGCTCGCGCGCGCCGCCACCGTCGACGCCTCGGCCGAGCGCGCGCTCAAGCTCGACCGCTCGAAGTCCTACGTCGACGTCGACGTGAAGGCCACGATGCACTCGTTCGTCGCCCACCTCGACCGCTACGAACTCACCCTGCCGCTCGACACCAACGGCAAGATCAAGGATGCCCTCCTGAAGTTCAAATTTACCGACCTCAAGACCGGCAATCCCGACCGCGACGCCGAGATGATCAAGTGGCTCGGCGGCGGCGAACCCGAAGGCAGCTTCGATCTCGGCCTGCTCGCACTCGCGCCCGATGGCCAGGGCCAGGCCAGCGGCAAGCTCACGTTCCACGGCCAGACGCAGCTCGTCGAGTTTCCCGTCCTCGTGAAAATGCAGGACGGCGTCTACACCGTCACCGGCAAGACGACGATCGACTATCGCAACTGGGGCCTGAAGAAGTTCCGCAAGTTCGGTCTCGCGAGCGTCGATCCCGACGTGACGATCCGTTTCCAATTCGTCGGCGCGCTGCCGGTGGCCGCGTCGGAGTGACACGCTCATGCCGAGGTAGCGGTATGCGCAGGCATTTCGCCACCGGCGGCCCAAGCGAAAACCTCCCGGCTTCCTCCACCCGGACAAACCGATGACGAAGAACAAACTCGAGCTGATCGCCACGCTGCTCGCGCTCGGCGCGGGCGCGCTGGATTTCGGCACGGGCCTCGGCCTCGTTTTCCTGCCCGACCTGATGCTGAAGCTGATGGGCGCCGCCACGCTCGCGGCGGAGCCGACGATCTACCTCCGCTGGGTGGGCGCGTTCGTCGCGGCGGTGGGGTTCAGTTATCTCTGGGCGCTCTGGCGGCGCGACGTCGCGCGGCTGCGGCATGTGCTGGAACTGACGATCTTCTTCCGCCTCGCCGCCGGCGCCTACAGCGCCTGGGCCATCGCGAGTGGCGCGCTGCCGATCGCGTGGCTCAGCGTGCCGCTGACGGACTTTTTCCTCGCGGCGGCGCAGGCGTGGCTGGTGCGCCGCGGCGTATTCACGACAGCTCGCTGAGCACCTCGCGCAGGATTGCGAGCATCCGGGCGTTCGTCGCGGCGTCTTTGACGGCAAGGCGAACCGTGTGCGTGCCGAGGCTGCGGCTCATGGTCGCGGCATCGCGCAAAAACAGGCCGTGCTCGCGACATTGCGCGACGACCGTCGCGGCGCCCGGGCCGCCCGCGGGCAAATGGCAGAGCAGAAAGTTCGCGACGCCCGGCAGCACCTCCCAGCCGAGCTCGTGCAAACCGGCCGCGAGTTCGGCCCGCAGCGTGTGCGTCTCGCGATACCGCGCGGCGTAGTAGGACGGATACTGCAAGGCCCGCACGGCGGCGACCTGCGCGGGCAAACCCACGACCCACGGCGGCGTGATGGCGCGCAACGCCTCGAGTTGGTGCGGCCCCGCGCATAAGTAGGCGGCGCGCGCGCCGCTGAGCGCGTAGACCTTCGACAGGGATTTGCACACGACGACATTCTCCGAACCAGCGGCGAACGTCTCCAGCGACTCCGCTCCGCCGCCGGCGTATTCGATGTAGGTCTCGTCGATCCACACGCGCGTGGAGGGCGGCGCGCTGCGGAGCAGCGGCTCGAGCACCGCGCGCGGCAGATGCCGGCCGGTGGGACTGTTTGGATTGACGATGACGACGAGATCGTAACCCGCGCCGAGCGCGGTCGCGAGGCGTGCGGGATCGACGGCGTAACCGTCGGCGCGATGCAGCGCGAACCGATCGACGTGACAACCGATCACGCGTTCGAGCACGTGGGCGTATTCGCCGTAGGTCGGGTCGAGAATCAGTGCATGTGCAGAGGGCGTGAGCCATTGCCGGAAGGCGCGGAAAATCAGGTCCGAGGAACCGCCGCCGACGAGGATGTTGGCCGGTTGCACGCCGCGCGCGGACGCGAGCGCCGCGATGAGTCCGGCGCAGGCGGTCGGAGGCGAGCTGCGCAGCAGCCACGGGAGGTGTTCGTGCAATGTCGTCAGCACCTCCGGTGCGGGGGCGAACCACGCGTCGAGCACGTCGGCGTTGATGACGTCGCGCCGCCGTTCGAGCGCGGCGAAATCCTCGCCGATGGCCTGGAAGAACGCGCCGCCGTGAAAACAGGCCGCGGGTTTGCGAAACGGAAAGGCGAGCCGCCACTCGGTCGCGCTTTCCAGGCGATCCAGCAGCGTGGCGTGTTCCGTGGCGCGGACGCGCAGCTCGTCGGTCGTGCCGAGCATGAGTTCGTAGGTCACGGCGCCGGCGCGCGTCGTCAGGCCGAGCGGGCGGAGGCCGACATGGCGATAGAGTTCGAGCACTTCGCGGCGGCCGATGGCGGCGATGCGGGTGCCGCCGTGCGCCTCGACCCAGCGGAGCGCGGCATACATCAGCAGCAGCGCGATCTCGCGGCCGCGATGGGGTTTCAACACCGTGAGCAGGCGGACTTCGTGGAGTTGGGCGTCGATGCGGAACGGCAGGGCGTCGCGCGTGAAGTATTTGTCGAGCGAGAGCGAGGGCGCGGAGGGCGGCGTGATGCTGACGAAGCCGGCGATGGTGTCATCGATGCGCGCCACGAGATTGAAGACATGCGGATCGAGCGCATCGCCGAGGCGGCCGGTGGCGTTGGGCGTGTGCTGGCCGAGCTCCTGCGCGTAGACATCGTGGCGCAAGCGGGCGAGTTGCCCGCGGTCGGAAGCGTCGGCGAGTTCGAGGGAGAAGCGTGCGGCGGTCTCGCGGCGGCGCGGTGCAGTGGGGTGGACAAGCGCGGTGTTCATGGGCGGGTATTTTTCGCGGCGGTCACTCAGTGGTGGCGGCGGCGCGGCAGGTTTTGCGGAGCAGGAGGTGTGTCGGCACGTGGACGAGGCCGACGAGCGTGGCGATCCACGCGCCGAGATAGGCCAGTGGTGGGAGCCAGGTTTGCGGCGTCTCCTCGCTGAAACCGAAAACATAGTTCACGTTGCGCGGGATCTTCGGATCGGCGACGGAGGCGCCGGCGGCGGGCAGGAAGAAATACGCGACGACGCACAGCGCCGCGGCGAGGGTCGACCACGCGGGCAGCGCGCGGCGATCGTAGCCGACCCGGCGCACGGCGTAGAACAGCAGGAACGGCAGCCAGCCGTGGAAGAGCGACAGCCCGCGCAGGAAGACCGAGCGGTGCGCGTCGAACATGTAGTCGGTCATGCCGGTGAGTTTCCAACCGCCCAAGTGAGCGGCGAAGTCCACGCACCAGACCAGTTGCGGCAACAGGATGCCGACGGCGGGCAGCGAGAGGAGGAGCGGACTTTCGCGCCACATGCCCACGAGCGTGAGCAGCAGGGCGACGTCGCAAAAATAGAGAAAGTTGGTCGGCCCGTAGTTGGCCCAGTAGACCGGAATGAGCACGGCGAGGAACGCCGTGTAGGCGAGCTTGAGCCAAAGCGGCAGGCGCGGGACGCCACCGGGAGTTTTGGGAGCGAGCGTGTTCATGGGAGGGAAGAGGAGGAGAAGAAGCCTGACCGAGCTTCGTTGGTTTTGTGGTGGAGCGGGCCCAGCGGTCCTGCCCTACCGCACGCGACGAGCATTCAACGTGAAATCGTGCATCAGGAGGCGGCGCCCGGCGTGACGCTCGCGGCGAGGGTGCCCGGGGCGATTGGCGCAATGTTCGTATGGCGAACCTTGTTGGCCGGCTCGGTGGCGAGGTCCCGCGCGAGCGTGCGGTGATCGGTTTTGCCGGTGCCGAGTTTCGGGATCGCGCGGACGACGCGCAGCTCGCGCGGCGCGCAGAGGTTCGAGAGGCCGCGGCTGCGGATCGCGGCGCGGATCTCGGCGAGCGTGAGGCGCTGGTCGTTGGTCGCGGCGAGGAGTTTTTCACCCTTGTCCTCGTCGGGCACGGCGACGACGGCGACCTGACAGCGCGGGCCGAGGTGCGGGAACGCGCCGGCGAGCGCGTCTTCGACGGCGGTCAGGCTGACCATTTCGCCGCTGACCTTGGCGAATCGCTTCATGCGTCCGAGCAGGTGGAGAAAGCCGCGTGCGTCGACGACCGCGAGGTCGCCGGTATCATACCAGCCGTCGAGGGCCCGGAAGGCGGCGTTCGCGTCGGGATTGAGGTAGCCTTTCATGACGTTCGGGCCGCGCACGAAAAGCCGTCCGCCCTCGGCGATGCCGTCGACCGGTTCGAGACGGTAGTCCATGCCCGGCACGAAGCGCCCCGCGCTGCCCGGTGCCGAGTCGAGGCGCGTGTTCGCAGTGATGAGCGGGCTGCACTCGGTGGCGCCGTAGCCTTCGAGGATGCGCACGCCGAATTTGCGGGCCCAGAGATCGAACGTGGCGCCCTGCACTTTTTCCGCGCCGGCGAGAAGGAAGCGCACCGAGTTGAAATCATAGGCGTGCGCCTTGCGCGCGTAGCCGTTGAGAAAGGTGTTCGTGCCGAGCAGCACGGTGCACGCGCGGTCGTAGACGATGGTCGGCACGACGCGGTAGTGCAGCGGCGACGGATAGAGGAACGTGTAGCAGCCGCGCACGAGCGGGAAAAGCAGGCCGCCGGTCAGGCCGAAGCTGTGGAAGAGCGGAAGGGCGTTGAAGAAGCGGTCGTCGTCCGTGAGGTCCAGGCTCGCGCGCGCCTGATGGACGTTCGCGAGGAGATTGCGATGCGAGAGCTCGACGCCCTTCGGCGTGCCTTCGGAACCGCTGGTGAAGAGGATGACGGCGGTGTCGTCGCCGCGCAGCGACGAACGGCGCTGACGCGCGCCGCACGCGAGCAGGTGTTCGAGTCCGGCGACGAGTTTCGCGAACAAACCGACGCGGGAGCGGACGTCCTCGAGAAAAATGAATTCGAGTCCGGCGGCTTGCAGCGGCGCGAGGTCGAGCTTGGCCTTTTCTACGAAAAGCCGCGACGTGACGATCTGCCGCAAACCCGCGAGACGCGCGCAGGCGAGCATCGTGGCGGAGCCGGTCGAGTAGTTGAGCAGCGCCGGCACGCGGCCGACGCGCCAGAGGCTGAGCAGCACGAGCGGGGTGGCGTTGGCGTTGGGCAGGAGGACGCCGATGCGGCTAGGTGCATCGTCGGCATGTGGGAGCGAGCTTGCTCGCGACTCGCTCGCGGAATGTCGCGAGCGAGCGAGCTCCCACACACGCGTCGGAGCCGGAGAGAGGGGCCTTTGCCACTGACGCGCGAGCAGGTCGGTGCCGATCAGCACGCGGCGATAGCTGAGCGAGGCTAGCGAGTGGTCCTGCAACGCGACGCGCGACGGGATGGCCGCAGCGGCTTCGGCGACGGCGGCGAGGAGGTTTTGCGGCCCGAAGGCCAGATCGGTCTCGAACTGTTGGAGCATGAGCGCGTCGCGCAGCCAGGTCGTGAGGTGGATGCGCGCGTCGTGTCCGGGCAGATCGTCGCAGCGCGGCGGCGTCAGCACGTCGCTGAAATGCGCCGTCACGCGCGGGAACCATTTCGTCCAGCCGCGATGGCGGACGAAGCGCAGGCGGTTCGCGCCGCGCAGGTAGCAGGTGATGACGCGCGCGCCAGTGCGGCCGATGAGAAAGCCGGTGCCATCGAAGAGCTTCATCATCGAACCGGTGAGCGAGATGCGTCCCTCGGCGAAGAGCACGAGCCGGCCGCCGCGCGCGAGGTGCTCGGCCATGTCACGGACGGCGTAGGGCGAGGCGTGGTCGACGGGAAACGTGCGGCGGTTGACCATCATGCGCCGCGTGAGCCAGTTGGTTTCCGCCGTGGTGGACGAGGTGACGAACTTCCAGTCGTCGTCGAGCACGACGTAGAGGAACAGCCAGTCGAGCCACGAGACGTGGTTCGGCACGAGCAGCACCGGGCCGGGCGCAGTGAGGCCGGCGGTGTTGTAGGCGCGGAAGCGGAACAGCAACCGAAGGAGCCAGCGCGCGAAGGTTTTCATGGTGGAGAAAGCAGAGATGGTTCGGACGGAGCGGAAGCGGTGAGGCTTTCGCCGTGGGAGTGGCGGTGGCAGCGCGGCAGGATCCTGCGGGTCTCGCTACGCGGCTTTGGTCGCCGCCGGGACGTCGGCGACCACCGGGGAAGCGGACCTGATGCGCAGAGCCACCGAGGCGACCGCTAGCGCGATGGGCAACGCGATGAAGACTTGCGTGGGCGAGAGGCCGGCGGCGGTCAGTGCGCCGAGGAAGCCCGCGCCGACGAGCATCGCGAGGTAGTCGGTGAAATTCTGAATCGCGATCGTCTTGCCGAGCTGGCCGGGGTCGCTCTCGTGCTGGAGCGCGGCGTTGAGCGGCACGATGAGCAGGCCCGCGAAAACGCCGGCGGCGACGAGAGCGGCGATGACGACGGCGAGCCCGGCGTGTCCGCCGAGCAAGCCCAGCGCGAGCACGGCGGCGGCCATCAACCATCCGTAGCGGCGCGTCCACGAGAGATCGCCGAGGCGGTGGAGGCGGCCGGCGAGCACGCTGCCGGCGACGATGCCGAGCACGAGGCCGAGCTTGAGGAGCGCGAGCCGGGTGTTGGTGACGTCGTGGCGTCCGGCTTCGTGGAAGACTTGCAGACCCCAGCCCTGGAGGTTGCTGCGCAGCGTGGCGCCGGCGAACCAGAACAGCGCGCAGCCGAACAGCACGCGTCCGAGGCGCGCGTGCGTGACGAGGCGGCGGAGGCTCGCGGCGAATTCACCGGCGCTGTGGCGCAGCGAGGCGGCGGCGTTGTGCGGCGTGCGTTCCATGCGGCTGTTGCAGATGAGGGCGGCGACGTAGAGCACGGCGCTCGCGAGGTAGCACGCGGGCAGCGAGCGCGTCGCGTCGTAGAGTGCGGCGCCGCCGCCGAGTCCGCCGACGATGGCGATGAGGGTGAGCATCTCGACCATGCCGTTCGCTTTCACGAGGCGTTCGGCGGGCAGGATTTCGGGGAGGATGCCGTATTTCGCCGGCGAGTAGACGCAGGCGCCGAGTCCGATGATCGCGTAGCCGACGACCTGCCAGGTGCGGCTGGCGTGGAAATCGCCCGCATGCAGCCAGACGCCGGCGAGCGCGAGCAGCGTGCCGAGGAGTTTCACCACGTTGCCGCCGAAGAGCCACGCGGTCTTCGGCAGGCGGTCGTTGAGCCAGCCTGCGAGTGGCGCGAGGACGATGAAGGGGATGAAGAACACGGCGCTGAAGAGCGCGTTCTGGGCGTTCACCTCGCGTTCGGTGATCGCGCCGCTGGCGAGGCTGAACGTCAGCGGTCCGAGCGCGGCGGCGAGGACGAAGTTGTCGCCGAAGGCGCCGAGGAATTGGCCGGCGAGGAGGCGGCGGTAGTTGCGGGGGGAGTTCATGAGGCGAAGGTGCGTGGGGAAGGGAGAAAAGCCGGGGTGCGCGACGCGAGGTGGTAGGCGAGGGCAGCGGCTGCGCCCAACACGTGCGCTGCGACGGACGGGCGGATTGCCGTGGAGCCGAAATCGCTGAAGAGGGCGGCGCCGCCCTGGGACTCCCAGACGAGTTTTGCGACGACGAGCGTGAGCGCGGCGAGCCACCAGGCGCGTGCGGCGGGAGCGGTCGCGAGTTGTGTCAGCGCCAGCAGCAGCACGATGCCGACGGCGAGTCCGGAAAGGCCGCCGTAGATGGCCATGGTCGGAGCGAGGGCAAAGAGACCGAGGCCGATCGCGGGTGCAGCGAGCACCGTGTAGCGCAGCAGCACGCCGGGCCGCGTCCGTTCGAGCCACGCGCCCGCGACGAGGAGGACGAGCAGGTTCCAAGCGGCGTGCGAGGCGGAGAAGTGCACCCAGTGACCGGTCGCGACCCGCCACCATTGGCCCGCGGAGATGGCGGCGCGGTCGTAGATGAACCACGCGGGCGCAAGCGCGGCGGCAAGGGCGGGGAGCGCGAAGAGGGCGAGCGGGGAGCGGAGAGTTTTCATGCTCGGAAGAGGCGAAAAGGCGACGTTGCGTGGAGGAGGACGGGATCGCGACGAGTGCGGCGGCCTCGGCGGCTGGGCCGCCGCGTGGTTGTCACCACATTCGCGGCGCGCCCAGCGGTCGCGCTTTGCCCGCGAAGGCGGCACCGACGAAGAGCAGCGCGAGCGCGGCGGCGAAGGCGCCATCGAACGCGCCGCCGCCGATGTAGCCGGGCTTGTGCTCGATGCGGATGTTCTGCGGTTCCTCCTTGGCGCGCACTTTGAAGAGTTCGAGTTCCTGGGAGAGATTGGCCGTCATCTGCGCGGCGGCGTCGGTGATGCCCTTGGCAGAGGCCTCGCGGAGGAAATCGTCGGTGCGGAACAGCGTGGAGTGGTTCTGCACGGTGCTGGTGCCCGGTGCACGGAAGAGCAGGCTGCGGCTGGAGATGTCGTAGACGACCGCTTCCATCAGCGTGTGCGTGGTGTTGCGCTGGGCGGGCACGATGTAGGCGCCGACGATGGTCCAGTAGGCGATGCTCGCCTCGGTGTCCGAAGAGTTTTGCGACTGGTCGTAGGAGAGGAGCGCGATCACATCGATGCCCATCATGGCGCGGAGCTGGTCGAGGTTTTCGAAGCCGCCGCCGGGGCGCAGGTAGGTCGTGGGGATGATCTCGATGGATTGGACGAAGGGGAGGGTCTTGAATTGGCCCGCGACCTTGCGGAGCAGCTCGGTTTTCTGCGCCTCGGAGATATTGCCCGGCGTGCGGTAGAAGGAGCCTTGGCCGTTGCTGACGCCGGTCGGCACGAACGCCACGCCGACGCGCAGTGGCAGGCGCAGCGTGGGGATGGTCGGTTGGACGAAGGGCGTTTCCTTGTTCGGATAGAGGAATTGCACGATGCTGCTCGCCTCGTGGTGCGAGCGTTCGCCGAAGAAGCCGACGCAACCGGTGAGCAGCGCGAGGGTGAGGGCGGCGGGGAGGAGGAGCAGGCGGCGGGAGTTCATGGCGCGCAGGTTACCCGAGCGCGTCGCGTCGGCGTTAATTGATAAACTTGATGCGGATATTGAGGCAGGGCGTTGGCACCGGCGCGGACGCCTGGTCGGCTGTAGGGGCGCTGTCTTGCTGCGCCCGGAACAGCGCCGCGAGCGGATGACGGGCGCAGGCAAGACTGCGCCCCTACCGAGCGGAATCCGCGTCGGCAGCTTGCGGCGCGCGCGGGATTGCCAGTGGCGGCGGTGCGCCGCACGCTGCCGGGCGCGCGATGAACATCCATCACCTCGAACTTTTCTACTATGTGGCGAAGCACGGCGGCATCAGCCGCGCGGTGCGCTCGATGCCCTACGGCATCCAGCAGCCGGCGGTGAGCAGCCAGATCCTCCAGCTGGAGCAGGATCTCGGCGCGAAGCTCTTCGAGCGCACGCCGTTTCGCCTGACCCCGACCGGCGAGGAGCTGATGACGTTCATCACGCCGTTCTTCGAGAACGTCGGGGCCGTGGGCGCGCGCTTGCGCAAGAGCGCCGCGCCGCAGTTGCGCATCGGCGCATCGGAGCTGGCCCTGCGCGATCACTTGCCGGCGATCATCGGGCATCTGCGCCGGCATGAGCCGAAGGTGCGATTGAGCCTGCGCTCGGGCTTCCAGCCGCAGATCGAGCGCTGGTTGCTCGACAAGGAAATCGATCTCGCGATCACGCCGATCGACAGCCGCCCGCCGGCCGGCGTGGAGCACAAGCTCCTGTTGCGCGTGCCGATCGTGCTGCTGGTGCCGAAAAAATCGCGGTGGAAGAAGGCCGAGGAACTGTGGGCCGGCGGCATACCCGAGGAGTCGCTCATCTGCCTGCCGGCGAACGAGTGCATGAGCATGATTTTCCAACGACACTTGAAATACCATCGCACGGCGTGGACGCCGGCGATCGAGGCGAGTTCGCTGGAACTCATCACGCAATACGTCGCGAGCGGCTACGGCGTCGGCGTGAATGTGGCGATTCCCGGCGTGATCAAGCATCGCGACGTGCGCGCGCTGCCGCTCGAAGGCTGCGATCCGGTCGAGGTGGCGGCATTGTGGCGGGGGCAACCGGCGCCGCTCGTGCAAGCCGTGCTCGACGCGGCCGGCGGCTACATCCGCAGCCAGTGGCCGGACTGGGCGTGCGCGTGAGGCGGTAGAGGGGAGCGCCAGCGACCTGTCGGATCGCTCTGCGCTACGGCGAAATCTAGCGTATTACGCTAGATTCACTTTTTTCCCGTGTGGCGTTTCTCGAGAACGCTGAGGGCGTCTTGGAGCGAGAGGCCTTTGACGCGGAGGAGCACGATGAGGTGGAAGAGCAGGTCGGCGGCTTCGTTGGCGAGCTCGACGTTGTCGCCGGCGGTGGCGGCGAGCGCGGTTTCCACGCCTTCCTCGCCGACTTTCTGCGCGACGCGCTTCACGCCTTCGCGGACGAGTTTGGCGGTGTAGCTTTTCTCGTCATCGGAGGCGATGCGCCGGTTCACGGTGCGTTCGAGCTGGGCGAGGAAACCGGTGCCGGTGGCGCCGCCGCCTTCGCCGAAGCACGAGCAGGTGCCGCGGTGGCAGGTGGGGCCGTTCGGGCGCGCGCGGACAAGCAGCGTGTCGTTGTCGCAGTCGCCCTCGACGCTCACGAGGTCGAGGAAGTGGCCGGACGATTCACCCTTGATCCAGAGGCGGTTCTTCGAGCGCGAGAAGAAGGTGATGCGCTTCGTCGCGAGCGTCTGCTCGAGTGCGGCGGCGTTCATGTAGCCGAGCATGAGGACTTGCTGCGTGTCGGCGTCCTGGATGATGGCGGGGAGGAGGCCGTCGCCTTTCTGCCAGTCGAGAGCGGAGAGAGCGGTCATGGGAAATTTTGGAAACCACGAATGGACACGAATGAACACGAATCAGGAAAAGCTGAATCGTGAGCCGGAGTCATTCGTGTGAATTCGTGTCCATTCGTGGTTAAGTTTGTTTGGGTGTGGGTGAGAAGGTTCGGTCTCTGGCCTGACTGGGCCAGTCGGAGACTGGCCCTACTTTTCAGGTGCGGACGCAGACGCCTTCGCGGGCGAGGTAGGATTTCAGGTCGGGGATCGGGATGGTGCCCTTGTGGAAGACGGACGCGGCGAGCGCGCCGTCCACGCCGGCTTGTTGGAAAACGTCGCGGAAATGCTCCGGCGCGCCCGCGCCGCCGGAGGCGACGAGCGGGATCGTCAGCACGGCGCGGACGAGTTTGAGCTGCGCGAGGTCGTAGCCGGCGCGCACGCCGTCCTGGTTCATGCAATTGAGCACGACCTCGCCGGCGCCGCGCTTCTGCGCCTCGGCGGCCCAGTCGATCGTGCGCCAGCGCGTGGACTGCGTCTTGTCGGGATTGCCGGTGTAGGCCTTCACGAAGTAGTCGCCGTTTTCCTGGCGGGAGTCGATGCCGACGACGACGGCTTGCGAGCCGAATTCGTCGGCCAGTGAGGTGATCAGATCCGGGTTTTCGAGGGCGGGCGAGTTGAGCGAGACCTTGTCGGCGCCGCTGTGGAGGATCACGCGTGCGCCGTCGAGCGAGCGGATGCCGCCGGCGACGCAGAAAGGGATGTCGATCACGCGGGCGACGCGCTCGACCCACGCGGCGGAGACGGTGCGGCCGTCGGAGCTGGCGGTGATGTCGTAGAAGACGAGCTCGTCGGCGCCGGCGTCGCGGTAGCGTTGGGCCAGCTCGATGATGTCGCCCATGTCCTCGTGGTTGCGGAACTGGACGCCTTTGACGACGCGGCCATCGCGGACGTCGAGGCAGGGGATGATGCGGCGGGCTAGCATACGAGCGCCTCCTGGAGCGTGAACTTCTTCTCGTAGAGCGCGCGGCCGACGATGGCGCCGGGGGCACCTTCGCGCTTGAGGCGGCGGAGGTCGTCGAGCGAGGAAACGCCGCCGGACGCTTGCGCGTCGATGGTCGGAAAATCGCGGCGCAGCTGCGCGTAGAGCTCGAAGTTCGGACCGGTCAGCTTGCCGTCGCGCGAGATGTCGGTGCAGAGGATGTGTTTCAGTCCGCGCGGGATAAACGTGCGCAGCGTGGCGTCGAGTGTGACGCCGCTGTCGGCTTGCCAGCCGGCGACGGCGATCATCGGCACGCCGGCGGCGTTGAGGCGGACGTCGAGCGCGAGGACGATTTTCTCCGGGCCGAATTTCTCGAGCCAGCCGCCGACGAGGTCGGGTTGTTTCACGGCGAGGCTGCCGACGATCACGCGCGTGACGCCGGCGTCGAGGAGCGTGCGAACGTGCGACTCGTCGCGGACGCCGCCGCCGGATTGGACGCGTAGGCCACAGGCTTGGACGATGGCGGCGACGAGCGCGGTCTGGCGCTGCGCGGGGTCCTTGGCGCCGTCGAGGTCGACGAGGTGCAGCCACGGCGAGCCCGCGGCGGCGAAGTCGCGCGCGACGGCGGCGGGGTCGTCGAAGTAGGCTTTCTCGGCGTCGAAGCTGCCCTCGGTGAGGCGCACGACGCGCCCGCGGCGGAGGTCGATGGCGGGATAAAGGATCATGCGGTGATGGCCAAAAAATTCTTCAGCAGCTGTGCGCCCGCGAAACCGGAGCGCTCGGGATGGAATTGCACGCCGTAGAAGTTGCCGCGCTGGACGACGGCGGCGAAGGGCGTGCCGTGCGTGGCGCTGGCGAGTGTGTGGGCGTTCACCGGGCCGGCGTAGCTGTGGACGAAATAGAAACGCGCGTCGCGGGCGATGCCGTGGAGGAGCGGTGTGTCGCGCAGGACTTCGAGGGTGTTCCAGCCCATGTGCGGCACGGTGATGCCGGGCGACTCGGGAATTCGGGCGACGCGGCCGGGGATGAGGCCGAGGGAGGTGGTGTCGCCCTCGTCGGAGGAGTCGAAGAGGAGCTGCTCGCCGAGGCAGAAGCCGATCACGGGTTGTGTGAGGCTGCGGATGGTGTCCACGAGATCGCGCGCGCGGAGTTTGCGCATGCCTTCCTGCGCGGAGCCCACGCCGGGCAGGATCACGCGGTCGGCCGAGCGGATGGTCGCGGGATCGGCGGTGAGCTGGCTGGCGATGCCGAGGCGCTCGAGCGCGAAGCGCACCGAGGCGATGTTGGCGCCGCCGCTGTCGACGATGGCTAACATCAGAGCACTCCCTTCGAACTCGGAATGTCGCTGCCGGCGGTGCGGGCGACGGCAGGGCGCAAGGCGCGGCCGAAACCCTTGAAGAGCGCTTCGATCATGTGGTGGGTGTTGTCGCCCGTGACCTTCATGTGGAGCGTGGCGGCGAGCGTATCGCTGAGCGATTTGAAGAAGTGCGAGACCATCTCGGTCGGCAGTTCGCCGACATTTTCGCGCGGGAAATCCGCTTCGAAGACCAGCCAGGCGCGGCCGCTGAGATCGAGGGCGACGTCGGCGCGCGCCTCGTCCATCGGCATGACGAAACCGTAGCGGCCGATGCCGCGTTTGTCGCCGAGGGCCTGCTTGAGCGCGGTGCCGAGGGCGAGGCCGACGTCCTCGATGGTGTGGTGTTCGTCGATGTGGAGATCGCCGTCGCAGGTGATGACGAGGCTGATGCCGGCGTTGCGGGCGATTTGCTCGAGCATGTGGTCGAAGAACCCTAGGCCGGTGCGGAACGAGACGGGCGCGGTGGCGTCGAGGTCCACGGTGACGGTGATCTTCGTTTCTTTGGTCTCGCGTTTGATGGTGGCGCGGCGCGGGGCGTCGACGAGCTGGCGGGCGAGTTCGGTCCAATTGAGCTTGGTGCGGTCGTAGCGCAGGCCGCGGATGCCGAGCGTCTCAGCGAGTTGCAGGTCGGTTTCGCGGTCGCCGATGACGGCGGAAGCGGCGCGGTCCCACGCGGTGTCGCGCAGATAGTCCATGACGAGGCCGGGTTTCGGTTTTCGGCAATCGCAACGGTCGGCGGCGGTGTGCGGGCAGACGCGGACGGCCTCGAATTTGATGCCCTGCGAGGCGAGGAGGTTGATCAACAGGTCTTGTAGCGGGCGGAACTCGCTCTCGCGGAAGCTCGGCGTGCCGAGGCCATCCTGATTCGTGACCATGACGAAGGTGTAGCCGGCATCGCGCAGGCGGCGGAGCGCAGGGATGACCTCGGGTTCGAGGGCGAATTTGTCGAGGCGGTCGATCTGCTGGTCGACGGGCTCGGCGATGAGCGTGCCGTCGCGGTCGAGGAAGAGGAGTTTCTTAGACATCGGAGCGTGGGAGCGAACGCGCGGATTTGGCGGAAGAAAGAGAAAGATTAAGAGAAAGAGGAAAGATTTCGCTCAGACACGGGCGAGGGTCTCCAGGGCGAAGTCGTTTTCGGCGCGCGTGCCGATGGTGATGCGGACGGTGTTGGGGACATCCTTGCTGCGGTCGCGGATGACGAGGCCAGCGGCGCGGGCGATGTTCATGACGCGGGCGGAGTCGGTGACTTCGACGAGGAGGAAGTTGGCGTCGCTCGGCCAGATTTTGCGGACGTGCGGGAGCTTCACGAGGGCGGCGGTGAGGCGGCGGCGTTCACCGACGAGATCGAGGGCGGACTGGCGCGCGGCGGAGATGCCGGCGGGAGTGAGTGCATCGAGCGCGGCGCGGACGACCGGTGCGGGGATCGGGTAGGGCGCGATGATTTTTTGCAGGACGCCGATCAGTTGCGGCGAGGCGAGAGTGACGCCGACGCGCGCGCCGGCGAGGCCGTAGGCTTTCGAGAGCGTGCGGAGGACGACGAGGTTGGGGTTGGCGTCGAGTTCCTGCACGAGACTCGGTTCGGTGGAGAACTCGGCGTAAGCTTCGTCAACCACGACGACGGCGCGCGTGGCGAGGGCGGTGACGACTTTGAGGACGGCGTCGCGATCGAGGAGCTGGCCGGTGGGGTTGTTGGGCGAGCAGAGGAAAACGAGTTTGGTTTCGGGCGTGATTGCGCGGATGACGGCGTCGGGATCGACGGCGAAGTCTTTTTCGCGGACGAGCGGAACGGTGAGGGCGCGGGCGCCCTGGATGGCGGCGGCGACGGAATACATGCCGTAGGTCGGCGGAGTGGTGAGAATCGAATCCTGGCCGGCGCGGCAGAAGGCGCGGAGGAGGAGGTCGATGCCTTCGTCGGAGCCGCGCGTGACGAGGATGCGGTCGGGTTTGACGCCGTAGAGCGAGGCGAGGCGCGCGACGACTTCGGCGGGTTGCGGCTCGGGGTAACGGTTCAGGCGCGGTGCGCCGGCGTGCGGGGTCGAGGGATTTTCGTTGGCGTCGAGCCAGACTTTGCCGCCGGAGGCTTCCTTGCGGGCCGATGAATACGGCGTGAGCGCGAGGATTTCGGCGCGGACGAGAGAGAGCACGGGGTCGGAGGTCATCGGGAGAGTTTCTGGAGGCGGACAGTGACGGCGCGGCGGTGGGCGACGAGGCTCTCGGCGTCGGCGAGGCGGGCGACGGTGCCGCCTAGGCGGGCGAAGCCGAGCGGCGTGGCTTCCTGCACGGTCATCGTGCGCGAGAAGTCGGCGAGGCCGAGGCCGCTGAACGAGCGCGCCCAGCCGTAGGTCGGCAGGACGTGGTTCGTGCCGCTCGCGTAGTCGCCGAGCGACTCGGGCGTCCATGGGCCGACGAAGACCGAGCCGGCCGCGGTGATCTGCGGGAGCAGGCGGCGTGGGTTGGCGAGCTGGAGGATGAGGTGCTCGGGCGCGTAGGCGTTGGCGATTTTGACGGCTTCGGCGGGCGAGGCGGCGAGGAGGACGCGGCTCTTTTTCAGCGCGACTTCGGCGATCTCGCGGCGGGGGAGGAGGCGAAGTTGCACGGCGACCTCGGTGGCGACGCGCGCGGCGATTTTTTCGGAGAAGGTGACCAGCACGACCTGCGAATCGGGGCCGTGCTCGGCTTGCGAGAGGAGGTCGGCGGCGACGAAGGCCGGATCGGCGGTGCGATCAGCGATGACCATGACCTCGGAGGGGCCGGCGGGCATGTCGATGGCGGCGCCGGCGGCGGAGCGCGAGACTTGGAGCTTCGCTTCGGTGACAAAGGCGTTGCCGGGGCCGAAGAGTTTGTCGCACTTCGGAATCGTTTTCGTGCCGGCGGCCATGGCGGCGATGGCCTGCGCGCCGCCGACCTTGAAGACGTCGGTGATGCCGCAGAGCTGCGCGGCGAAAAGGATCCAGGGGTTCACGCGGCCGTCGCGACCGGGCGGCGTGCAGAGCACACGCGTCGGGCAACCGGCGAGCTGCGCGGGGACGCCGAGCATGAGCGCGGTGGAGAAGAGCGGCGCGCTGCCGCCCGGGACGTAGAGGCCGACGCGTTCGATGGGGCGAGTGACTTTTTCGCAGACGATGCCGGGCATCGTCTCGACGCGGATAGATTTCGCGGCCTGCGCGGCGTGGAAGCGGCGGATGTTGCGGTAGGCGGTGCGGAGGGCGGCCTTGTCGGTGGGAGCGAGGGCTTTTTCGGCGGCGGCGAACTCGGCGGGGCTGACGCGCAGCGAAGTGAGTTTGGTGCCGTCGAATTTTGCCGTCAGGCGCTTCAACGCGGCGTCGCCGTCGTGGCACACCTCCATGATGATGCGGGAGACGGCGCTCGCGATGTCGGTGCGGCGCGTCTGCGCGGGCCGTTCGAGAGTGGCGGCGCGGCGGGCGGGCGAGAGTTTTTTCCAGACGAGCGTTTGCATGATCTCGTTCTCGTTCTTCTTTCTCGTTCCTCGTTCTCCTCCGAAGAGAACGAGAACGATTACGAGAAAGAGAACGAGTCGTTCACATCATCATCTTTTCGATCGGGAGCACAAGGATGGCGCTGGCGCCGGCGCGCTTGAGGGACTCCATGGTCTCCCAGAAGACGGCTTCCTGGCAGACGGCGTGGAGGGCGACCTTGGTGTCGTCGCCGGCGAGAGGGAGGATGGTCGGGTTCTCGGAGCCCGGGAGGAGTTTCTTGATCTCGGGCAGCGCGCTCTTCGGGGCGTGGAGCATGATGTATTTCGCTTCGGCGGCGAGCTGCACGCCGTCGATGCGGCGGAGCAGGATGTCGAGGGCGTGGCGCTTGGCGGCGTCGAGTGGGCGGTCGCAGCGGAGGAGCGTGGCCTTGGACTTGAAGATGGTTTCGACGGCGCGGAGGCGGTTGGCCTCGAGGGTGGATCCGGTGGCGACGAGGTCGCAGATGGCGTCGGCGAGGCCGAGGCGCGGGGCGATCTCGACCGAGCCGGTGAGGAGGACGACGTCGGCTTTCACGTTTTGCGCGGCGAGCCAGCGCTTGGTGAGGCGCGGGTAGGAAGTCGCGATGCGCAGGCCGGCGAGGTCGGCGGAGGAGGCGTAGCCGCGCTCCTCGGGGAGGGCGACAGCGAGGCGGCAGCCGCCGAAATCGAGGCGACGGTCGACGACGTAGGGGTTGTGCGTGCCGCCGGAGGTGCGCTCGAGGGCGGTTTCCTCGAGGACGTTCTCGCCGACGATGCCGAGGTCGCACACGCCGTCCATGACGAGCTGCGGGATGTCGTCGTCGCGGACGAAGAGGATGTCGATGGGGAAGTTCTCGGCGTGGAGGAGGAGTTTTTCCTTGGGGGCCTTGACCTTGATGCCGCAGCGGTTGAGCAGGTCGAGGGAGTCGGTGGAGAGGCGTCCGCTCTTCTGGATGGCGAGGCGGAGGCGGTCTTTGGAGGCGGGAGTGACGACGGGTGACATGGGCGGAGGAAGTAGCGAGTAGCGGGTGGTGAGTAGCGAGTAGATGGTAGGCGGTGGGAAAAGAAAAACCCCGGGGGCGAGTGCCACCGGGGTTTCAGAAATTGGGTTTCATCACCACGGGAAGGCACGCTGCCTTCCCGGGCAGGGAAGGCTAGGAGGAGTGGTGATGGTGGTGGTTGAGAACCATGACGAAGCGGACCGCCAAAAAGCCGGGATGGGCCGAAAGCGGCAAGCGATTTCTTTTGCCCGCCGCGGCATAAGTCCCGACAACGGGGCGCTCCCCCGACGCGAATGAGTCACCCTTCGCACAACGCCGGCGACGATCGCGGGCATTACCATGAAGAATTTACGCCGCAACCCAGCGCGTGGGCCGGCGCGGCCGTGACGGTGGGCGCGACCTACGTCATCTTTCTGATTTTCGCGCAGTTCGGTTTCCTGAAGCTCGTGCAGAGCGTCGTGGGCGAGGGAAGCCCGCTGATGAAAGCGATCCTCGGGGTGATGGCCGTGGCGGGATTGGGCGGCAGCGCGTGGGCCGGCTGGACGTTCACGGATAGCCGGAGCCAGCGCCGGTTGGTGGCGATGTTCGCGATCTGTGGGGCGGCGGCGGGTTTGAGCCTCGTGGCGCGCTCGGCGTGGCCGCTCTTCCTCGTGTCGCTCCTGATCGGGCTGGGCCTCGGCGGACTCACGGTCACGCTCGCCGGCACGTTGCGGCGGGTGACGGGCGGTGATCGGCTCGGTTCGGCGATCGGCCTCGGCACGGGCGCCGCCTACGCGATCTGCAATCTGCCGTTCGTCTTCAACGGCGGCCGGGAAACCCACGGGTTCGTCGCGCTCGCAGCGGCCTGCGTGGGCCTGATCGGCGTGCACCTGCTCGATGCGCGGGCGCCGCGGCAGGTGCCGAATAATTTCGACTATCAAACGCCCGGCCTCGTCGCGTGGGTGCTGGTGCTCCTGGCGCTCGTGTGGCTCGACAGCGGGGCGTTCAACATCATCCAGCATTCGCCCTACCTGAAGGAAATGACGTGGGGCAGCGGACGTCTCTACGCGAACGCCGCGATCCATTTCGCGGCCGCGTTGCTGGCCGGCTACATGATGGACAAGCGCTGGATCGGTCGCGCCGTGCTGCTGGCCACGATGATGTTGCTCGCGGCCTGCCTGCTCATCGAGCCGAACCGCGCCAAGCTCACCGAGGGCGTGTTGCTCTACACCGCCGCGGTTTCGATCTACTCGACCGCGCTCGTTTTCTATCCCTCGCGCAGCAGTCGCGCGAAATGCGCCGCGATCGTCTACGGTGTCGCCGGCTGGATCGGCTCCGGGCTGGGCATCTCGATGGTGGAGGGGCTTTCCGCGATCCCGCGCTGGCTGGTGGTGACGGCTGGCGCCGTGGCCATGGTGGGGCTTTTGATTCGCGGATGGATGTTGCGCCGCGAGGCGCGGCGGTTTGCGGCGGGATTGCTGGTGCTGGCGTTGCTTGCCGCCGGCGCGGCTTCGCCGGCGATCACCGGAAAATTTCCCGTTCGTTTAATGGAGTTGCCCACTCTGACATGAAGGGAAATGAATCGCCGTTCATCGGCGGTTCATCGCCGATTCATCTCCGCTCCCCAACTTGCGCCATGTCCCGCACTTCACCGACGCCCGCTGACGGGCGCCGCTCGCTCTGGTCTCGACTCCTCTCGCGCCGCCACGGCGGCGTAGCCATCTTTTTCGCGGTCTTTCTGATCGCGGCCTTCGTCACGCGGGTGGCGCTGCTGATCCAGGCGCGGCACGACGTGGTGTGGACCCCGTCTTTGCTCGCGGCATTTTTCTGGGGCGTGCTCTACGACCTGGGCGCGGCGGCGTGGGCTTCGCTGCCGCTGACGCTTCTGCTCGCGGCGCTGCCGGCGCGGTTCTTCGAGTGGGCATGGGCGCGCTGGCTGGCGGCGCTCGGTGCGTTCGCGATCGTCTACGCGCTGTTTTTCGGCACGGTTTCCGAGTGGACGTTCTGGGAGGAGTTCGGCGTGCGGTTCAACTTCATCGCGGTCGACTACCTCGTCTACACCACCGAGGTCGTAGGCAACATCCGCGAATCCTACAATCTCCCCGCGATCATCGGCGGCGTCGCCGCCGTGTCCGCGCTCGGGGTGTGGCTGCTCGCGCGCGCGGGTTGGCCGCAGACATGGTTCGCGCACGCGACCGAGCCGATGGGCCGGCGCTGGAAGGCGGCGGCGATCTGGTTCTGCGCCGCGATCGCGTTCGGCTCCATCCAGGACGAGCGGCTGCTGCCGACCTTCAAAAACAATTTCAACCGCGAGATCGGCAAGAACGGCCTCTGGGCGCTCTTCGCGGCGTTCAAGAACAACATCCTCGATTACGAGCAGTTCTACAAAACTCTCCCGATCGACGAGGCGTTCGCCCAAGTGCAGGCCAAACTCGTCGTCGACGGCTCCACGCTGCTGCGCCCCGGCGAGCGCGACACGCTGCGTTTCGTGAAAAACGACGGCGGCCCCGAGCTGCGTCCGAACGTCATCCAGATCACGGTCGAGAGCCTGAGCGCCGACTTCGTCGGCATCTTCAACCACGCCTCGAAGCTCACGCCGCATCTCGAGGCGCTCGCGCGGCACAGTCTGGTGTTCGATAATTTCTATGCCACCGGCACGCGCACCGACCGCGGCATGGAGGCGCTCACGCTCTCGCTGCCGCCGACACCCGGCCGCTCGATGATCAAGCGCCCGAACAACGAGAACATGTTCACGCTCGGCTCCGTGTTCCAGGCGAAGGGCTACGACACCGCGTTCATCTACGGCGGCTTCGGCTACTTCGACAACATGAACTACTTTTTCGGCCACAACGGCTATCGCGTCATCGACCGCAACAGCCCCGAGGCCGACGTCACCTTCGCCAACGTCTGGGGCGCGTGCGACGAGGACCTCTATCGCTGGACGATGCGAGAGGCCGACAAGTCCTTCGCCACCGGCAAGCCGTTCCACTACTTCGTCATGACGACGTCGAATCACCGCCCCTACACGTTTCCCGAGGGCAAGATCGACCTGCCGTCGAAGATCTCCGGCCGCGCCGGCGCGGTGAAATACACCGACTTCGCCATCGGCCAGTTCCTCAAGGACGCGGAGTCGAAGCCGTGGTTCAAGAACACCGTGTTCGTCATCGTCGCCGACCACTGCGCCTCCAGCGCCGGCCGCGCCGAGCTGCCGGTGCAGAACTACCACATCCCGCTCTTCATCTACTCGCCCGGCGGCCACATCGCACCCGGCCGCATCCAGGCGCTCACCAGCCAGGTCGACTACGCGCCCACGCTGCTCGGCCTGCTCAACTGGAGCTACGTCTCGCGCTTCTTCGGTCACGACATCCGCCGCACCCCGCCGGAAAACGCCCGCGCGCTCATCGGCAACTACCAGAAGCTCGGCCACCTCGAGCATGGCCACTTCGTCGTGCTCCGCCCGCAGCGCGGCGCCAATTCCTACACCGTGGACCTGCGCACCGGCGGCCTCACACCCGCCCCGCGCGACGAGGCGAACGAGAACGCCGCCATCGGCTACTACCAGAGCGCAAATTACCTCTACGAACACCGCGCCTACAATGCCCTCACGCCGGAAGAGCTGGCGAAGTTCACCGCCGAGGGTGAAAAGCGCGCCGCCGAAAAAACGACCGGCAAATGAATCTCCGTCGCAACCTCCCCGCGCTCGTCGTGCTTTGCCTCGCGCCGCTCGTGCGCGCGGAGGAGCCCACTCCGCCCGTCGCGACCGAGCCGGCGAAAGTCCAAAAGGCGACCGACGACGACCTGCGCATCCAAGGCATCTTCAACAGCGCGCTCCCCGGCACCGAGCGGAAGAGTTCGTTGCGCCTGATCGTGCACCCGCACCTCGGCGACCTCACGAAGCGCGACGAGATCCGCACCGCGCTGGGATTGCGCTACGGCCTCACCGCGGAATGGGAAGCCACCGCGGAGACCGACGCCTACTTCACGCACGGTTTGAAGGGCGGCAATTTCGGCGAAGAGGCGGGCTTTGCCTCGATTCACCTCGGCACGAAATATCGCCTCGGTGACCCGCTGAAGCTCGGCGTCGATACGTCGATCGGCCTCGATTGGTCGCGCCCGCTCGGCACGCCGCCACCGGATGTCACCGATGGCCTGAAACACGTCTCGCCCTACTTCACCATGTCGCGCCCGCTCCAGTCGCATCCCGGCTGGCGCGTGTTCTGGGGGCTCGGCTACGACGACGTCACGCAGACCGACGTCATCGGCAAGCTCGAGAAGAACGACCTCCGCGACGACTCGCTTGGTCTCTCCGGCGGCGTGCTCTGGGAGCGCGGCCCGACGACTTACACGCTCGAGACGACCTACCAGACGACGCGCTTCACCAGCGACAGCGACCGTTACGTGCTCGGCATTCGCCCCGGCGTCGTGTGGACGATTCCGCCGAAATACACCTTCCACGCCAAAGGCAAGTGGCTGCTCGGTGTCGGCTTCCGTTTCACGCACGGACCGGACGGCAACGACGTCGGCCTCAACGCCAAGCTCCGGGTGAACTTCGATTTCAAGCGCTTGCTCGGTCGGAAAAAAGACCCAGCGTCGGCGCCATGACGCTGCGCGCGCCCGAATTTCTCGATCGCACGCTCTGGCCAGCGGTGCTGCTGCTCGCCGGCGCGCTGGCGATTTTCGAGTTCACGGACGTCGACCTGGCGTTGCAGGACCATTTCTACGACTTCGCGCAGCAGCGCTGGATTGTCGACGGCACCGAGCCGGTCGGCCGCGCCTTGTTCTACAACATTCCGAAGATCGGCGTGATGGTCACCGGCGTGGCGCTGCTCGCGCTCGCGCTCGGCCCGGCGCGCTGGCGCGAGCGGTTGCGCCTGGAGCGGCGCGGTTTGTGGGTCGCGGTCGCGACGCTCGCGACGGTGCCGGCGCTCGCCGGCCTCGGGAAGAATTTCACCAACGTCCACTGTCCGTCCGAGATCCGCCGCTACGGCGGCGATGTGGCCTACGCGAAGCTCTGCTCGCCGTATCCCGCGGACGACCAGCCGAAGCAAAAAGGCCACTGTTTCCCCGCCGGCCACGCCAGCGGCGGCTTCGCCCTGCTCGCGCTCGCGTGGCTGCGGCCGTCGCGGCGCATGCGTGCTGTCGGCCTCGCGCTCGGCCTGGGCCTCGGTTGGTATATGGGTGCGTATCAGATGCTAAAGGGGGCGCACTACCTCAGCCACACCGTGACGACGATGTTGCTCGCGTGGATCGTGGCGCTGGCCTGGCGCCGGATGCTGTGGCGCGGCTGGGGAGTAAGTTCCTCCGCTAATTGAGTAGTTTCGAGGCAGACGCGCGCTTGACGCCGTCGGGCACTGGCGGTCCGCTCCTTTTATCCGCGCAACCACCCTGTGGGCCTCGGGGCGATCCAAGCGGAGCTTACCAGCGCCCTCCATGAACCTTCGCACGCCCATGAACGACGGCACGCCGCATGTGTTGGTGGTCGAGGATGACGAGAACGACGTTTTCTTCCTGCGGCGCGCGCTGCAAAGCGCGGGTGCCGTCATCGATCTCCACGTGGCAAGCGACGGCCGTCAGGCGTTGGATTATCTCCTCGGTTGCGACGGTTTCAGCGACCGCGTGAAGCACCCGCTGCCGAACGTCGTCCTGCTCGACCTGAAAGTGCCCTACATCTCCGGTCTGGACGTGCTGCGGCAGATCCGCGCGACGCCGGAGCTGCGCAAGCTGATCGTGGTGATCCTCACGTCGTCGGCGCTCGAGTCCGATGTCACGCAAGCCTACGAGATCGGCGCGAATTCATTCCTCGTGAAGCCGAGCCGGCTCGAGGATCAGCGGGAACTCGCGCTGCGCATCGTCGGCTACTGGCTCCGTTCGAATCTCCCGCCGCCGCTGCGATCCAGCCGCGACGGGGCGTGAGCGGGTGAACCGCGCCGCGTTTCCGGAGTAACGCGGCGGGCGCGCGGCGTTACGCTTACGGCAACTTGGCCTGGATGGCCTTGCTCGCGGCGGCGAAGTCGATGAGCGGCGCCTCCGGGCGCTGTTTGAGCGCGCCGATCACCTTGCCCATTTCCTTCTTCGAGGCGGCGCCGGTGGCGGCGATCACCTCGGCGATGAGCGCGTCGAGCTTGGCGGGGTCGAGGCCTTGCGGGAGATATTTCTCGAGGTGGCCGATCTCGGCGGTGTTGGCGGCGACGAGGTCGGCGCGGCCACCCTTCTCGAACTCGGTGCGGGCGTCGGAAAGATTTTTCACGGCCTTGCGGATGGCCGTGATCGCGAGGGCGTCGTCGATCGGCTTGTTCGCGTCCATCGCGGCGCGCTGGATCGCGGCGTCCATGGTGCGGAGCGCGGTGGAGCGGGCGGTGTCGCGCGCCTTCATGGCGGTGACGATGTCGGCACGGAGAGTTTCGTAGACGTTGGCCATGGGGCGGAAGATGCCGCTTTCGCGCCAAAGCGAAAGCGTGGAGTGTGTCGCGTCCAGATCGCCGCTTGTCCCTTCGAGGGGAAGGGGGCAAAAGAGATTCCCGGGCCACGCTTGTGCGAGTCCGCACGAGCGCAATCGAAGCACTTGCCTCCCATGAATGCGCCCCGCTACGACCGATTGTCCCACCGCATGCTGCAGGCGTTGAGCCGGAATGCATGGCTCAGCGTGTCCGCTCTCACCGAAGCGGCCGCTCGCGACGCCCGCTTTATCAAAGTCAGAGTGCGCGCCGCACTCACCCTGCTCTTGGATTGCGGCGCAGTTGTCGTCGTGAAGAAGGGGGGAGAAAAGGGGTTCAGCCTGACCGAAGCCGGGCGCGCTCTGCTCGCCGAATGGGATCGCACCGCGCCGCCGCCGGATGAACTCGCGCGCAGGCTATCCAAGCCGGAGATACCTTGGGTGGCCCACAAACTGAGAAGGCCGCCAGCCGACCTCGAGGAGGGGGAGGCGGAAACCTCGGCGGATGAGGCCCCCGCATTTTCGTTGGGCACCGCGCGTCCGCCGGCTGCACCATTGCCGGATGATCTGCTGAGCGACCCGCGCATCGTGCCGGTGTGGTATGGCACGAACCGCCGGCCGGAAAACGCGGCGGACGAACACGATGGCTATGGCGGTGCCACCGATGATCGCATGCATTACGGCTATTGCACCGTGAACGTGCCGAAGCGCTACGTGAAGGGCGGCTCGGGACGCGGCTGGCTCGGCCGCCTGATCCATCGCGAGCAAACCGAACTTGAGCTCGGCAGCATCATGCCGCTGGCGGAGGCGGATTTTTTGTCCCGGCTCGCGAGCACGCTCAGCGCCATCAAGGAGGCACCGGCGATGCTCCTGTTCGTGCACGGCTTCCGCACGACCTTTCGTGCCGCGGCGGAGAGTGCGGGACAGTTGAGCTACGAACTGGATCTGCCGGTCGCGCTTTTCAGTTGGCCATCACGCGGCAAGCTCGCCGGCTATCTCGCGGACGAAGAAGCCGCGCGCGAATCCGTCGCCGCCTTGAAGGATTTCGTGCGGACGCTCGCCGCCACCGCGGCGGCGCAAGGCCGTCGACTCCACGTGATCGCGCACAGCATGGGCAATCGGGCGCTGCTCCAGGCGCTGCATGAGGTCGCATTGCAGGGTGCCGCCGGCGGTCCGCAGATTGGCCAGGTGATCTTCGCCGCCCCCGACGTGCCTCAACGTGAATTCCTGCGCCAGCTGGCGCGGGTTGCGGCGGCGCCGGGACTGACGGCCGGGCACACGCTCTACGCCGCGAAGGACGACCTCGCCCTGTTTGCCTCGCAGGAACTGCATGACAATCCGCGCGCCGGCATCTGCCCGCCGGTCACGACCGCGCCGAATTTGGAGACGGTGGATGTTTCGCACTACAATCTCTCGGTGCTGGGCCACGGCTACTGCTTCAATATCGGTCCTGTGCTGGAAGACATCTCGGTCGTGTTGCACGGCGGCAAGTTCCGCCTGCGCAGCCGTGCCACGGGCGGCGGTCACTGGGTCCTCGGTTGAACCGCCAAAGGTTGTCCGAAAACCGGGCTTCCGCCGTCGACAGCGTGCTGGCGCGCGCCCGTTGCTCTCTGGGGCGCGATCAAGATCGCTGCCTACCGCTTCGGCAAAGCGCGCTTTGGGATCGCGTCTAGAGCAATTCCAGCTGCACGCCGCCGGGCCGGCGGAAGTGCGCAGTCGAGAGCGTGAACTCCTCGCGGTTCAGGCCGAGACGGCGCGTCGTCACCGCGAATACCTGCCGCAACTGCTCGGCAAAAATGCCTTCGCCGCGCCCACGCACGCCGAAGCGCGCATCGTAGAGCTTGCCGCCGCGCATCTCGCGCACGCGGGCGAGCACGCGCTCCTTTTTGCCCGGCTCGTGGGCGTCGAGCCAGTCGATGAACACGTCCTTCACCGCGTGCGGCAGGCGCAGCGTGATGTAGTTGGCGCGTCGCGCGCCGGCGTCGCGCGCGGCCTCGAGGATGGCGGGCAGTTCGTGGTCGGTGAGGCCGGGAATCACGGGCGCGACGTTCACGCTGACCGGCACGCCAGCCTCCGCGAGCAGGCGAATCGCGCGCAGGCGATGCTCGGGACGCGCGGCGCGCGGCTCGAGCTTGCCGGCGAGCGCGGCGTCGAGCGTCGTGACGCTGAGCGTGACGGAGACGCAATGCCAGCGTGCGAGCTCGGCGAGCAGGTCGACGTCGCGCGTGATGAGGAAGTTTTTCGTGATGAGGGCGACGGGGTTCCGGAACTCCGCGAACACCTCGAGGCAGGCGCGCGTGAGGCCGAAGCGCCGCTCGGCGGGCTGGTAGCAGTCGGTGACGCCGCTGAGCATGACCGGCTGCGGCTGCCACTTTTTCGCCGCGAGCTCGCGCCGCAGCAATTCGGGCGCGCGGCGCTTTACCAGAATCTTCGTCTCGAAATCCAGGCCGCTGCTCCAGCCGAGGTAGTCGTGGAACGGCCGGGCGAAGCAATAGGCGCAACCGTGCTCGCAGCCGCGGTAGGGATTGAGGCCGAAAGCCGCGCCGACGTCGGGGCTGTCGTTGGCCGAGAGCACGGTCTCGCTCGCATCGTCGAAGAACTGCGTGCGCGGAAGCGGCCGCTCGATGGGCACGCCGTGGTCGTCGAACTCGACGAAGTCGGGGTCGGCCTCCACCGCGATGGGCTCGAAGCGGTTGGCGGGATTCACGCGCGCGCCGCGGCCGATGGGAGCAGGCGACGGGGCGGGCGCGGTGGACATGCGGCGAAGGTATGCAAGCGGTCCGCGCCGCCAGCACGAAGTGGAAATCGCGGGCGAAAAATCGCCGCGCGCGGCGTTGATGTCGTGCCGCGCGCGCGATGAGATGGTCGCCATGTCCGCCGCCGCCGATTCCCGCGCGCTCGAGCTTGCCTTCGCGTATCTCGCCGCGGCGGACGCGTTGCCGGCGGAAGCGGCGGACGTCGTGCTCGGCCTCGGGCATTTCGACCGGACGATTCCGCGGCTGTGTGCGGAGCTGGCGCTGGCGGGGCGGGCGCGCTGGATCGTTTTCTCCGGCGGCGTCGGCGCGGGCAGTGGCGATTTCACGCAGGCGGAGGCGTTGGAATTCCGCGACGACGTGCGGCGACACTGGCCAGCGGTCGAGGCGCGGATCGCGCTGCTTGAAACGCGTTCGACGAACACGGGTGAGAATCTCGCGTTTACCACCGCCGCGCTCGCGGCGGCGCGGCCGGATTTGCGGCCGGGCGACGGGCTGCGTTCGGCGATCGTCGTGGCGACGCCGTGCCGGTTGCGTCGCGCGCTAGCGACGGTGCGGCGGCATTGGCCGGAGGTGCGGAGCGTCGGCACTTGCGCCGTGCGGTCGCTGGCCGAGGAGGAAGCGTTCTACGCGCGGCACGGGTTGGCGCTGCGCACGCAGGTCGCGGGCGAGTTCGAGCGGTTGGCGAGTTATCCGGCGCGGGGCTTCATGGCACCGATCGAGGTGCCGGCGGACGTCTGGTCGGCGGCGCGGCAGCTCGGTGCGAAGGTTTAGAAAAACGTCGCCCGCCGGCGTAAAACTGGCGCAGCATTGAACGAATTCCCGCCGCCTGTGTCCTACTGCCGCGTGTCCCATCGTCTCCTTGCCTTGTGCGCCTTGTTGGCTGTGTGCGTTGCCCCGTCGTTCGCGGCGGAGACGCTGGCCGAAAAATCGTTGAAGGAAATCGTCGAGCGACAGAAGCAGCTCTTCGAACGCGCCGAGAAGGAAGGCGACCAGCTCGACGAGGCGCGCTTCGCCGGCGAGGCGAAGGGCATCGCGAGCAGCTACGACGTCTTTATCCTGAATAACCCCGACTTCGCCGCCGGCTACGTCGCCTACGGCGTGTTCCTCGGCAAGATCGACATGACCAAGGCGGCGGTCGCGATGCTGCTGAAGGCCAACAAGCTCGACCCGAACATCCCGCTGGTGAAAAACCAGCTGGCAAAGCACCTCGCGGAGGACGGCAAGCCGCTCGAGGCGCTGCCGTATCTCACCTCGGCCATCGACCTCGCGCCGAATGAGCCGCTTTACCACTTCCACCTCGGGCAGCTGCTGCTCGCCGCGCGCGACGACTTCCTGCACGAAGGCACGTGGACGCGCGCGTCCCTCGATAAGGCGATGCTCGAGGCGTTCCAGCGCGCGGCCGACCTCGCGCCCGCCGACCTGTCGCTCGCCTATCAGCACGCCAAGGCCTACTACGAGATCGAGCCGCCGCGCTGGGACGAGGCGCTCGCGGTCTGGGAAAAACTCGGGGGCCGCGCCACGACCGAGTCGATGCGGCAGCTGATCAAGCTCCAGCGCGCCAACATCCTCGTGAAGCTCGACCGGCGCGACGAGGCGCGCGCGCTGCTCGATCAGGTCACGGACCTGAAGCTGACCGACGAGAAGCAAAAGGTCATCGACGCGCTGGCCGGGACGAACGCACCCGCGGCGGCCAAAACCGCGAAATAAGCGACGAATTTCCAACTGGCCGCTCGGCGCTTGCGCGCAGCGGGCCGGACTGGCAAGTCCCACGCATGCCTTTGCTCAATCGCCTCGAACGCACGCTCGGGCGCTTCGCGATTCCCAATCTCTCGCTCTACCTCGTCATCGGCCAGGTCTTCTTCTGGAGCGTCAGCTTCCTAGGCTATTTCGATCTCGAGCGCATCGCCCTGCTGCCGATTGCGGTGCGTCAGGGCGAATTCTGGCGACTGGTGTCGTTCCTGTTTTATCCACCGAGCTCGCATCCGGTGTTCATCGCGTTCGCGTGGTATCTGTTCTGGATGATGGGCAGCGCGCTCGAGGGTTACTGGGGCGTGTTTCGCTACAATCTCTTCATCTTCACGGGCTGGGCGCTCACGGCCGGCGTGGCGTTTCTTTTTCCGGGGACGTATGCGATCAACGTCTTCCTCGCTGGCAGCGTGTTCCTGGCGTTCGCGTTCCTGAATCCGGATTTCGAGATGATGCTCTTCTTCATCCTGCCGGTGAAGATCAAGTGGCTCGCGCTGATCCAGTGGCTCTTCTACGGCTACGCGGTCGTCTTCGGCCCGTGGCCGGTCAAACTCGCGACGCTCGCCGCCGTCGGCAACTTCCTGCTCTTTTTCTCCAGCGACATCGTGCAACGGGTCAAAACCGGCCGCCGGCGCATGGAGCATCAGGCCCGCGCCGCCGCCGCCCGGGCCGACGAGCGCGAGCCGCGCCACCGCTGCGTGGTCTGCGGCAAGACCGAGCTCACGCATCCGATGGAGGACTTCCGCTACGGCGACGACGACAAGTGTTATTGCTCGGAGCATCGCGGCGGCAAAAAGAGCTGAACCATGCCCGCGCGCCCGCACACCGTCGGTGAATGGCTCGAGTGGGCCGTGCGGCGCTACGCCCGCGAGGACGTCGCGCTCGGCCAGGTGGCGGACAATGCGCACGACGAAGCGCTCTACCTTTTGCTCCGCACACTCGAGCTGCCGCTCGAAAGCCCACGCAGCGTGCTGCGGCGCAAGACCACACCCGAGCAGGCCGCCGCGCTCACGGAGGTTTTCCGGCGTCGCATCGACGAGCGCACGCCGGCGGCGTATCTCACGCGCGAGGCATGGCTCGGCGGGCACAAGTTCTACGTCGACGAGCGCGTGATCATCCCGCGTTCGTATTTCGTCGAGCTGCTGCCGGAGGCGATTCCGCAGTGGTTGCCGGCCGGCAAGCCCGTGAAACGCGTCGTCGATGTCTGCACCGGCAGCGGGTGTCTCGCGGTGTTGCTCGCGGATCGTTTCCCGGAGGCGAAGGTCGACGCGATCGAGCTCTCGCCGGATGCCGCGGCGGTGGCTCGGTTCAACTTCGCCCAGAACGAACTCGGCGCGCGCATCAAGCTGCACCGCTCGGACGTCTTCGACGCCGTGCCGCCGGTGAAATACGACGTCATCCTCTCGAATCCGCCCTACGTGCCGTCGCGGGAGATGAAAGGCCTGCCGGAGGAATTCCGGAAAGAACCGGCGATGGCGCTGGACGGCGGCGCGGACGGGCTCGACATCGTGCGCAAGTTGCTGCGTCAGGCGCGCGAGCGACTGCAACCGCACGGCATCGTGACGCTCGAGGTCGGTCAGGCGAAGGCCGCGCTCGCGGCGAAATTATCCGAGCTCGACCCGCACTGGCTGTCGACGCAGGACGGCGAGGATTGCGTGTGCGTGATCACCGCCGCGCGGTTGCGCGCATGGGGCGGTTGAAATTCACGCCCAGGACGGCGGGAGGGCGACGGTGCCGTGGGCACCCGGTGCGTAGCGGGCGCAGGGGCGGCCGGGATGCACGAGACGCGTGGCGCGCGCGGGATGGGCGCACCAGAGCCACTCCTCGGCGAACGGATCGGTGCGGATCGTGCGTGCGAAGCGGCAGTCGCTGCCGCAGGGCTGGCCGTCGTCGGGGGGCAGCAGGGCGGCTTCGGTCTCCCGGAAAAACTCGCTCACGCGGACCTCATTTCTTGGTTTCGAGCTGGCGCACCGGGAGACCGGCGTCGATCCAAGCCTGCAGGCCGCCGGCGTTCACGACTTTGTAGCCTTTCTCGGCCAGCGCGGCGCCGACATTGCCGGCGCGTTTGCCGGAGCGGCAGTAGAGGATGAGCGTCTTGTCCTTCGCGGCTTTGGCGAGGAAGGGCTTCCACTCGAACTGGGCGTTCTCGAAATCGCTCTGCGGCAGCAGCACGGCCGGCGCGGCGACGCCGGTCTGGAACCACTCGGCCGGCTCGCGGACGTCGATGAGCGTGGCCTTGCCGTCGGCGACGAGTTTCGCGGCCTCGGCGGGAGTGATGCGGGCGACTTCGGCGCCGCACAACGTCAGGGCACCGAGGAGGAAGAGGACGGCGAGTTTCTGGAGCATGCCCCGAGCTTGCGCGGAATCGCGTGCGGGGCAAGCGGCTCAGTCTGTCTTCGGCGGAGTAGCCGCGGGGGCGGGAGGCGGATTTTCGTAGGAGACGCGGATGAGGCCGCGCCATTCCCACGCCTGGTAGCCGGTCGCTTTGTCCTCCGGGTAGAGGCGCTCGAGCATGTGCAACACCTGGGGTTGCAGCGACTCGACCTGGCCGTGGCAGAGCAGGCATTTCGGGTTCACGGCGATGGGGCGGTAGACGCGCCACTCGAGCGGGGCGCCGGGCTGCTCGACTTTTTGCACGATCAACTTCGGTGGCGATTCACCGGATTGCATGGCGATGCGCACGAGGTCGAGGGCGGCGAAGTCGGCTGCGTCGGGCGCGTTCTTCGGGTCGCGGACGCGGAAGCTCGTCAGCTTGATCGCGGTGACGACGGGCTTGCCGGCGACGGGCTTCGGTGGCGCGAGGGACTTGAGGTGCAGCAGCTCGACGGCTTCGTCGAGGCCCTTCGCCGCGAGCGTGCGCTCGACTTCGACCATCAGCGAGCCGCCGACGCGATCGATGAGGCGTTCGCCGGATTGGCTGATGGCGGCGGCCTCGGGATCGCTGCCGGCGGCCCACGAGAATTTCATTTCGGGTTTCGCGGGTTCTTGCGCGGACAACAGCGCGCACAGGCCGACGAGCACCGCGGGGTAGCGGGAGTGCTTCATGGGGAAAGTATACACCCGGTGCGGCGCTTTGCCTACGGCGGCAAACTTTCGCAAGAGATGCGCAGGGTGAAAATGGTAAGGCCCCGCCGACGGGAGTCGACGGGGCCCGCCATGTGAACGCGGCGCGTGAACGCCGCGCACCCACCTGCGCTCAGGTGAAGATGATCTGGCCGCCCGCGGCCAATTCGTAGAAGTCACCGACGGTGAGAACTTTTTCCATCGCGGGCACGAAGTCGGCCTGCGTGAGGTGGAACATGTCGACGGTGGCCTTGCAGGCGTAGAGGTGGCCGCCGGCGTCGGAGATCATTTGCACGAACTCGGAGACGGGCGGGATGTCGAGGGCCTCCATCTCCTTTTTCATCATGTTCGTGGCGAAGGAGGACATGCCGGGCAGCGCGCCGAGGATGGTCGGCAGCGGGAAGCCTTTCGCGTCGGGCACGCGCATGGCGGCGTTGCCGACGGTGGAGATCTTAATTTTGTCCTGATAGTCCTTCATCACGGCGTAGAGGCCGAAGAAGGTGAAGAAGAGGTTGGCTTCGATGCCCTCCATGCGGGCGCCGTTGGCCATGATGAGGCCGGGATAAACGCCGTCGAGCGAGCCGCGCGAGACGATGATCGAGACCTTCTTGATTTTTTCGGGTGAAGACATGGCGGAAGAAGTAGCGAGTAGCGGGTAGTGGGTAGCGAGTAGACGGGAGCGCAGTGTGCGGAGGATGATCTTTCCTCTTAATCTTTCTCTTTCGTCTTTCTCCCTCCGGCTGCTCGTTATGCGCGAGCGCGACTGAAGCGGGGAGAAAGAGAAAGATTAAGAGAAGGAGGAAAGAGTCGGGCGGCTGGCTCAGATGCAGCCGTGGGGCTTCTTGATGCCGGCGATCTTGGCGGCTTTCTTGGCGGGGCCGCCGGGGAAGAGTTCGTAGAGCTCCTTGGTCGGGACGCCGCTCTCCTTGGTGAGCTTGCGCATGGAGGGGCCGTCGCCCTTCGTCTCGAATTCCTTGCGCATGTAGTTCAGCACGACGAAGTGCCGATCGGTGAGGGCGGCGATGCCTTCCTCGGTGGCGAGGACCTTGGCGATTTCGGCGTCCCAGTCCTTGGAGTTGGTCATGAAACCCTCGGCGTCGAAGTCGATGGGCTTGTTGTTGATGGTGCGGATGGCCATGGCGATGGTGGGTTGGCGGTTGAAGAAATGGGGTCAGGATTTGACGGGCAGGCGTGCGGCGCTGCCGGGGGTGTGCGCGCTGAGGTTGCGGAGGAAGACGATGAGGAAGCCGAGGCCGCGGCGCATCTCGGGCTTGTTGACCTCCTTGAACGCGGTCCAGAGGGAGAACTCCTCGACGCGGTCGAAATCGATCTTCTTGTAGACCTCGACGGCGTTGTTGATCGCCAGGAGCATCTCCGGTTGCGTGAGGTTTTTCACAGTGGAGAGGATCGCGACGACGTTCTCCGAGAGGAGGCGGATGTCCTCGATGGAGAAGTTGGCGACGACGTTGTCGAGGACCTTGGTCATCTCGCGGCCTTTCTCGAAGTAGCCCTTGCGGTCGAGCTCATCGAGTTTCGCGATGGCGTCGTTCATGAGCTCGCGCGCGATGGGGGTGGCGTCGGTGACGAGTTCGCGCGCGCCGTGGAGGGCGACGAGCGAGGCTTGGAGGTCGTCGACGCTGCGGAGAACCTGCTTGAGGAGGGCCGCGACGTCGTCGGGGCGGAGGTGCGGCGAGACGTCGTCGAGCTCGGTGGCGAGGGCGGGGAGCATTTCCTTGCCGACGCGGGTGAGGTCGTCGCGGAGCTCGTCGATCTCGCGGCGGACGCGGCGGACGGCGGCCAGTTCCTCGAGCACGAGGTCCATCTTGCGGTCGAGCGCCTCGAGGCGTTCGGCGAGCGCGGTGTCGGGCGTGGCGTTCATGGCGGTCAGCGGCGTTTGCCCGCCATGCTCAGGGCGGAGTCCATGGGGAGTTCGAGGCCGCGGAGGAGGACGTTCCAGTAGACCCAGCGGAACATCATCTTGCCGTAGTGGTTCATCCGCGTCTCCTCGAGGAGCGCGAGCGGGCCGACGCCGGGGAACGGGAAGAGGCCGGGGAGAGGCTCGGTGTCGTAGTTGAAGTCGATGAGGAAGGCCTTGCCGAAGCCGGATTCGATGAAGCAGTTGGCGTGGCCGTCGAAGTGGCCGTGCAGCGGGCGCTCGTCGATGGCGGCGAGGAGGTTTTCGACCAGGATGTCGGCCTGGAAGTGCACGACGGAGCCGGCCTTGGAGGCGGGCAGGTCGGTGGCGTCGCCGAGGGCGAAGATGTTGTCGCGGACCTTGGTGCGAAGCGTGTGCTTGTCGGTGGGGACGTAGTTGAGCTCGTCGCCGAAGCCGGAGCGGGCGATGGACTCGTCGCCCATGTTGGTGGGCACGGTGACGAGGAGGTCGTAGGGGACCTCGCGTTCGTCCCACGAGAAGAGCTTGCGCTCCTCGGTATCGACGCGGCCGACGGAGTAGTCGGCCGTGAGCTTGATTTTCTTCTGGTCGAGGACGCCGCCGAGCAGGGCGGAGGCCTTCGGCTTGGTGAAGGCTCCGGGGAGCGGGGTGACGTATTCGATCTCGACCTTGTCGCGCAGGCCGCGGGTGGTGAAGAACCAGTCGGCGAGGAAGGCGAATTCGAGCGGGGCGACCGGGCACTTGATGGGCATCTCGACGATGTTGATGACCATGCGGCCGCCTTCCCAGGTCTGGAGCTTGCGGGCAAGGGCGACGGCGCCCTCGAGGGTGTAGAAGTCGAAGGCGTTCTTCTGCCAGCCCGGGCCGGCCAGACCCTCGGTCTGCGTCGGGACGGGGCGCGTGCCGGTGGCGATGATGAGATAATCGTAGGCGAGGATGCGGCCGTTGGTGAGGCGCACCTGATTCTGGTCCGGCTCGATGACGTCGATCGGGGAGATGACGATGTCGATGCCCGGCGCGAGGTAGTCCTTGCGGGGCTTCACGACGTCGCGGGCGGTGTAGACGCCGAAGGGGACGAAGAGGTAGCCCGGCTGGTAGTGGTGCGTGCCGTCGCGGTCGACGATCGTGATCTGCCATTCGGAGCGGTCGAGCGCGTGGGCCATTTTGTTGGCCATCATGGTGCCCGCGGTGCCGGCGCCGAGGATGAGGAGTTTTTTCATGGCGAAGGTGGGGTGGCGGAGGAGACTATCCGAAAAGCGGGGCGGTCTCGCCAGTGGAAACCGCCCCGGATTAGATGTTATATGCGCATATGCGCATACAGATTAGAAATGCTTTCGCGGGACCGGCCTCAGAACCGGTAGCTATACATCAGCTGGGCGTTGTTCTGCCCGTGGGTGATGTGGATGCCGTAGCCGTTGGTCTTGCCGACCTCGAAGCCGTGGGTGAACGAGAAGTCGACGCTCGAGCGGTCGTCGAACTTCCAGCCGCAACCGACCATCAGGTGCTTCTCGATCGTGGCGGGGAAAAGGCAGTTGAGGAACTTGTCCGGGATCGGGTCGGTCGAGTAGGAGCCGCCGAAGCGCACGGTGAACCGGTCGGTCGCCTGGTAGGCGGCGCCGAACTGCGCGACGAGCTGGTCGTCCCAATTCTGGAAGAGCACCGCGCTCAGCTGCTGGCCGGCGAAGTTGCCGTTGCTGGCGGCGGACGACGCGGTGAAGGTCATCGCGAACTGGTTCATCACGCTCGCCCAGTAGATCTGGCGGAGATCGGCGGCGATGAGCCAGCGCTCGTTCGGGCGGTAGGCGAGGCCGGCGCCGAGCATGGCGGGCCACTCGAAACCGTTCACCTTCATCTCGCCGTGGAGTGTCTGCGCCATCGCGCCCATGCCGGGGATGTTCAGCTGGAAGCTCAGCGCGGCGCGGCTGGTCTTCAGGTCGCTGAGCGAGGACTTCGTGTGGTAGGTGAGGCCGAGCGTGAGTTGCGGGCTGGCTTGGTAGACGAGGCCGATCTTGCCGGCGTAGCCGTAGCCCTTGGCCTCGCCGGTCATGGCGTTGCCGTTGGAGAAGTTGAAATAGGCGTAGTCGACGTTCGTGCCGGCGGGCAGCGTGGCCAACATGCCGCTGAAGCTCTGCACGATCGTGCCGGAGGCGCGGCCGAACTGCTGGCTGGTCGGCATCACGAGGTCGAAGAACTGCGTGCCGCTCATCGCCATCTTCAGATCCATGCCGGCCCACATGAAATCGGCCGTCGCGGCGACGTGGAGGCGGTCGTTCACCTTCCAGACGAGCGGGGCGATGACGCGGCCGACGGAGACTTCGGTGCGGTTCTCGAGGCCGAAGCCGAGGCCGCGCCAGGAATTGGCGTCGTATTGGCAGCCCATGCCGCCCTGGCCGAAGATGCCGAGGCCATAGGTAAAATCGCCTGAGCGGCGCGCATAGCCGAAGGCCGGCATGTAGAACGCCGTGAGCTGCGAATCGGCCGATGCGCCGGCGGGATTGGTTGCCGTGATATCGGGCCCGAGGACGCCGAGGGCGACATCGAGGCGGGCGCGCTCGGCCATGAGGCCGAGCGTCGCCGGGTTGTTGATCACGGCGGCGGCGCCGTTGTCGAAGGCCATCGAGGTGCCGCCCATCGCCGTGGCGATGGGGCCGTAGCCCTCCATGTTCATGCCGTTGGTCGCGACCAGCGGGCTCGTTAAACCGACTGCCGCGAGCGTGGCCGCGAGCGGGAGAAGGGTGCGCAGGGATTTCATGGGGTTGGTTGGGCGGCGTGGCCGATCCGGCGGCATTCTCGCACATGTGCCGCCCCGCTGGCTGCGCACGGATTGCGCCAAGGAACACGCATGGCTAGTTATATGAGCAAATGCTCAAATAGATTAACACAGCTTACGCTGCCGGTGCGGCACAGTAGCCGGGCGAATTCCGTCCGAAAGTTCTCCTCTCATCCGCGGGCCCGCGGCAAGGGGTTGTAAATGTCGCGGCGGATGTGCCGTTGAGAAGGTGGTCACCTTTCCCATGAAAAACCTCAGCCTCCGCGTCCAGCTGCTGCTGGCCTTCGGCGTTGTTGCGTCCATCGCCCTCGTCGTCGCCAGCATCGGCTATCTCGCCACCCATCGCGTCAGCGGTTACGTCGAGCGCATTGGCGAGCACACGATGCCCGCGATGGAGGGATTGCTCGATTCCCGCTTCGAGCTCGAAAGCCTGAGGGTCGCCCAGCGCACCCTGCTTTCCCCGAACCTCAAGCCCGACGACCGCGCGCGGCAATTCACCAACGCGCGTGACGCCCTGGAGCGCTACCAGAAGGAATTCGGCTTCTACGCCGCGGAGGCGAAACACGGACCGCACGCCGCCGAGATCACGCAGCTCGAACGGCAGGTCGCCGAATGGAAACAGGCGAACGACAAATTCTTCGCTACCGTGCGCGTGCTCGAGCAGATGGACGTCACCAATCCGGTGGCGCTCGAAGCGCAGCAGGAGGGCTTTCGCGGCGATCACCATCAAGCCATCGCCCGCGCCGCCACCCACATCTTCGGCGGCAAGACCTACACGGGAGGCGCCGACCCCACAGCCTGCCGCTACGGCAAATGGCTCGCCAGCTACCAGACCAGCAATCCAGCGATCAGCGGCCTCATGGAGAAATCGCGCGATCCGCACACCCGCTTTCATGCCGCGGTCGCGAGTATCCAGGCCAGGCTCGCGGCCGGTGAAACGGCCGAGGCGCAAAAGATCTACACCGAAAACCTCGTGCCGGCCGCCGACGAGACCATCGGCATGTTCGGCTCCCTGCTGGCCGAGACCGCCAAGGCGCGCACCATCTACGATCAGCTCGATCACATCACGATGACCGAAGTGCGCGACAAGCAGCGCGTTGTGCAGGCCTCCTACGCGGCGTTGGTCGACGCTTCCAGGCAGGACGCAAACAAGGCGGTCGATACCGCTCAGGATGACGCGCGAGCTTCCGGTCGAGGGGTCGCTCTCGCGGCGCTCGTCGGCGTCGTGCTCGCGCTGGCCTTCGGTTTCGCGCTCGCGTTCTCGCTCTCCCGCCGCGTCGGCGAAGTCAGTGCGACGCTCGATGCCGGGGCCGATCAAACCGCCGCCGCTGCCGGACAGATTGCCAGCGCCAGCTCCAATCTCGCCGCAGGCGCCAGCCGCCAGGCCGCCGCGCTCGAAGAGACCTCCGCCACGCTCGCCGAGATCTCGAGCATGACGAAACGCGCCGCCGATCATGCGCGGGACGCTAAAGCCGTCGCCGGCGAAGCCCGTGGCGCCGCCGAGACCAGCGAGAGCGACGTCGCGCAAATGAGCCAGGCAATGGACGACATCGGCCGCGCCACGCGCGAAGTCGAAGCCATCGTGAAGACGATCGACGAGATCGCCTTCCAAACGAACATCCTCGCGCTCAACGCTTCCGTCGAGGCCGCGCGCGCTGGCGAGGCCGGCGCCGGTTTCGCCGTCGTGGCCGGCGAGGTGCGCACGCTCGCGCAGCGCGCCGCCGATGCCGCCAAGGACACCGCGCAGCGCATCACCGCCGCCAGCACCGCCAGCAAATCCGGCCGCGACTACGTCGAGCGCGTGCAGGGCCGGTTGACCGAGATTCTCGCCAAGACCCGCCAGGTCGACGAAGCCATGGAGGCGATCGTCGTTGCCGCGCGGGAACAGGATGCCGGCCTCACCCAGGTGAACACGGCGATGGCGGAGATGGACAAGCTCACGCAGGAGAACGCCGCCTCAGCGGAGGAATCCGCGTCCGCCTCGGAAGAGTTGCACGCGCAAACCGAGGAACTCCGCGCCGCGATGGGCCGACTGCACGCGATCATCCGCGGCGCAAAAGCCGCGCGGGTGGAGGAGGACGCGCACTCCGCTGAGCTGGCGGCCCACACCGGCCGGCAAGCGGTTCGCGAAGCCGCACCGGCCGCGGTCGACCTCGCGCCCGCTCGCTCGGTGTGAGTCGTCGGGACGGATCGCGGCGTGGCTGGAGTGGGGGTGGCCGTCGATACGATGTGCAAGCACTCCCAGCCTGTTCCACGGCTGGGATCACGGCGATTGCCGGTGACGCGACGATTCGGTCGCGCGATGCGGCCGAGCTTCTTGGGGTCGAAGTGGAGCAACTAACCGGGATGCTCTCGCTTGTGGTGCACCGCCGGACTTCACAGTGCCGTTCTACGGGATCCTTATCGGAGTGCGGGCCGGTCGCGCCGTCGGCCTCGAACCGGCTCATCCACTTGCGCACGGTCTTCGGCGTCTGCTTCCCGACCAAACCAAACGCGCGATGTCCTCTCAACTACGCGGGGTAGTCCGAGTATTGGTGTGCCTGTCCTTCCGGTGCCTCCAGAGTGGGCTGCTTTGTTTCCAACCCATCTCTCTCAGCTTCGCACCAGAGGGACAACGTCCTGAAAAGTTCGCAGCCCGGCTCTCGGGTCGGTGCGCGACGGAGCGGGCGGGGCCCTGCGGCCGCCGGTGAGCAAGATCTGCGCACACTTGGCGCTTGCCGCGGGGCGGTCGTAGCCGGGAATGGTTCGGATGTTCACGTGAGAAATCCACGCTCCAGCTCCGTGTCTTCCGGTCGCCGTGCCATCGTGTTGTGCGCGTTCGCGGCGGCGGGCTTTTTCGCGCTCCCCTGGACGTGGCTCCGCCATTGGGAAGCGGACACGGCGGACTTCCGGCTGCGGTTGCGCGGGGTGACGCGTGACGCGTCTCCGGTGGTCATCGTAAGCATCGAGGAGTCGAGTTTTTCGCTGGCGGAGCGGGCGCCGGACGCTGCGCGACGCGAGCCCGTGCTCGCACGCATGGGGCAGCCGTGGCCGTGGGATCGGCGGGTGTTCGCCGCGGTGCTCGACCAGCTTGCGCGGGCCGGGGCTCGCGCCGTGGTGTTCGACGTCGTGTTCGCGGCGGAGACGGCGGGCGATCCCGAATTCGCCGCGGCGCTCGCGGCGTCGCCGGTGCCGGTCATTTTGGCGCGGGAATACGTGGTGAGCGAGACGCTCGAGGGGGAGCGAAGTGTCTCGACGATCGAGCCGCGGACGGAGTTTGCCGGGGCGGCGCCGCGGGTGCGCACGGGTTTCGCGAACGTCTGGCCTGACGACGATGGCGTCGTGCGCGATACGCGGCTGGCGCTGGCGCCGGGCGAGTTGCTCGGAGATGCGCCGGGCGGCGAGGCGGCGGAGCCGTCGCTCGCGCTCGCGGCGGCGCGCGTGTTGGGGGGCGGGGCGGCCGTGGAAGCACGGGACGGACTCATCAACTTCCTCGGTCCCGATGGCACGGTCCCGCGCGTGCCGATCGAAAACCTGTTCCTCCCGGACCGCTGGAACGGCTCCGTGCTCGCGCGCGGCGAGTTTTTCCGCGATCGCATCGTCGTCGTCGGGCCATGGTCGGAGGTGCGGTTCAAAGACTACCACGCCACGCCGTTCGGCCTGATGGCCGGCGCCGAATTGCAGGCCAACCTCATCGCATCGCTGTCCGGCCGCGGATTGCTCTGGGCCGCGCCCGCGTGGCTCGGCTGGCTGGCGGTGGCGGTGGCGGCGGCGCTCGCCGGCGTGGTCTGCGTGCGCGCCGCGGGCGCGGTGCGGCAATCGCTGACGTTGCTCGCCATCCTCGGGGCGTGGCTGGTGCTCGCGCAAGGCGTGCTACTCGCGGCCGGCGGGGTGTTGCCGGTGGCCGCGCCGGTGCTGGCGCTGCTCACCGCCGGCGTCGGCGGCATTGCGGTGCGCTACGCCGGCGAACAGCGCCAGCGGCGCCGCCTGCGGACGCTGCTGGGCAGCTACGTCTCGGAGCAGATCGCCGAAGTGATCGTCAACCAGCCGGAATCGCTCGCGGCCGCGATGCGCGGCGAGCGCCGGCCGGTGACGGTGTTGTTTTCCGATTTGCGCGGCTTCACCCGGCTCTCCGAGGAGCGGCCGCCGGACGCGTTGGTCGCGCAGCTGAACGAATACATGCACGCGACCGTCGACTGCATCCTCGCCGAGGGGGGCACGGTGCAGAAATTCATCGGCGACGCGATCCTTGCCGTCTGGGGCGACACGCATTCGGCGGGCGCCGCCGAGGACGCCTCGCGCGCCGTCGCCGCGGCGCTCGCGATGGACGCCGCCCTCGTCCGCCTCAACGCCGAGTGGGCCGCGCGTCCCGACCGCGTGCCGCTGCGCATGGGCGTGGGCCTGCAGCACGGTGTCGTCACCGTCGGCAACATCGGTCATCCTCGCCGCATGGAATTCGGCGTGCTCGGCGACGCCGTGAACACCGCCTCGCGCCTCGAGGGCGCGACAAAGCACCTCGGCCTGCCGTTGCTCGTCGGCGCGCCGGTCGCGCGACTCGCGGCGGGGCGGTTCCGTTTCGCGTTCGTCGCGCGCGTGCGACTCGCCGGCCGCGCCGCGCCGGAAGAGGTGTTCACGCCGATCGGTCGGGCCGATGAGCCTGAGCCATTGTGGCAAAATGGTTACCAAAAAGCCGTCGCGCTGCTCCAGGCGGGCGACTTCGCTGCGGCGCGAGCGAGCCTTGCCACCCTCGTCCCCGACACGCCGCGAGCGCGCGAGCTGGTTGCGTTTCAGGCCCAACGTGCCGACGCCCTGGCCGCGCACCCGCCCGCGTCGTGGGACGGCACGCTCCGCCTCGAAGAAAAATGAAACCACTTTCCGCCATGAAAACCGCCCTCCGCCACTGCGTCTTCGCGTTGGCCGCCTCCGTCGTGTCCGTCTCCGCGGCGCCGCTCGTGTTGGACCACTCGACCGTCATCGAGGTGGTCAACCATGTCGACCACCTCGCCGTGCCGACCGACGCCGTGACGCCGGCCGTGGTGCAGATGGAGCTGCGCGCGCCGGACCGCCTGCGCACCGGTCGCGACTCCCGCGCCGAACTCCGCGCCGAGGACGGCACGATCACGCGCGTCGGCGCGAACACGCTTTTCGCGTTCGACCCGCGCGGACGCGAGCTGCGCCTCGAGCGCGGCAGCCTGCTCTTCCATTCGCCGACCGGCAAAGGCGGCGGCACGATCCGCACCTCGTCGGCCTCGGCCACCGTGCTCGGCACGACGCTCATCGCCGCGACGACGCCCGACGGCGGCTACAAGCTGCTCGTGCTCGAAGGCCGCGCCGAGGTGAAATTCGCCTCAGGCAACGCACTCCAGCTCGAGGCCGGCCAGCTCACGTTCGTGCGCCCCGGCACCGGCGGCGTCGGCGTGCCGGGACCGGTGGTGCCGTTCGATCTGGCGCGGCAGGTGAAGGGCTCGAAGCTCGTCCAGGGTTTCTCGCGTCCACTCCCGTCGCAGGCGCGCATCGACCGCGCGATCCAGACGCAGGGCAAGGCCGTGGGACTCGGCCGCTACGTCACCACCGGCTTCCTCGTCTTTGCCGCCAGCAGCGACACGCAGGTCAACGGCATCGAGACCTCCGGCCCCGACGCCGACAACAACCTCGTCGGCGAATTCACCGCCGCGCAGCGCCTCGCGCTCAACACCTCTGCGACGCTCTCCACGCCCACGCTGCCTGAGGCGCGCGTGTTCCGCTCGCCGCTGCTCGTGCCGAAGAGCGAGAGCCCGTATCTCAACGCCCAATCCGACACGCTCATCACCGGCCTGCTCGCCGACACGCTCACGATCACCACGCCGACGCTCAGCCTCTCGACGTGGGGCGGTCCGACGGATTTCCAGCTCGTCGGCAAGACCCGCATCGACGTCACCGGCGGGCTGAAGTTCACGGACCTCGGCAAGGTGAACTTCCTGCGCCTCTTCAGCCCGCAGGTGAACCTGCCGTCGAGCGGCACGATCTCGGCCACGTTCACCAGCGCGACGCACGGCACGTTCTATTTCGACACCGACGAGACCTTCACGCTCGGCGCCGTCACCTTCGAGTCGCACGGCGGCGGCGTCATCCTCCAATCCCACAGCGGCGACGTCGTGCTCGACGGCACGACTTTCCACTCCGACGCGCCCATCGGCGCGCTCGCGACCGTCGCCGGCGCTGTGAACCTCGACGCTCGTGTCGGCAACGTCTCCGTGACGCGCGCGCTCGTCGACGCCCCCGGCGGCGCCTTCGCGATCTCGGGTGCCGCGGGCGTCACGATCCGCCAATCGAACTTCGCGCTCGGCGGCAATTTCTGGGCCGACTCCGGCAAATCGCTCACGTTCGACACGCTGACGTTCACCGCGCCCGCCGGCAGCGTTTTCCAAGGCACGGGCAACGACACGATCACGGCGCGCGCGTTGGATTTCCGCGCGTTTGCCGAGGTCAACCTCGGCGCCCGCACGCTCGTGCTCGAGTCCGTGCACTTCGCCTCCGGCACGACGGTGCGTCTCGTCAGCGAGAACGGCCTCCTCGCGCCGAACCCCAACACCGGTGCCTCCGCGGCGACCGGCTACGTGAACTTCATCCGCGACGTCACCTACGCCGACAAACCCGCGCAGGACTTCGTGTCCGTCGCTGCCGGCGGCACCGGCGCGCAACCCACCGCGATCCAGATCTCCAAGCCCAACTGAACGGGTCCGCGATGAAACCGCTTTTCCATTTCGCTCTCCTCTCACTCGCTGCCGCCACGCTGCCGCTCGCCGCGCCCGCCGCCGCACCAGCCGGCCCCCCGGCTGCCGCCACCGTCGAGGAGCTCTATCGCGGCGAGCTCGACGACACCGGCCCGCAATACCTGCTCCAGCCCGCCGCCGGCCGCCCCACGCGCTTCGCCGTCTGGTCGCGCGTGGATGCCTCGTGGACCGACAACGCCACATTCACCGAGACCAATTCCGGCGAGACGACCGTCTCGTCGTTCCAGCTCGGCGGCGATGTGAACTGCCTCGAACGCACGGTCGCCGCCGGCAAGCTGCGCCTCGCCGCCGGCGCGCACGGCCAGATGTTCCGCTACGGCTTCGCCAGCGACGACGACCGCGTGATCGATTACCTTCAGGTCGACCGCAACAACTTCGACCTGCTCGGCACGCACCTCCGCGCCACCTGGCAACGCGGCCCGTGGCTCGCCGCCAGCGCGCTCCAGGGCACGTTGCTCCACAACCGCAGCGCCGGCCGCACGTTTTATCGCGAACTCGCCTGGGACGCCGCGCTCTACCGCCAATGGACCGTCGCCGGCAAAGCGACCGTCCTCGTCGGCGCCGATCTCGCGCGCCGCTGGTCGACCACCGAAACCTACGGCCTGCTCCCGCGCAGCTGGAACGACCGCGCCGAGGCCGGCCTCACCGCCGCCTGGCAGCAACCGATCCGCGGCAAACTCGCGTGGCGCGCCACCGCTCGCGTGACCGGGACCGACTACACGCACGCCGACCGCTCGCGCCGCGACGTCACCGGCTCGCTCGGCGCGGAGCTGCTCTACACCTGGCGCGAGCGCTGCGATTTCCGGGTGTTCGTCAGTCACGAACGCCGCGACAGCACCGAGCCCGCCATCGCCGACTACGCCCGCTGGGAAGCCGGCGCGGGTGCCGGCGTGCGGTGGGAGTTTTGAGCGAGCCCGCGTGCTTGCCAGCGCATCGCGGATGCGTTGGCTGTTTCGCCGATGCCCTCGAAACCCATTCCCGGCTCCAGCGGCGAAGTGCTCACGTGTCTTCCGTCGGCTTACGTGCCGCATGCGGCGACCGGCTTGCTGCACCTGCCGCGCTTTCTCGCGAAGGCGAGATACGTGAAAGAGCACGGCGCGCTCCCCGCGAGTTACGCGAAAAACTACAAGCGCGGGATGGACCGGTTTCTCTGCCTGCACCTCGGTATCGACCCGGCGGCGGTGGAGAAAATCGTCTTCGAATGCATCGATGCCGGCCTCGACGACGCGGAACGCGACCGGCGCCTGCTCGCGCTTTTCTCCGCCGATCTCCGCGTGGCGAAATGGAACCGCGACTACGTGCAAAAAGGCATGACGCCGAGCGGCCGCGAATTCCTCAAGGAAGCGCTGACCAACATGGGTTGCGCCGACCGCGTGGACCAAATCGTGAGCGTGGTCGACCTGATCGAGTTCGACGAAGGCCGGATCGAGTGAGTCGTCGATCCGCGACGGCGCTTCTTGGCTGACGTTCAGCGCTCGACGTTGGTCGGATCGGGCGCGAAGGCGGAGGCTCGCGGGCGGCGCGGCAGCCAGCGCGGCACGACGCGCTTGTAGTCCTCATACATCGCGCCGAAGCGGAAACCCAGTTCGGGCTCCTCGTGCAGCACGACTGCGATCTGCGCGATGCACGCGAGACAGAGCAGGTAGAGCGCGATGCGCCATGATTCGAAATAGACCGCTTCGCTCGCGACGACCGTCCCGAGCGAGAGATACATCGGGTTGCGCACCCAGCGATAGAGGCCGCGCTGGACGAGCTTTCGCGGCGCGTCGAACGGAGCCACCGTGCCGCGGCCCTTTTGCAGGAAATGCCACGCGCATTGGAAGTAGCTGCCGAGCCCGAAGGTCGCCACCGCGATGGCGGCGTATTCGTGCCAATGCAGCGCTTCCTCGAGCCACACGGGATGGCGCTCGAACATCACAATGGGCACCCAACCCGCGACGACGGCGGGAAACAGGCACGCAAACAAGAGGCTTCGCAGGCGCAGGAGCACAGGGGTGGTTGGGCCGCCGGGAAAACACCCTATAGCCCGCACCGGCGCAAGCAAATGTCCTCCTTACGCCGACACCCGCGCGTCAGACGCCGCCGATTGGCAATTCGAACCAGAACACCGCGCCGCCCTCCGCCGGAAAGTCGGCCCCGACCGCGCCGCCCTGCGACTCGACCAGTTGTTTCACGATGCTCAGGCCGACGCCATGGCTCTCCTCGCCGCCCGTGGGGCGGGGTGAGAGACGGGCGAATTCCGTGAACAGCGCGGCGCGCTCCGCCGCGGGCACGCCCGGGCCCGAGTCGGCGACCTCGACCCGCGCGCGCGCACCGGCTTCGCGCGTGCGCACCGTCACGCGGCCGCCGCGCGGCGTGAATTTCAGCGCGTTGCTCACGTAGTTCGTGAGCGCCTGGTAGGCGTGGCCGGCGTCGGCGCGAACGGGCGGCATCACCTCCGCGAGTTCGAGCGAGAGCATGGTATGCTTGATCTCGGCCGCGGGCTCCTGTTGCGCCACGACGGCGGCGGCGAGGAGATTCAGGTCGCAGCGGTCGGACGCCGTCTGCGCGCCTGAGCGGCGGAGATTCAGGAAGGTATCCACGATGCGCTGCATCTGCTTCGCCGAGTCGTGGATGCTCTCGAGATATTCGGTCACCTCGGGCGACGCGCCTTTGCGCTTCGCGAGCTCGCCGGACATGAGGATCAGGCAAAGGGGATTGCGCAGGTCGTGGCTCGCCACGCGCATGAAACGCTCCTTCAACGCCAGCTGCTGCTCGAGCTCGTGGCGGAGGCGGCGGATCGTGAGATGGGTGTTCACGCGCGCGAGCGCCTCCTCGTGCTGAATGGGCTTGGTGATGTAGTCGACTGCGCCGGCCTCGAAGGCCTTCAGTTTTTCCGCGGTGTCGGTCAGCGCGGTCATGAAGATCACCGGGATGTCGCGCGTCTCGGCGCGTTCCTTGAGGCGACGGCAGGTCGCGAAGCCGTCGATGCCGGGCATCATCACGTCGAGGAGGATCAGGTCGGGGGCGTTGCGCGCGGTGAGCGCAAGCGCGTCCTCGCCGTCCTCGGCCACGAGCAGCGCGTAGCCGGCGTCGCTCAGGCACTCCGCGAGCACGCTGAGATTGGCGGGGGTATCGTCGACGAGGAGGATGGTCTCGGGCATGAAGAAGCGGGGAGCGGGGGGCGGGGAGAATTGATAGCGGAGGACGGAAGACAGAGCGCGGGAATCTTTCCTCTTTCTCTTAATCTTTCTCCTTCTCGCGGCGGAGAGGAGGAAGATTAAGAGAAAGAGGAAAGAGAAAGATCAGGGCGGCGGGTTAAGGTAGCGCGCGACGAGGGTGCGGATGGCCTTCATCTTGAAGCGCGCGGCGAGTTCCATGATCTGCTGCGCGAAGGCGGCGAGGCGCGGATCCTCGGCGGCGAGTTTCTGCACGAACGTGCGCACGGCGGCGACATCGCCGGAGCTGGCGAGTTCGAAGAGCTGGTCGGCTTGCGCGGGCGTGGGCGGGAAGGGCAGCGAGGGGAACGGCGACGCGGTTTCGCCGGGCGCAGTGGTGTCGCTGAGTTTCCACGTCAGGTTGAGGTGGCGGCCGATGAGGACGAAGAGCTCCTCGTCCTTGAACGGCTTGGCGAGGAACGCCACGCAGCCGGCGGCGATGGCGTTGGCGTGTTGCTGGTCGTGGGCGCTGGCGGAGATCGCGATGCAGACCGGCGCGGCGTCGCCGAGTTTTTCCCGGATGCGCCGCGCGGCGGCGAGGCCGTCGACCTGCGGCATGCGCACGTCGAGGAGCGCGAGGTGCGGCGAGGTTTCGAGCGCGACGCGCACGGCCTCTTCGCCGTCCTGCGCGGTCACGAGCTCGAAGCCGAGCGGTTGGAGCAGGTCGATCAGCAGCACGCGGTTCGGCTCATGGTCGTCGGCGACGAGGACGCGGCGGCGCGCGCCTTCGTAGCCGGTGAGGCGCCAGGGCGAGGTCGAGCCGGCGGGGGCGGCGGCGCTGTCGCTCTCGCGGAGGAGCAGGTCGAACCAGAAGCGCGTGCCCCAGCCGACGCGGCTTTCGACGTGCAGGCGGCTGCCCATCTGCTCGACGATGCTGCGGCTGACGTTGAGGCCGAGGCCGGTGCCGCCGGCGCGCTGGCGCTCGTCGCCGACTTGCGCAAACGGCTCGAACAATTTCGCCTGATCCGCCTCGGCGATGCCGGGGCCGGTGTCGCTGACGGAGAAACGCACCGTGCCGAACATCGCGCGCTCGATCGTGAAAACGACGCCGCCTTGTTGCGTGAATTTCACGGCGTTGCTGAGCAAATTGAACAACACCTGCCGCAGGCGCTGCGCGTCGCAGATGACGGCGCGCGGCAGGTCGGCGGCGAAGGCGGTCTCGAGGCGGAGGTTTTTCTCGCGGGCGCGTGGCGCGAAGACTTCGGCCACGCTCTGGCAGAACTCGGGCAGGCCGAACTCGGCGGGATGCAGCTCGAGCTTGCGCGCCTCGATCTTGGCGAGGTCGAGGACGTCGTTGATGAGGGCGAGGAGATGCTCGGCGGACTGGTGGATGACGGCGAGGCCGCCGCGCTGCTTCTCGGTCAGGGCGGTGTCGCGGCGCAGGATTTGCGTGTAGCCGAGGATGCCGTTGAGCGGCGTGCGCAGCTCGTGGCTCATGCTGGCGAGGAACTGCGTCTTGGCGCGGCTCGCCTCGTCGGCGGCTTCCTTGGCGGCGCGGAGCACGCGGTCGGCCTCGCGTCGCGCGGTGATGTCGATGACGACGCCTTCGAAGTGATCGGGCTCGCCGTTGGGGCGGCGGATGACGCGCACGGATTCGGAGACCCAGACGCGCGAGCCATCGCGGCGCAGGATTTCCGAGTCGAAGTTGCTGAGCTCGTCCGCGGTCTGGATGAGGTGGAGAAAATCCTCGCGGCGGCCCGGCTGGATGTAGAATTGCGCGCGGATATCGTTCACCGCGGCGATCATCTGTTCCGGCGAGTCGTAGCCGAGCATCGTGGCGAGCGCGGGGTTGACCCGGAGGAAGCGGCCGCTGGGTGTGGATTGATAGAGGCCCTCGACGGCGTTCTCGAAGATGCCACGGAATTGCCGCTCGGCGCGCGCGAGCGCCTGCTCGGCTTCGCGGCGGCGGACGGCGGCGGCGGCCTGTTGCGCGACGAAGTCGACGAGCGCGAGGTCGTCGGCGTTGTAGGCGTGGGCGTTCTCGTAGTCGTGCAGCGCGAGCGCGCCGATGGGGCGGCCGTCGATGAGCATGGGCGCGCCGAGGCGCACGAGCGGCGCGGCGGTGGGCGGCCGGTAGTCGCCGCGTGCGGAGAGGATTTTGGTCAGGTCCGCCTGCGCGATCAGCGTGGGGCGGCCGGATTCGATGACGTATTCGGTGAAGCCGAGGCCGAGCGGGCGGGTGGACGGCGTCTGCGCTTTGCCGCCGTCATGCTGGTCGGAGAAATACGGGAACGAGACGGCGCGGCCGTCGGCGCTGAGCAGCGCGATGTAGAAATTCCGCGCGGGCATCAGGCCGGCGACGATGCGGTGCACCTCGGCGAACAACGCCTGCAGGTCGCCGCCCGAGAGCACGGCGCGCGAGATGCGGTAGGTGGATTCCTGCACCTGCTCGCGCCGGCGGCGCTCGGTGAGGTCGATGGCGGTGATGAGCATGGCGGGCCGGCCGCCGAGCTCGAAGACGTCGGCGTTGAGCAGCACGTAGCGCGGCTCGCCCGCCTTGTTGCGGAAGACCGTTTCGTAGCCGTGGACGAAGCCGCGGGCGCGCAACTCGGCGAGCACGCGCTCGCGCTCGAGTTTGTCGGCCCAGACGCCGAGATCGACCGAGGTGCGGCCGATGACTTCCTCGCGCGCGAAGCCCGAGGCGCGCAGGAACGCGGCGTTCGTCTCGAGGATCTTCGACGATGCCAGATCGGCGAGGAGCATCAGCGCGGGGCTGGCGTGGAAGGATTTCGTGAAATAGTCCTGCGACTCGCGCTGGACCGCCTCGCTGCGGCGGCGCTCGACGGCGCTGGCGACCTGGCTGGCGACGAAGGTCAGCAGGCGCTTGGCCTCCTCGCCGTAGACGGTCTCGTCGCGGTAATCCTGCACGGCCACGACGCCGATGGCGCGGCCCTCGACGATGAGCGGCGCGCCGAGCCAGACGGCGGATGGCGTGCCGGTGGGTTTGTAGCCCTGGCCGGCGAGGATCTGGATCAGTTCCTCGGTGCGCGCGAGGAGCGGCTTCTTCGAGTCGATGACGTAGTCGGTGAGGCCCTTGCCGCGCGGGCGCGGGGCGGGGCGTTGCGAGCATTCGTCCTCGTAGTAGGGGAACGAGACTTCGCGGCCGTCGGGGCTGACGAGGGCGAAGAAGAGATTTTGCGCCGGCATGAGGCCGCCGATGATCTCGTGCAGTCGTTTGAACAGCGTCGCGAGGTCGGTGGTGGAGTTGGTGGCCTCGGAGATGCGGTAAACGGCGTCCTGCTCGCGCTCGCGCTGGCGGCGGCCGGTGATGTCGAGGCCGATGACGACGACGCATTTCTCGCCGTCGATGTCCACGATCTCGGCGTTGAGCACGGTGTCGCGCTCGATGCCCCGGCGGTTGCGGAAGCGCGCCTCGAAGTCGCGCGCCCGGCCTTCGGTGGCGAGGAGGCGGCGGTATTCGGCGCGCCGGTGCTCCTCGATCCACAGACCGAGATCGGTGATGATGCGGCCGATGGCTTCTTCCCGGGTGAGATCGCCGGCGGCGAGGAAGGCGGGGTTGGCGTCGAGCAACACGCCGTCGCGCCGTCGCGTGACCGCGAGCATGGCCGGGCTGGCGAGGAACGCGCGGAGGACGTTCTCGTGAGCGGCGATGGGCGGAGCGGAGGCGGGGCGCGGGTCGGCCATGCGGGCGGGCATCTTTGCCGCGCGACGCGCGCGGGCAATGCCGGAAGCGGGGGGGGCGCGCGGAGGGTCTTTCGCCGTTGGCCGGATCGAACGCGAACGGAAGTGAGCGGTCCCGTGGATCTTTTCCTCTTTCTCTTAATCCTTATCTTTCCTCCGCTCGATGCTGGCTGGAGAGAAAGATTAAGAGAAAGAGGAAAGAGAAAGATCGGCGGGGCGTGCGCGGCGAGATCCCCGGCGGCGGGCGGAATCGCCGGCGTCTTACCGCTCGCGGCGGCGCGGGGCGTGCAGGCTGACGAGCAGCACCGAGACGAGCGCGATGCAGCCGGCGATGACGAGCAGGCCGCCGTCGATGGACGCGATGTTGGATTTGGAAATCTGGTCGAGAATGGGAGTCATGGCGGGAGCGGTGTTCGGGGCGCGGGCGGTGATGGCCCGCGCCCCGAGTGTTACCCCTGTTGTTGGCCGGCGAGCGCAGCGCGCCCGCCGGAAGCGGAAAGCTACTTCTTCAACGCGCGGAGATAGGCGACGACGGCGCGCGCGTCTTCCTCGTTGAGGCGGAATTGCGGCATCGGCGGCCGCGGCATCGAGCCGTCGGGTTTCACGCCGGTCGTGAAGAGCGTCACGGCCTGCGCGTCGGTGTAACCGGGCAGGTCGACGATCGCGGGCGTCACAGCGCCCCAGGCGGGCATCGGCACGGTCGGGGCGAACGGCAGCGGCGCGCCCATGAGATGCTTTTCAGGAATGATCTGACCGCGCTGGTCGCGCGCCGAGTGGCAGTCGGCGCAACCGATGACGTTCTCCACGAGGTAGCGGCCGCGTGTGACGGTGGCGCTTTCGGCCGGCGCTTGCGCGGAGAGAACGGGAGCGACGACCAGGAGGCCGGCGGCGAGGAGGAGGGTGTTCGTAGGTTTCATGATGACGGAAGCGTGGAGTTGTGTGTTGTGTGTCCGTCGATCGGGAAAATTCAGTTGAGGAAAAGCAGCGTGAGACTGGAGAAGAACAGCACGGCTTGGATGACGGCCGCGATGCAGGCCCAGGCGGGGAGCGGGGCTTCGAACGGGGCGGCTTCGAGGGCGGAGTGCATGGCGTGAGCGCGGGCGTGTCGGGCGTGGCTCAGGCGACGCGGGCCTGTTGCGCCGCGCCGTCGCGCGCGCCGGCTTTCATCGTCTCGGCGAGGAGCCAGTAGACCTTGGCCCAGGCGGCCTTCGTATCGGCGGTGAAGTCGGCGCCGAGTCCTTTCTCGAGCGTCCAGAGCAGCGCGGCGCCGACGGTGTCGTAGTGCTCGTCGCGCACTTGGTAGCCGGCGTGGCGCAGGCCCATCTCGCGGACGACGGGGACGATGGTGTTGAGGCGGTCGAGGCTCGCGACGCAGAAGCCGATCGCCTGCATGAGCTTTTTGCCCTGCGCAGACATGTCGCCGCGGAAGATGGCGCGGAGCGACGGATCGAGCTCGAAGAGGCGCGCGTAGAAGAGGGCGGCGGCCTGGTCGGCGATGGGCGCGACCTTGGCGAACGATTGGCGGACGAGAAGAATTTCCTGGGGCGTCATGGCGGAGGGAGGAGTTGGTTTTGCTGCGACGAGGATAGCGGGCCGCGTCGCGGCGTGGTATTGGCCAGCGGGCGCGGGCCGGTCGGCTAGGAATTTTTTCCCGTTATCGGGACACTTGGCGCAGCGCTGCCCGCTTTACTTCGGCGCGGCGGCTGACCAATCTCCGCGCGTGGAAAAAATCCTCGTGATCGACGACGATGCGAAGATGCGCCGGCAAATCGCCGCGCTGCTCTCCTCCGAAGGCTACCAAACGATCGAGGCGCACAACGGTCGCGAAGGCGTCGCGCTCGCGCTGAAGGAGAAGCCCGATCTCGTCGTGTGCGACATCACCATGCCCGAGATGAACGGGCACCGCGTGCTGCAGGCGTTGCGCGAGGACGCGACGATGGCGGCGGCGCCGTTCATTTTTCTCACCGGCTGGGGCGAGAAGGAGGATTTGCGCGCGGGCATGAATCTCGGGGCGGACGACTACCTCGTAAAGCCGGTCGAGCCGGCGGACCTGATCTCGGCGGTCGCGGCGCGCCTGCGCCGCCGCAAGCAGGCCGGCGCCGGCCGCTCCGCCTCGGTGGCGGACGCGACGCCCGCCGCGCTGGAGAAGGCGCTCGGCCTCACGCCGCGCGAGGCGGAGATTTTGTCGTGGGTGGTGCAGGGAAAGACGAACCCGGAGATCGGCACGATCCTCGGCATCCAGCTCACGACGGTGAAGAAGCACCTCGAAAGCACCTTCGTGAAACTCGGCGTGGAGAACCGCACCGCCGCGGTGACGCTCGCGCTGGAGAAGATCGTGCCGCAGGGGTGAGGCGGTAGCCCGCGACCGCCGGGCGTGGGAGCGCTCGGCCGCGAACCGGCGGATATCGCCAGACGACGCAGGACGGGCGTGAGAAAGACACGCCATGCGCACCGGACGCGCGGAAAATCGCGTAATGTTGCCGCGTCGGCGGGGTTGAACCCGCTGCCTCATGTCCGCTTCCGCTTCGCCTCTCGCCGCAATTCCGCCCGCCGATCCCGGGGAAGACGCCGCCGCGATGCAGCGCGTCGCCGCGGGCGATGCGGCCGCGTTGCGGGCGTTGGTCGACCGCTGGCAGCAACCCCTGCTGGGATTTTTCCGGCGGATCGTGGGGTCGGCGGCCACGGCGGAGGATCTCGCGGTGGAGGTGTTCGTGCGCGTGCACCGCGCCGCGCCCGGCTACGCGCCGACGGCGCGCTTCTCCACCTATCTCTTCGCCATCGCGCACCGTCTCGCGCTCAACGAGCTGCGCCGCCGCCGCCGCAAGCCCGCCGAGCCGGTGGCGCCGGAAGCGTTTGACCATCTCGCCGCCGATCCGGCCGCGGAGCGGCGGCTCGCGGAGCTGGAGGAGGTTTTTCAGCTCGCCCTCGCGCAACTCGCGCCGAAGGCCCGCACCGCGCTGCTGCTGATCGCGCAACAGGGACTCTCTTACGAGGAGGCGGCCGTCGCGCTGCACTCCAACCCCAACGCTGTGCGCGTGCTCGTGCATCGCGCCCGCCAGGAACTCAAGACCCGCATGGAGGAACTGTCATGAAACGCCCCGTCACCGACGAAGAACTCGACCGCCTGCTTGCCGCGCGTTTGCGCAACCACCCCGCCGGCTTCGCAGACCGCGTCGCGGGCCGGATCGAGGCCGAGCGCGCCGTCCGGCCCCGCCGCACCCGCCGTTGGGTGTGGTATCTGCTGCCCGCTCTGGCGGCCGCCGGCTTCGCGCTCGTGTTCGCGCCGCGCCACGAAGCTGTCGCCGCGCCCGACTTCGAAACGTTGTTGGCTCTCGACGAATCGCTCGCGCCGGCGCGCCCGCTGCTTGATCCGCTCAACCGCGAACTGTGCACCGAATTACCCGTCGCTCCCGCTCACGAATGACCCGTCCACTCGCCATGAAAACCACCCTATTTCTCGTCCTCGGGTTGAGCCTCGGCCTCGACCTGCGTGCCGCCGAGGCGCCGGCCGACGTCCGCGAGCTTTCGACGCTCGAACAATTCCTCGCGCTCGACGATGCGCAGCTCGCGCAGATGCAGCAGGCGATCGCCCGCGTGCGCGCGATGAGCGCGGCCGAGCGCGCGCAGCTCCGCGCGCAGATCGAGGAGTTCCGGCGCCTGCCCGCGGCCGAGCGCGAGCAACTCCGTCGTGGATGGGGCCACGAATCCCCGGAGATCCGCGCGGGCTGGCGCGATTACATGCAGTCACTCGATGATGCCGGTCGCGCCGAGCTGCGCCGCGTGCTCGAGGGCCTCTCGCCCGAGGAACGGACGAAATTGCGCCGCGAACGCGTGGAGCAATTCCTCCGCGAACGCGCGGCAAAGCACTGACGCGCGCAATCGCGTTTTCTTGCGGCCCAAAAGAGAGGCGGAACCGCGAGGTTCCGCCTTTCGTGCTTGAGACGCGGGAGCGCGGTTCAGGTGCGCGGCCCCTTCGGGCCGGGCCCGGGGCTGGTGCCGTCCTGCGGGCCGGTCGGGTTGGCGGGCTTGCCCGGGCCGCCGGTGCCGTCCTTCTTCGGCGTGGGCTGCGCCGTGCCGGTGCCGTTGACGACGGGAGCGCGCGACGGGTTGGTGGCCCCGCGGTTCGGCGCCATCGTCGTGCCGGCGCCGCGGCCGCCACCGCCGCTGCTGCCGCGACCGGTCGCGTAGGTGGAAGTCGCGCCCACGAGGGCGAGGCTGATGCAGGTGAGGAGGAGGATCTTGGTTTTCATGTTTTTCCTTTCGCTTCGATGAAACACCGCCGCGCGCCCGGCATTACGGCGGGGCGAATTTGATTTTGTCCGTAATGCGCGGCGCGGCTCCGGGGTTTCACGGGGCAGCATGAAAACGATCACCTGGATTCTTCTTCCTGTCCTCACGCTCGGCGCAGCCGCGCGTCCCGCCGCGGATTGCCCGCGCCGTGCCGATGGCGCTGCCGGCTGCGCCGCGACCTCGCCCGCGCCGGTCACCTTGAACGCCGACGAGGCCAAGGCGCTGGTCTTCCAAGTCGAAGAGGAGCGCATGGCGCGCGAACTTTATACGGAGTTGGCCGCGCGCTGGGACACGACGCAATTCCACCGCATCCTCCAAGCCGAGACGCGACACGAGCAAGCGCTCCGCGCGCTTGCGCAGCGCGCGGGAGTCGCGTTGCCCGCCGCGCAGCCGGGCCGCTTCACGGACCCCGTGCTCCAGCAGCGCTACGACACACTGCGTGCGCGGGGCCTCGTGTCCGCCGTCGAAGCGCTCGCGGCCGGCGCGGCGGTGGAAAAACAGGACATCGCCGACTTACAGGCGTTGCTCGGCGCGACCCAGAGCGAAGCCCTCAAGGCTGTGGCGACCAATCTGGAACGCGCCTCGGAGCGGCATCTCGCAGCGTTCACCGGCGAGGGCGGGCGCGGGCGTTCCGCGTGGGCCTCGCGCCCCGGTGGCGCATGCGGCGGGCGCGCTCAGGCCGGTTGCCGCGCGAGAATCTGAACGACCGCGCTGCGGCCGGTGTGGCCGCCGCCTTCGTGGACGTCGCGCTCGAGTTCGCGTCCGATCTCGAACTCGAGCCCCGGCAGCTCCGCGCGCAGCAGCTCGAGCGTGGGCAGCAGCGCCGGGTCTTTCGGACCGCCGGTGTTGTTCGGAATTTGGGCCGGCGTGTAGGCCTCCATCACGAAGACGCCGCCCGGGCGAAGACCTGCGGCGGCGCGGACGAGGACGGCGCGCCGCAGCTCCGGTGGCAGATGCATGAAGGTCGCCACGATGCCGCTCCACGCACCCGGCGCGATGGCGTAGGCGGCGAGGTCGGCCACTTGCGTCGTGAGCGCGACGCCGCGTTGGGCAGCGAGTGTTTGCGCCTTGGCGAGTCCCGCGGAGGAAAGATCGGTGGCGGTCACGGCATGGCCGCGCGTCGCGAGGAACACGGCGTTGCGCCCTTCGCCCTCGGCGAGACAGAGCACGGGGCCGGCGGGGATGCGGTCCGCGACGCTGCGGAGAAAATCATTCGGCTCCGTTCCGAAGACGAAGCCGGAGGTCGAGTAGCGGTTGTCCCAGAATTCGGCGCCGTAGGAGGGGTTCAGTGCCATGCGTTGAACACCCAACCCACAATTGTCGTGCCGACAAGCACGACGCCGGAAAAAATCACCAGCAGGCTCACCGTCATCACGCTGCGCAGCATGACCAGCTCGGGCAGCGACACGCCGACGGCGGAAAGCAGGAAGGCTAGAGCGGTGCCGAGCGGCACGCCTTTGGCGACGAAGGCTTCGAGGAGCGGCACGGTGGCGTTGGCGCTGACGTAGAGCGGCAGGCCGGCCAGCGCGGCGAGCGGCACGGTCCACGCGCCGCGGCCGGCGAAGAGCGATTGGAAAAAGTTTTCCGGCACGAAGCCGTGCAATGCGGCGCCGAGCACGAGCGCGCCGACGAGCCACGGTGCGATGTTGCGCAGGATGCGGCCGCTGGTTTGCGCGGCGTCGACGAGGCGCGCGCGCCAGCCTTCGGGCGGCACATCGTCATCTTCCTCGCCGGTGTAGTGCGCGTCCGGTTGCAGCCAGCGTTCGGCGTGCAGCGCGCCGAGGGCCAGTCCGCCGACGATGCCGAGCAGGATGCCGGCCAGCGCGTAGCCGAGCGCGAGTTTCCAGCCGAAGGTGGCGGCCATGATCGCGACCGCGATCTCGTTCACCAGCGGCGAGGCGATGAGGAAGGCGAACGCGACGCCGATGGGGAACCGCGCCTGGACGAAGCCGAGGAAGATCGGCACCGACGAGCACGAGCAGAAGGGAGTGAGCGCGCCGAAGAGCGCGGCGGCGGGATAGCCGAGCAGGCGGCCGCCGCGGCCTTCGAGTTTGGCGCGGAGCTTGTCGTGCGGGATGGCGCCGCGGACGAGCGCCATCAGGAACGAGACGCCCGCGACGAGGACGACGACCTTCAGCAGGTCGTAGACGAAAAAGTGCAGCGCTGCGCCGGCGCCGCGCGCGGCATCCAGCCCGCTCGCGGCGACGGCACGATCGGCAATCCATTCAGCCCAGAGCCACATGTTCGTAGTGAGAGACGAGCGGCGGCGCGGGGCAACGCCGACAGCCCGTCATTATTGGTCTTTCAGGGCGCAGGTATTGAGGCCGAGCGGCCGGTAGAGCGGGCAGAAGCCGAGCGCGGCGGTGAGCAAGGGCACGGCGCCGACGAGGCCCCACCAGCTCTTGAAGTAGTAACCCGCGCCGAGGATGGCGCAGCCGAGGATGACGCGAACGACGCGGTCGATGAAGCCGACATTGGTTTTCATAGGATCAGTTGGGTTGGATTTTGGGGTTCGGGGGAAATCAGATGTTCACCGCCATGCTGTAGCGGCGGAAAAATTCCTCGGTGACGGCGTGGCGTGCGCCGAGGTGTTGGAAGATCGCGAGACAGGCGGCGCGGGCGCGGCCTTCGTCGAAGTGGGGCTTTTCGAGGAGAACTTCGACGAGCGCGTCGGCGGCGGCGCGGAAATCCTGCGCCTGCAGCGCGCGCAAGCCAGCGAGGTAACGCTCACAGAGCAGCAAGGTGCCGAATTCCCCCGTGGCGTCGAGGCGCTGGAGGGCGGCGGCGATAGCGGTGACGGTGCGCGCGCCGTCTTGCCACGCGGAATCGAGCGCGGGCTCGACGAGGGCGGCGGCGCGGGCGGGAGCGGCGAAGACCAGCGCGCGGCCCGTGAGAACGCGCAGTTCGGCATCGTCGGGCGCGGCGGCGTGCAGCGGTTCGAGCAGGCGGGCGGCTTCGTCGGCGCGGGCGGCGAGGAGCAATTCGCGGGCGCGGGCCATCGAGTCGCGTTTCGGCGTGGGCAAGTGTTCGGCGAGCCACGCGCGGAGATTCGGCTCGGGCATGTAGCCAGCGAAGCGCGCGACTTCCTTGCCGTGGTGATAGAGGCGGACGTCGGGGATGCCGCGCACGCCGAGTTGTTGCGCGAGGTCGGCTTGCGCGGCGGAGTCGATCTTCACGAGCGACCAGCGGCATTCCGGCTCGTCGGCGAGGCGCTCGAGGAGCGGCTTGAGCATCTTGCACGGACCGCACCAGCCGGCCCAGAAGTCCACGAGCACGGGCCGCTGCTCGCTGGCGCCGATGACGTCGGCGATGAAATCGACCGGTGCGTCGCTCATGGTGTCGGGAGCTTGGCCGGCGTGCGCGGGTCGAAGTGGGCGCGGATGCCGCCGGTGAGCGAGGAGGCGGTGAAGCCGTTTTGTGCGAGGATGCGCGCGGCGAAGTAGGCGGTTTTGCCGAGCGCGCAGACGGTGACGACGGGGCGGACGCGATCGAGTTCGCCGAGGCGCGAGCGGAGCGCGGCGAGCGGGATGTTCACGACGCCGACGCGCGGGAGCGGGTGCTTCTGCACGAGTGGCGGTGGACGGACGTCGAGGATTTGCACGGCGGGATCGTCGGGCAGCGCGTCGATGGGCGTGACGAGGCCGTCGCGGGTGTTGCAGGCGGCGAAACCGGCGAGGTTGACGATGTCCTTGGCGGAGCCGAAGGGCGGCGCGTAGGAGAGCTCGAGTTGGGCGAGGTCGTCGATCGTGAGTCCGCCGGCGATGGCGGTGGCGATGACGTCGAGGCGCTTGTCCACGCCGGCGAAACCGGTGGCTTGCGCGCCGAGGATGCGGCCGTTGGCGGGGTCCCAGACGAGTTTGAGGATGATCGGCTTCGCGCCGGGGAAGTAGCCGGCGTGGTGGTTGTCGTTCACCGTGACGGTGCGGTAGGCGAGGCCGAGCGCGCGGAGGCGTTTTTCGGACCAACCGGTGAGTCCGGCGGCGACGTCGAAGACGCGGACGATGGCGGTGCCGAGCGTGCCGGGCCAGGGTTTGGCGAGCTCGGGGCGGAAAATGTGATCGGCGACGAGGCGGCCCTGGCGGTTGGCGGGACCGCCGAGCGGCACGGCGACAGCGCCGCCGGTGACGAGATCCTCGGTCTCGACGGCGTCGCCCGCGGCGTAGATGTCGGGATCGTCCGTCTGCATGAAGTCGTTCACGCGGATGTGGCCGCGGACGCCGAGCGCGAGACCGGCAGCGCGCGCGAGTGCGGTCTCGGGGCGCACGCCGAGCGCGAGCACGACGAGGTCGGCGGCGAAGGTGCGGCCGGAGGCGAGACGGCATTGCAGCTCGGTGTCGCCGGAGAAGCCGGCGAGGCCGTCGCCGAGGATGAGTTCGACGCCGCGACGGCGGAGCTCGTCTTCGAGCAACGCGGTCATCAGCGGGTCGAGCGGCGGGAGAACTTGCGGGAGCAACTCGACGAGCGTGACGTGTTTGCCGAGGTGGACGAATTGCTCGGCCATTTCGAGGCCGATGAAGCCGGCGCCGATGACGGCGACGCGCTGCGCGGTCGCGGCGGCGGCTTTGATGCGGTCCATGTCGGTGAGGGAGCGCAGCGTGAAGAGACGCGGGTCGTCGATGCCGGGAAGATTCGGGCGGAGCGGCACGGCGCCGGGCGCGAGGAGGAGTTTGTCGTAGGCGAGCCACTCGGTGGTGCCGGAATCGAGGTGACGGATCTCGAGGCGGCGGCCGGCGCGGTCGATGGTGAGGGCCTCGGTGCTCGTGCGGACGTCGAGGGCGAGCATGGCCTTGAGGGTTTGCGGAGTTTGGACCGCGAGGGCGTCGCGGGATTTGATTTCGCCGCCGATGTAGTAGGGCAGGCCGCAGTTGGCGAAGGAGACGTCGGGGCCGCGCTCGATGAGGGTGATGCGGGCGGACTCGTTGAGGCGACGCGCGCGCGCGGCGGCCGAGGCGCCGGCGGCGACGCCGCCGACGATGACGAAGTGAGGGGCGGAACTCATGGCAAGGCGGCCCGGAGTTTCAGCGGTGCTTCGGGGAGCAGATGGGCCAGCCGGCTTTGTCCCAGTCGCGGAGCGAGCCGGCGTTCACGGCGTCGAAACCTTGTTTTTTCAAAGTCGAGGCGGCCATGCCGGAGCGGGTGCCGGAGGCGCAGTAGAGGAGGAGTTTCTTGCCCTTGTTTTTCTCGAGGAAGGCGCGCCATTGCGTGCGCTCGCCGCGGAGGTCGCTGAGCGGCATGAGCGAGGCGGTCTTGGCCACGCCGCTGTGCCACTCCATCGGCTCGCGCAGATCCACGAGCACGGCGGTGCCGGCTTTGAGCGCGGCCTTGGCGTCTTCGAGCGGAATGCCCGGACGCATGGCGATGAGCTGGCGCACGACCATGAAGGCCATGAACGCGAGGATGAGGAGGAGGAACCAATTCATGAAGTCGGAGATTTTTCGGCCGGCAGTTCGCACTTCGGCGCGGGCGGCGGCGTGGTGGGTTGGCCGGCGTGGGTCATGTAGTAAATGAGCGGGACGGCGAGCGGGCTGATGACGAGCGAGGCGATGGCGCCGAAGAGCAGTGAGATCGCGAGGCCCTGGAATATCGGGTCGGCGAGGATGACGAGGCCGCCGACCACCACTGCGAGCGCGGTGAGCATCATCGGGCGGAAGCGCACGGCGCCGGACTCGATGCAGGCTTGGGCGAGCGTGCGGCCGTGGCTGAGGCGGAGCTCGATGAAGTCGACGAGGATGATCGAGTTTCGCACGACGATGCCGGCACCGGCCATGAAGCCGATCATCGACGTAGCGGTGAAGAACGCGCCCATCACGGCGTGCGCCGGCATGATGCCGACGAGCGAGAACGGAATCACGGTCATCACGATGAGCGGCGTGGAGTAGTTTTTGAACCAGCCGACCATGAGCATGTAGATGAGGATGAGCACGGCGCCGAAGGCCAGGCCGAGGTCGCGGAAGACCTCGATCGTGACCTGCCACTCGCCGTCCCACTTCATCGCGGGCTCGCGGTCGTCGAAGGGCATGGAGGAGTTGTAGAGCTTCACGGCGTCGGTCGTGCCGCCGAAGTCGGTGCCTTTGAGTTTCGCGAGTTCCTGGTTCATCGCGAGGATGGCGTAGACCGGGCTCTCGACCACGCCGGCGACGTCGCCGGTGACGTAGGTCACGGGCATGAGGTTCTTGTGGTAGATGTTCCGCTCCGAGCGCGTTTGCTCGACGGTGACGAGCTCGCGGAGCGGCACGAGCGGCGCGGCGGGGTTCATCTCGGAGCGCACGGTGAGCGCGAGGATGTCGTCGGGGCGGGCGCGGGCGGCGCGCGGGAGTTCCAGGACGATGTTCACGTCCTCGCGTTCGGCGGGAGCGTGGAGGAGCGTGACCGGGTAACCTTGCACGCCCATCTGCACGGTGCGCGCGATGGCGGCTTCGGTCAGGCCGTGGAGCGCGGCCTTGGCCTTGTCGACGCGTAGGATCGTTTTCGGCTGCTCGGCCTCGACATACCAATCCACGTCCACGACGCCCGGCGAGGACTTGAAGATGCTGCGGACCTTATCGGCGAGCTTGAGGCGCGCTTCCTCGGTGGGGCCGTAGATTTCGGCGACGAGTGTCGAGAGGACCGGCGGGCCGGGCGGCACCTCGGCGACGACGACGACAGCGTCGTATTTTTCGGCGATGGCGGTGAGCCGCGGGCGGATGCGTTTGGCGATGTCGTGGCTTTGCGCGGAGCGCTCGTGCTTCGGCACGAGGTTGACCTGGATGTCGGCGACGTTGCTGCCGCGGCGCATGAAGTAGTGGCGCACGAGGCCGTTGAAATTAAACGGCGACGCCGCGCCGGCGTAAACCTGGTAGTCGCGCACCTCGGGCTCGATGCGGAGCGAGGCGGCCATCTCGCGGGCGACGCGGGCGGATTGCTCGAGCGTCGTGCCCTCGGGGAGGTTGATGATGACTTGGAATTCCGACTTGTTGTCGAAGGGCAGCATCTTGACCTTAACGGCACCGATGCCGACGAGGCCCATCGAGCCGACCGTGAGGAAGGCGACGACGGCGAGGAACGCCCAGCGCCACGAGCGATGCTCGAGCAGCGGACGCATGAAGCGCGTGTAGAGGCGCGTGAACGCGGTGTCCGGCATCGCGTCGTGATCCTCGGCGGCGGTGGGGACGAATTCGGAAGTGTGACCGTCCTGATTGTGGTGGCCGCGAAGAACTTTCAGTGCGGCCCACGGCGTGACGGCGAACGCGACGAGCAGCGAGAAGAGCATCGCGGCGCTCGAGCCGATCGGAATCGGGCGCATGTAGGGGCCCATCATGCCGCTGACGAACGCCATCGGCAGCACGGCGGCGATGACGGCCCAGGTCGCGAGGATCGTGGGGTTGCCGACTTCGTCCACGGCCTCGATGGCGACATCGATCAGCGGCCGGTGGCGGCAGCCCGGGAGGTTCATGTGCCGAACGATGTTTTCGACGACGACGATCGCGTCGTCCACGAGGATGCCGATGGAGAAGATCAGCGCGAAGAGCGTGATGCGGTTCAGCGTGTAGCCGTAGAGATAGAAAACCAGCAGCGTGAGGCCGAGCGTCACGGGAATGGCGAGCAGCACGACGAGCGATTCGCGCCAGCCGAGGAAGAACATGATGAGGATCGCGACGCCGAAAACGGCGATGCCCATGTGGAGGAGCAGCTCGTTGGATTTCTCGGCGGCGGTGGCGCCGTAGTCGCGCGTGAGCGTCACCTCGACGTCGGCGGGGATCGTGGTGCCGCGGAGCGCGGCGATTTTCTCGTTTACGGCGGCGACGACCTCGACGGCGTTCGCGCCGGGGCGCTTGGCGAGCGAGAGTGTGACGGCGGGCTGCTCGGAATTTTGGATTTCGGATTTTGGATTGAGGATTGAGGAACCGGCCGCGCTGGCGCCCACCCCGAAGAGGACGTAGTTGCTCGGCTCCTCGGCGGTGTCGCTGATCGTGGCGACGTCGCGGAGATAGACGGGGCGGTCGCCGTAGACGCCGACGACGACGTTGCCGACGTCGCGTGCGTCGCGGAGGAACGTGCCGGTTTGCAGGAGGGTTTCCTGATTGGCGAAGGACTGCGCGCCGGTGTGCGCCTGCGAATTCGCCTGCTGCAACATGGGCACGAGGTAGGAGGCGGAGAGGTTGCGCGCGGTGAGGGCGTTGGGATCGAGCGCGACGCGGACTTGGCGGCGCGTGCCGCCGATGAGCGTTGTCTCGGCGACCATCGGGATGGCTTTGACGGACTCCTCGACCTGCGCGGCGATGCGGCGGAGCGTGTAGTGGTCGTAGTGCGCGCTGTGGAACGTGAGCGCGACGACGGGCACGTCGTCGATCGTGCGCGGCTTGATGAGCGGCGGCGAGACGCCGAGCGGGATGTGGTCGAAGTTGGTCTGGAGTTTCTGGTTGAGGCGGACGAGCGCGGTCTCGAGGTCGGTGCCGACCTTGAAGCGCACGATGGTCATGCTGCCGCCGGGGCTGGCGGTGGAGTAGAGGTATTCGACGCCGGCGATTTCCCAGAGGAGCTTCTCCATCGGGCGCGTGACGCGGTTCTCGACCTCGGCGGCGCTGGCGCCGGGCATGGCGACCATGACGTCGATCATGGGCACCTTGATCTGCGGCTCCTCTTCGCGCGGAAGCATGAGCACGGCGAACACGCCGAGCAGGAGCGACGCAGCGACGACGATGGGCGTGAGCTTCGAATCGATGAACATCGCGGCCATGCGGCCGGCGATGCCGTATTGGCGGGGGGCGGTGCTCATGGGGCGATCTCGAGCGGTTGACCTTCGCGGAGGCCGGCCGGGGCGCGGACGATGACGGTCTCGCCGGCGGCGAGGCCGGCGAGAATCTCGATGTGGCCGTCGTGGGTGCCGCCGGTTTTCACGAGGCGGAGCTCGGCGCGCTTGTTGGTGGCAACAAAGACGCGCTCCAATTGGCCGGCGGTGCTGACGGCGTCGGCCGGCACGAGGATGGCGTGCACGGTGGCGGAGGGAACGTGGACGCGGACGAACTGGCCGGAGCGCACGGGCGCGTCGGCGGCGACGGCGAGCTTGGCGGTGACGGTGCGCGAGGCGGCGTCGGCGGCGGTGGAGAGTTCCGTCACGGTGGCGCGGAAGGAGGCGCCGGACTCGGCCTGCACGAGGAGTGCGTCGCCGGTTTTCACGTGGGCGGCGAGCGAGTCGGGGATGCCGGTCTCAATCTGGAGGTCGCCGGCGCCCTCGACTTCGAGGAGCGGCTGGCCGGGAGCGGCGAGGTCGCCGGCGTGAACGAATTTGCGGACGATCGTGCCGGCGAAGGGGGCGTGCAGCTCGGTGTAGCCGAGCATGGTCTCGGCTTCGCGGACCATCGCCTCGGCACCGGCGAAGCGGTCTTCGAGACCGCGGACCATGTCGGCGGTGCTGGCGCCCTTGGCGAGGAGGTCGCGTTCGCGGGCGAGATCGCGTTGGGCGACGTTGTATTGAGAGCGGGCTTGGGCGACGCGCGCGGAGATTTCGGCGGCGGAGATTTTCAGCAGCACCTCGCCGGCGGCGACGGGTTGGCCGAGCGTAACGGGCAGGTCGGAGATGGTGCCCATCACCTTGGCGGCGAGCAGCGCGCGCTGGGCGGGGCGGACGGTGCCGGTGACTTCGGTGAGGATCGGGGCGTCGACGGCGGCGGCTGGCGCGACGGACACGCGCGCGGTGGGGAGCGCGGCGGCGGCGGTCGCGGAATCGGCGCCGTGCTTCGCGCAGCCGGCGAGGAGCGCGAGAGCGAGGACGAGGGCGGTGGCGGGGAGTTTCATGGTCGTTGTTAAAGGGTTCACGGTTGCGCGAGCGGGGTGAGGCCGACGGCGCGGTGGAGTTCGGCGAGGGCGATGCGCTCGTCGGCTTCGGCGATGGTGCGGCGCATGCGCGCTTCGATGAGGCGGCTTTCGACGCCGATGAGGTCGGAGGCGAGGAGCGCGCCTTTCTCGAAGCGGGCGCGGGTGAGGACGGCGCTCTCCTCGGCTTGGGCGACGGTTTGGGTGGAGACGGCGAGGCGTTCGCGCGCGGATTCGTGGGCGAGGCGGGCTTGTTCGGCTTCGAGGGCGAAACCGAGTTCGGCCTTGCGGAGCATTTCCTTCACTTGGGCGAGTTCGGCTTCGGCTTGGCGGATTTTGCCGGAGGTCTGGCCGCCGTCGAAGACGTTCAGGTCGACGGAGACGCCGGCGAGCCAGCTGTCGGCGTGGCGGTCGAGTTTCCAGCCGTGGTCGTATTGATAGGAGGCGAAGGCGTTGACGGTCGGGCGGCGCGCGCCGCGGGCGGCTGCGACCATTTTTTCGGCGGCGGCGAGACGCTGACGGAGGCCGGCGAGTTCGGGGCGGTTGGCGCTGTCGGTGGCGGAGGGGACGGTGAGGGCGTCGAGCGACGGGTCGGCGGCGGCGAGCTCGACGGACTCGCCGGGCTGGGGCTCGCGACCGAGGACGAAGAGGAAGGCGCGTTCGGCGAGCGCGGCGCCGTGGCGGGTGACGGTGAGTTGCTCGCGGGTTTGGGCGAGCTGGACCTCGAGGCTGAGGAGGTCGGCTTTGAGGACTTGGCCGGCCTCGAAGCGGAGGCGGGCGTTGGCGAGGGCGGCTTCGTAGGCGCGGACGCCAGCGGCGACGGCGGTGACGGCTTCGCGGGCCTTGCGGAGATTGAGGAGGGATTTGATCGCCTCGGTGGCGAGCTGCTGTTGGGCGGCGCGGAGATCCTCGGCGGCGGCGCGGGCGCCGGCGCGGGCGGCGTCGCGGCCGGCGGTGGCGCGGCCGCCGCTGTAGAGGTTGTAGCCGACGGTGCCGGTGAGGTTGAGGTTGTCGATCTTGCCCGGGTGGTTGAAATCGAGGCCGAAGTTGAAGGCCCGCTGGTTGAGGATGGAGCCGAAGGCCATCATCGGGCTGTTTGTGTCGGTGTAACGGCCGGAGAGGTTGAGCTGAGGGAGCCAGGCGGCGTTGGCCTGCTCGATCATCGCTTCGGCGGCGGCGATGCGCTGGCGGGCGAGGGCGGCGTCGGGGTTGTCGCGCAGGGCGGTGGCGACGGCGTCGGACGCGGTCCAGGGGGCCGCGCCGGCGGCGGCAAAGGAGAGGAGAAGGACCGGCACGAGCGCCGGGCGGAGCAGGGAATGCATGTTCAGGAAGAGGAGCGTTGGCCGGAGGACCAGAGGAGGCCGAGCACGGCGCCGTAGAGCGCGCCGCGCCACCAAGTGGAGGTGAGCGGGCAGGTGCCGGAGGAGCATTGGCCGTAGTAGCCGAGCGCCGCCCCGAAGGCGGCTCCGGCCAGGATCGGCAGGAGGAAGCGCAACCACGCGGGCATGGCGAAGATCAGCGGCCGCCCCAGTGAATGACGTCCTGGTCGTCGACCCAGCCGAGTTTGCGCAGGAGCAGCGTGGGCGGGCAAAAGCCGGTGAAGACGGACTGGATCAGGTTGAGGCCGACGAACAGTGGCAGCAGCAGCCACCAGGGGCTGACGAAGTGCGTGAGGGCGACGCCGAGGAGAAGGACGGAGCCGGCGAGGAGGCGGACGAGGTCGTGGGTGGTCATGGCGAGGATTCGTATTGACTCTATATGCGCATAAACGCATATACTTGCCACCATGTCAAGAGGCTGTTTCCTGCGCCACATGCCCAAGCATCGCCCGCTCAATGAGGACGCCCTCCAGCTCGTCGCCGCCCGTTTCGCGGTGCTCTCGGAGCCGATGCGGCTGCGCCTGATCCAGTCGCTGTTCGAGGGGGAGCGCAATGTGACCGACCTCGTCGAGGCCACGGGCGGCACGCAGGCGAACGTCTCGCGGCACCTCCAGACGCTGACGGCGGCGCACATCCTCGCGCGGCGCAAGGAGGGCTTGCAGGTCTTTTACCGCATCAGCGATCCGACGATCCCGAAGCTGTGCGAACTCGTCTGCGGGAGCCTCGAGAAATCGCTCAGCCGGCAGATCGGTCACCTGACGCCGGAGTGACGGTGCGACCGCCGGCATGAACTGCGTGCGCCATCGGCGGAGCGGGTTGTGGTGGGTGGCGTTGATGGCGCTCGGCGTCAGCGTGGTGCTGGCGCGCGGCGCGTCGTCCGCTGCGTCGACGACTGGGGCGGAGCAACCGGCGAAGGCGGCGTTGATGGTCGTCATCGCGCATCCGGACGATGAGGCGTATTTTCCGGGGCTGTTGCCCTATGTGTGTCTCGTGCGGAAGCTGCCCGTGGTCTTCGTCGTGCTGACGAGTGGCGAGGCCGGGATCACTCCGGCGGGCAATCGCGAGCTGCGCGAGGAGGAGCAACGGCGTGCGTGCCGCGTCTACGGTTTGCCCAACGAGCCGGTCTTCGCGCGTTTCGCCGACGGCGCGTGGCAGGGCACGTTGGAGGACAACTGGAAACTCTGGGGCGGCGAAAGCCGGGCGGCCGAGTGGCTGGCCGCGCAAATCCGCCACTACCGTCCCGACGTGGTGGTGACGCACGCGCTCGATGGCGAGTCGGGCCATCCGAACCATGTCGGTTGCGCGCTCTCGGTGACGAAGGCGTGCGCGTGGGCGGCGGACGCGACACGCGGAGGCACGGAGGTGACGGCGGCCTGGTCGGTGAAGAAGCTCTATGTGCACCGCTGGCCGACGCGTCCGCTGGAGTTTCGGCAGGATGTGTTGGTCCCGGGCACGGACCGCACTTGCCTGCAAATCGGCGAGGCTGGGGGCAAGATGCACCGTTCGCAGGGCTACGCGGAACAGCCGTTCGCCGAGCTGGATGCGCCGGGAGCGAGCCGCTTCGGGCTGTATGCGACGACGGTCGGGGTGGATAGCGGCGTAGGCGACCTGTTCGAGCATGTCGACCTGGCGCCGTATCGGAAGAGCGCGGTGGAGCCGCCCGATGGCGCGGACGCGGCCCGGCAAAAGTGACAAAAAAGTCCGCCCCGGTGGGGGGCGGACTCGTGGGTGATGAGTTTAGGAAAAGGGGTCAGCCCTTCGAGGACTTGCCCTTGTCGTCGTCCTTCTTGCCGTCGTTTTTGTCACCGCCCTTATCGTCGTCGTCCTTGTCGTCTTTGCCGTTCTTCACGAAGACGGGCACGATGGTTTTGGTGGCGACGTTGCCGGCCGCATCGGTGGCGGTGACGACCAGAGCAAAGGAGGTGGCTTTGATCTGTAGCTTGCCGTCGTCGCGCTTCACGGTCTGCGCGCCGGATTTCTTCAGCTGCAATTGCACGACCTGGCCGTTGGTGACGGTGACGCCGTTCAGCACGGCGGTGAGCGTCTTCACGCCGACGGCGTCGGTGGACGCGAAGGCGATGGTGAAGAACTGCGCGGACTCGTCGTCGCCGCCGCCGCGGCGCGGGGTCAGCGTGGCGGTGATCGCGGGAGCGGTGGTGTCGCGGACGGTGACCGTGAACGAGCCGGAGGAAGTGTTGCCGGCGGCGTCCTGAGCGACGACGGAGATCGTGGTGGTGCCGATGGGGAACGTGGCGCCGCTCGCTGCGCTCGTGGTGAGCGAGGTGACGCCGACGGCGTCGGTGGCGGTGGCATTGAACGTGGCGACGGCGCCGGCGGCGCTGGTGGCTTCGATCACCTGATTCGCGGGGACGTGGAGGGCGGGGGCCGTGGTATCCTGCACGGTGACGGTGAAGGAGCCGCTCGCGGCGTTGCCGGCGGCGTCCGCGGCGGTGACGGAGACGGTCGTGGTGCCGATCGGGAACGTCGAGCCGCTCGCCACGCTGGTGGTGAGCGAGGTGACGCCGACGGCGTCGGTGGCAGTGGCATTGAACGTGGCGACGGCGCCGACGGCGCTGGTGGCTTCGATCACTTGGTTCGCGGGGACGTTCAGCACGGGCGCGGTGGTGTCGCGGACGGTGACGCTGAACGAGGCGGACGAGGCGTTGCCGTGCGCGTCGTGCGAGGCGAGGGCGACCGAGGTGGTGCCGAGCGCGAACACGCTGCCGGAGGCCGGCGAGCCGCTGACGGCGGTGTTGCCGTCGACGAGGTCGGTGGCGCTGGCGCTGTAGCTGACAGCGGCGCCGTTGGCGCTGGTGGCCTCGGCGACGATGTTGGCGGGAGCGGTGATGACGGGCGCGGTGGTGTCCTGCACGGTGACGGTGAAGGATTTCGAAGACGTGTTGTGCCGCGAGTCGCTCGACGACAGCGCGACCGTGGTGGTGCCGAGGGCGAAGGTGCTGCCGGAGGCCGGCGTGCCGATGACGGTGGTGGAATTGTCCACGAGGTCGTAGGCGCTGGCGGTGTAGCTGACGGCGGCGCCGGCGGCGCTGGTGGCTTCGGTGGTGATGTTGGCGGGAGCGGTGATGACCGGTGCGGTGGTGTCTTGCACGGTGACATCGAATGACGCGGTGGCGGTGTTGCCGGCGGCGTCGCTGGCAGCGAGGCCGACCGCGGTCACGCCGAGGGCGAAGGTGCTGCCGGAAGCGGGGGCGGCGGTCACGGGGACGGTGCCGTCCTTATCGTCGGTCGCGGTAGCGGTGAAGGTGACGGTGGCGCCGGCCGGGCCGGTGGCCTCGGTGACGATGTCGGCCGGGGCGGTGATGACCGGGGCGGTGGTGTCGGATGCCGGCGGGGCGGGCGGGAGCGGGACGCCGGGGTTGTTGGTGGAGAAGGACTGGGTGGTCTCGAGGCGGAACTTGCCGCCGGCGAGGCCGCCGCCGTCCCAGATCACGAAGCTGAGCTCATGCGGGCCGTTGCCGGTGAGATTGATGGTGTAGCGGCCGGTGCCGTTCGAGCCCCAGCTGTAGTCTTGGTAGCCGATGAGCTGGCTATCGATATAGATCCAGGAGGCATTATCGGCGAGGAACTGCAGCACGTAGGAGCCGTTGCCGTTGATGATGGTCGAATACTTGGTCCAGCTTTGGTAGATGGAGTAGTTGTAGCCCCAGATGTTCCAGTCCCAGCGTGCCCAGTTGGCGTTGCCAGGGAAGCCATGGCCGTCGGAGTTCATATTGGACCAGGCGTTGATCCAGTTGGCCGAGAAGTCGTAGGGGGCGATGAACTCCCAGGGGTGCGAGCCAATGGGGAATGAGGTCGCGGGGTGGGGATTGGTCCAGCGCGGATCGTCGTATCCGACCGTGGGCGCCGGCTTGCCTTCCAGGCTATCGGGAACCACCGGATAGCTCGGGAAAATCGGATCGTAGGCGATCACGGGTGAGAGGCCGCTGGCGTAGACGGTCGGGGGCACGTAATCGAGCGTCACAGTGTAGCTGGTGGTGCCGCCGAAGTCGTGGCGCGAGGCCTGGTAGAACGAGATCGTGTAGGTCTGGCCGGCGACGAGAGAGACGGTGTTGACGGCCTTGATTTTGCCCAAGGTGCCGAACACCGCTTGAAGGTAGGCGTATTGCGTGGTGCCGTCGGCGGTGCCGAGGCCCTGCGCGGCGAGGCCCCAGTTCGGCGGGGAGCCGTCGAGGACGCCGCTGTAGTTGGTGCACGTCCAGTTGCCGATGGTGGCGGTGCCGCCGCTGGCCGAGCTGCCACTGTTGGCCGCAAGATTGGGCGTCTCGAAGCCGTCGGAGAACACGGTCGTGGCGCCCTGGGTGATCTTCACGGCGTCGACGAGGATGGAGTTGTCGCCCGAAGGGCCACCGGCCGTGAGGTTGAAGCCGAAGCTGTAGTTGCCGGAGACGGTCGGTGTGAAGGTGGCCGAGTAGGCAGCCCAGGGTTCGGCGGTCGTCGTGTTACGGCTGAAAACGACGTCGCCGCGGGACGACAGGGTGGCGCCGGCGGCCAGCGCAACGCTGGCGAAAAATCGGAGCGCGCGCATGCGCGGCCCGACGCGGGTGGGATGGGTGTGTGTGTTCATGTCGGTCAGAAAACGCAGCGCGCTCGAGCTGGGGCTCGACGTGCTGAATCGTAGAGTGCGAGGAACCGGCGGAGGATGGGGTGGGGCGCCGGCAGGTGACGCGGGGGGTAGTGGCAGGAATATTACCCAGATCAAGGTGTAATCAGATAAATATCTGAAAATCAGCAACTATGGAGCCTTTCTGCCTGGGTAAATAGTGCGTTTCGGCCCTAATTTGATGCTCACGCGGGATTCAGTTGGGGAAACGGTGTGCCGATGTAGGCGGGACCCCCCTATGACGAGTGCCAAGATTTCCGAGATGACGCTGCACGATTTGGCGCAGCAATTGCCGGCGGCGCCGCGCTTGCTGGCGGAACTGGGTCGACTGGTGCGCACACCGGAGACCGACGCGCGCGATGTCGTGGCGTTGCTCAAGCGCGATTCGGCGCTCGTGTCGCGCGTGCTGCGCATGGCCAACAGCGCGGCCTACGGACGCGCGGAACCGATCGGTGCGATCGAGGATGCCGTCGTGGCGGTGGGTTTCAGCGAAGTGCACCGCCTCGTCGGCGCGCTGGCTTCGGTGCAGCTGGCGGAGACGCCGCTGTCGCTACATGGCGTGAGCAGCGCGCGCTATCGGGAAAATTCCCTTTTCGTGGCGACGCTGATGGAAGAGTTCGCGGTGCGGGCGAAGCTCGACGCGCAGGACTGCTATACCATCGGGTTGCTGCGCAGCCTCGGCATGCTGATCCTCGAGCGCGCAGCCGCGCGCGAGAACCTCACGGTGACGCCGTTCCACCACAGCGGGGAAGAGAGTCTCGCGGTCTGGCAGCATCGGTTTTGGGGCACGGATTGCTGGCAGGTGTGTGCGGCGGTGCTTCAACACTGGCACCTTCCACCGGACATCGTGCTCGCGATCGAGCACCACGATGAGGCCATCGTGCGGTCGGAGCCGGTCGTGCACTTGCTGGACCTGGCCTCGACGGTCGCGACGCAGAACGGCTACGGCTTGCCTGGCGATCATCCGAACACGGCACCGCAGTCGCTCGCGGCCGCCGGACTCTCGATGGATCAGTTCCACGGCGCCGTGGAGCGTGCGGAGCAGACGTTCGTGCGGCTGCGGGCGTCGGTAGCCTGAGCCGGCGGCGGCGCGGTCTTCACATTTTCACTTCGACGCGCACGGGCGGCGGCTTGGGCGCTTTCTTGCCGTCGTCGATCTTGAAGGGCGGTCGGTGCTGGCGATAGCGGGTCAAGATCGAGCGGAGCGCGGCGAAGCCGGCTTCCGACAGGTCGGTGCGGACCGCGAGGTCGGGCGCGACCAGTTTCAGTTCGTGGCAACCGAAGCAGAGCAGAACGGACGCGAGGCGGGCCTCGCCCTTTTGCCATTCGATGAGGTAGTCGGCATGGAAGCCGCCGCAGAATTTCTCGCCGCGAAACGGCACGCACACTTTCGTGGTGCGGAAAATCTGCTCGAGCCCCTGGAGATCGGTCGCGGGCACGGCGAGCGGTTCCGCGTAGAAGAACTCGCCGGCGAGCTCGAAGTTGGTCTTGGTGCGGCGCTCCTCGGTGAAGGTCCGTTTCTCCCACAAGGGATGCGGCAGGCCTTCGTAGACAGTCACTGCGGTCGCATTGGCGAGGAGACGAGGGAAATCGGGGAGCGGCGGCGCGAGGTCGGACGCGTTGCCGAAGAGAAGGCCGACGGCGCCGAAGAGCGTGCCAGAGCCGAGCAGGGTTCGCGCGAAGCGAAGGAGTCGGTGCATGGCCATGATACGCTCGAATCGGCGCAAACTTAGGCGCGCGGCGTCGGGCGATTACGCGTGGGCGGCTTCGCTGGTCGCCTCGTCCATTTCCTCGTTTGAGAAGACGGCTTGGACGTCGTCGTTTTCCTCGAGGGCTTCCTGGAGGCGCACGAGGTTCTTCGCGATGCCGAGGTCGGTGACGGGCACGGTGACGTTCGGAATATGGGCGATCTCGGAGGAGTCGGGCTTGATGCCGGCTTGTTCGAGCGCGTGGGCGACCTTGTCGAAGGCGTGGATGGCGCAGCGGACCTCGAAGCCTTGCTCGGTGGCGATGACGTCGTCGGCGCCGGCCTCGAGCGCGACCTCCATGAGTTTGTCCTCTGAGGTCTTGCCCGCGGCGATGAGGAACTGGCCAGCATGCAAAAATTGGAAGGACACCGAGCCGGTCTGCGCGAGGTTGCCGCCCCAGCGCGTGAAGATGGAGCGCACTTCCTGTGCGGCGCGCTGCTTGTTGTCGGTGAGAACCTTCACGACGATCGCGACGCCGCCCGCGCCGTAGCCCTCGTAGGTCATCTCCTCGAACACGACGCCCGGCAATTCGCCCGTGCCTTTCTTGATGGCGCGGTCGACGTTGTCGGCGGGCATGTTCGACTCGCGCGCCTTCAGCAGGAGCGTGCGGAGACGGGCGTTGGCGTCGGGCGAGCCGCCGCCGGATTTGGCGGCGAGGGTGATGTCGCGCGCGAGGCGCGAGAAGACCTTGCCCTTGCGCGCGTCAGTGACGGCCTTGAGGCGTTTGACTTTGGACCATTTGTTGTGGCCGGCCATGGGGGAAGGCAGCTGTAAGCAATAAGCTCTAAGCTGTAAGCCCAAAACGAGGCGCGTTAGGGGGCGCGGCGCTTAGAGCCTAACGCTTTTCGCTTAGCGCTTTTTCTTCGGCGTCACGTTCTTCAAACCGTCGGAGCCGACGGCGCCGGCGAGTTGCGGCTCGGGCATTTTGTTGATGAACATCTGCTGGCCGATCGAGAACAGCGCGTTGATGCTCGAGTAGAGCGCGAGCGCGGAGGCGAAGTTGTAGCAGAAGAGCGCGAACATCCACGGCATGAACTTCATCATCGTGGCCTGTGCCGGGTCGACGTTGGGCGCGGTCGGCGTGAGCTTCATCTGATAAATCATCGTCGCGCCCATGATGATGGGGAGGATGTTGATGTTCAGATGGGTCAGGCCGAGCAGCGGCAGCGTGACGGCGCCGAAGGAGTAGACGGTGTCGGGCGCGGACAGGTCGACGGCCCAGAGGAACGGCGCGAAGCGGAGCTCGGCGGCGCCCTGGAGCACGGCGAAGAAGCCGATGAAGAGCGGCATCGTGATGAGAATCGGGATGCAACCGCCGAGCGGGTTGACCTTGTTCTCCTTGTAGATGCGCATCATCGCTTCCTGCGCCTTCTGGGGGTTGTCCTTGTATTTCTCGCGCGACTCCTGGATGAGCGGCATGAGCTTCTGCATGCGCTTGGCGGAGCGGGACGCGGCGAGCGTGAAGGGCAGCGTGACGACCTTGAGCAGGATCGTCATGACGACGATGGCCCAGCCCCAGTTCGGGATGAAGCTGTGCACCTTGGCGAGCAGCCAGATCATACCCGGGCCGACGTATTGGGAGAGGAAGATCTTGTTGAAGAAGAACGGGGCGAAATTCATCACCTTGTCCTCGTTCTTCTTGAAGTGATCGGTGGCGGAGAGGCGGCTGTATTCCTTCGGGCCGACGTAATAGGTGGCGCTCCACTTGGCGCTGCCGCTGGCCGGGATGGGCTTCAGGTCGACGAGCAGTTCGCCGGTGATCGCGTAGGCGGAACGATCCTCGACCGGCTTCAGCGGATCGATTTTCAGGCGCTCGATGCGCAGGCCGACGCCGGGCTCGTCAGGCGTGAGGATGGCGGCGAAGAACTGGTTTTTGACCGCGGCCCAGGTGACCGGGGCGATCTTGTCCATGAACGGCAGCGGCGGGCTCGAGGTGAAGAAGCCGCCGCCGGCGAGTTCGTCGCGGCGGATGAATTCCGTGCCGTCGTCGTTGTAGTAGCCGGCGTTGACATACATGCCCGTGTCGAGCGGGCCGAGCGGCGCGGCGGTGCCGAGGTTGAGCGAGGTGCGCGGGAGCGGGAGCGCTTGCGCGGTGAGGTTGCGGAAGGTCGTCTCGTGGCGGATTTGATACGGGTCGCCGGCGGTGCCGCCGAGCAGTTCGTAGCGGCGCGTGACCTCGAGTTTGCCGTCGACGACGATGCGGTAGACAACGGTGTTGGCGGTGTGCGAGACGAGTTCGTAGCGCGCGTCCTTATCGGCGCCGGGCAGCGTGCCGAAGCTGAGCGCGGGCGCGGCTTGCGGGGCGTTGAGGGTGTAGCGGGCGTCGGACGGTTTGCCGTGCGCGTCGAGCGTGGCGGAGTGTTTTTTCAGTTCGACGTGGTCGATGGCGCCGCCGGCGGTGGTGAAGCGGACGTTCACGAAGTCGTTGCCGAGTGTGACGTATTCCGCGGGGGCGTTGCTGGCGGGCTGGGCGGCGGAGAGCGTGGTGTCGGCCGGCGAATGCGCGGGGCCGGCCGCGGGCGCCGCGTTCGTCGCGACGGGACTCGTGACCGGCGTGGACGGAATCACGGGCTTCGGCGGCGGCGGCGAGAATTTCGCGCTGAAATAGAAGGCGAGCATGGCGGCCACGAGGAGCAGCACGCCGATGGCGGTGTTTTTCTTGTCCATGAATGAAGGTGTCGGCGATCAGCGGTCAGCTTTCAGCCGGCGTGATCGGAGATGAGATTTTGATGCAGGAGAATTTTCGCGCCGGCACCGGGTCCAGGCCGCCGGGGTGCCACGGGCCGCATTTCGCGAGGCGACGCACCGTGAGCGCGAGTCCGGCGAGGAGGCCGTGTTCGCGCAGCGCCTCGCGGGCGTAGTGCGAGCAGGTCGGCGCGAAGCGGCAGCCGCAGGACGGCGCGGCGACGGCGAGCGCCGGGGAAACGAGTTTTTGGTAGAGCCAGAGCAACGCGTCCACGGCGCGCGCAGGCAGGCGGGCGGCGAAACGGAACGCGGTGTGGATCGGCTCAGGCATGAGGTGGCGTGGCGGGAGCCAATTTCCGACAGGCGGTGATGAATCTTTGCTCCACCTCGGCGTAGGGCTGGCGGAGCGCGGCGGCGCGGGCGGTCAACACGAGGTCGAGCCCGGCGGGCACGAGGTGCTGGTGCTTGCGGTAGATCTCGCGCAGGCGGCGCTTGGCGCGGTTGCGCAGGACGGCGGCGTTGCCGACGGCGGCCTTGGAGGCGACCACGCCCACGCGGGCGGGGGTCGCGTCTTCCGGCGCGGGCCGGGCGCGCCAGACGAGTTGAAACGCGCCGCAATCGGCGCGGCGACCGTGCTCGCGTGCGGCGCGGAAGTCGCGGTTGCGCTTCACGCGCTGCGCAGCGCGGAGGCGCTGCGACGGCGGAGGCGTGTCAGCGCCGGGCACGGCGGGTGGAAATCAGACGACGGTCAGGCGCTTGCGGCCCTTGCGGCGGCGGGAGGCGAGGACCTTGCGGCCACCGCGAGTGGCCTTGCGGGCGCGGTAACCGATCTTGCGAGCGCGCTTCTTGCGGTGCGGACGGAATGTAGGTTGCATGGTTTTGTTAAAAAAAGAGGGCCAACGTCAGTGGAGGGGCGGGGGGGTGTCAAGCGTCAGGATTGAGAGGCAATCCTGCGTCCGCCCCGGCGCAAGTGCGCCGTCGTTACAAGTCCGCTCGTCCTTTCGGCCCACAGGCGGTCCTTCGGATCGTTCTCGTTCTCTTAATCTTTCTCTTTCTCCCGGCAAAAGCAGGTCCGGAAGTTCTGGGAGAACGATTAGGAGAAATGGAGAACGAGAACGAAGAGGCGTCGGGCAAAGGGCTGGCCTCGCGCGGGCTTTGTGAACACGTTGCGCACAAAATAGCCTTTGCCTCCGCCTCCGCCCGGCGCACGGTCAGGCTCGTGTCCGACGCATGCAAAAAGACCCCTTCACCGGAGGAGAAACATTCCTCGAAGGCCCCCGGCTCCCCGGCGGCGAAGCATGGGCAGGGATTCTGGACCGTCACGGGCAACGACTTCGGGCGCTCGATCAAGTGGGCACGAAAGCAGCCCAATGCGCTTTCGGAACACATCAAGACCGCCCGCTCGTCCTCGCTCCCGGAGACGAAGTAGGCCTGCTGGAGCTCGCCGAGCCGCGCTGGGCGGAGCTCGGTGACGCCATCCGAGCGTTCCGTGCGACACTGCCGTTGGTGCGGTTGGAGGACTTCGGCTTCGACTCGGAGCTCGACGACCCGTTCGAGAGCAACACCACGCGCCTGCACCGCATCGGCGGAGGCGTGGAGGCGCTGGCGTTCGCCGACGCGCAACAATCGGTCTACAAGTTCTTCCTCTTCCGCGAAGGCGGCGACGTCGGCGCGACGTTCCGCTTCGATCGCGGCGATGACGGCCTGATTGTCGCGACTGCCGTGCCGGGCAGCTACCGGCGCTTGTTCGAAAAGCTCCGCCTCACGCATATCGTCGGCATGCCGACGGAGCTCGTGGGCATCACGCCCGAAGGCGTGCTCGTGGCGAAGCAGACCTACGGCCGGCCGTTGCCGGAAAAGGCGGATGTCTCGGGGCTCGACCCCGAGCGGTTCATCCCGATCCCCTCGCGTTTCTTGCGCGCCGACCGCGATCACCCGCGCCTGGCCTTTCTCGACGGCGAACCGTGGCTGGTGGCCGACACGCACGATCGCAATGTCGTGCGCGACGAACGCGGCGAACTGCGCGTGATCGATCTGGTGGCGGCGCCCTTGACGCGCGAGTTGCTCGACCGTGCGCCGCTCTTCAGCGATTGGATTGGGCGCGCCAAACTCGATCCGCGCGCGCAGGTGCTCGCGCCGGTGAACGACGATGAACTGTGAATTTTCCTAACCACAGATGAACACAGATGGACACAGATGCGGTGTTGGTCTCGGTTCGGGCCCGGTCGCCAATGCGGTCCCGATGTTCGTTCCAGTGCGGGCGCGCGTGGCCGGGGTTTTATCTGTGTGCATCGGTGTCCATCTGTGGCTTCTGCTGCTCAGATGACTTGGCTCCGCGCCAACGCCTTTCTGTTCGGACTGCTCGCGGTCACGGCGCTGGCGTTCGTGTTTCCCGCGCCGGCCGCGCGCGGCGGTTGGATGCAGCCGGAACTGCTGACGAATGTCGGCGTCGCGCTGATCCTTTTCCTGCAAGGCTGGTCGCTGCCGTTCGAAAAAGTCCGCGAGGGCGCGGCGAACTGGCGGCTGCACGTCGTCGTGCAGCTGTTCACGTTTGCCGTGTTTCCGCTCGTGGGACTCGGACTCAACGCGCTCGTGCCGACGTTTTGGCCGGCGATGCCGGGCGCGATCCGCGACGGATTTCTCTATCTCTGCGTGCTGCCGTCGACGGTCTCGAGTTCGGTCGTGTTCACCTCGGTGGCGCGCGGCAACACGGCGGGCGCGCTGTTCAACGCCGCGTTCTCGAATGTCCTCGGCGTGCTGCTCACGCCTCTCCTCGTGCAGCTGCTGATGCGCACGACCGGCCAGACCACGCCGATCGGTCCGCTGCTGTTGAAAATCACCGCGCTCACGCTCGCGCCGTTCGCATGCGGCGCGCTGGCGCGCACGCGCGCCGCGGCGTGGATCGACGCGCGGAAGAAATGGGTCACGCGTCTGAGCAACGGCGCGATCCTCTTCATGGTCTACGCGGCGTTCTGCGATTCGGTGCAGGACCGTGTGTGGCAGCGGCACGGCGCCGACGTGACGCTCGCGACGCTCGCGCTCGCGGTCGGGTTGTTCGCCTTCATGTCCGTGCTGATCGCGGCGTCGTGTCGCGCGCTGCGGCTGAATCGCGAGGATTTCATCGCGGGCTATTTCTGCGCGGTGAAGAAGACGCTCGCGATGGGCGTGCCGCTGGCGGTGCTGATCTTCGGCGCGCGCGTGGATCTTTCGCTGATTCTGCTGCCGATCATGTTCTATCACCCGGTGCAGCTGCTCGTGAACGGCGTGCTGGCGAACCGCTGGGGCCGCTGAGGTTTGCCTGTCTTGTGAGAGCGAGCTTGCTCGCGACGGCGCGCCGCGGGCGGGCTCCCACAGGGGAAAACAAAAGGCGCGGCCTCAGCCGCGCCGATGAATGCAGAATGCGTGTGCGCCGCGCTCAGCTTTTCTGTGCCGCGATGAAATCGAGGATCACCTTCGCCTGCTCGGTCGTCGTGCCCTTGTAGTCGGTGTAGACGATCTTGCCGTCCTTGATGAGGTAGGCGGAGCGCGAGGCGAATTCGCCGACCATCGGGACGTTGCGCGTCGGCACGCCGAAGGCGTTGATCACCGTCTTGTCGGTGTCGGCGATGAGCGTGAACGGCAGATTGTATTTCTGCTTAAACTCCGTCTGCGCCTTCACGTCGTCGTGGCTGACGCCGATGACGGCGACGCCGATTTTCGTGAGCGCTTCGTAGCCGTCGCGCAGCGAGCAGCCCTGCTTCGTGCAGCCGGGAGTGTCGGCCTTGGGATAGAAATAGACGAGCGTGTAGGCGTGCTGCCGATAGACGTCGGCGAGGTCGAGCTTGGCGCCGGTGTCGGTGGTGCCGGTGACGGAGGGGGCGGCGTCGCCGACCTTGACGGGCTCGGCGTTCGAGGTGGCGAAAAAGAGCATGGCGGTGGCGAGGGTGAAGAGGAGGCGCGTGGATTTCATGGTGGGAAGCGGGGTTGGTGCGGCACGCTACGCGGCTTGATCGTTTGCGCAAGTGGAGCGTGACGCGCGGATTTTTCCGCGAAATTTCGCCGCGCCTACGCCAGGCGTCCCACGCTTGGGAAAAAGGCGGCGGCCCGACAATTCCACCGCGGCGAGGTTCCGCACGCTGCGAAAATTTTCTCCCGGAACTTCGCGGGCGCGCCCGTGTTTCTCTCCGCGTGAACACGCAACCGCGTTCTCCAACGCGGCCCCAAGCGTGGGCACGACCAAGCAACAAACCAAACACATGAAAAACGTTCCTTCCTGCAAAACTTTGATCCTGGCCGCGGCGGTTTCGCTCGGCCTCGCTTCCGCGTCGTTCGCGCAGAGCGCGAATGTCGCCGTGCCGAATCCGGCCGACACCAAAGCCAACGGCCTGCTCGGCCAGAATTACACCACGCTCGGCTACGGTTACGTCGATCTCGACGGCACCAACGTCCACGCCTCGCGCTTCTCGCTCGCGGCCAACCAGAGCCTGCGCGAGGGCCTCGATGGCCTTTTCGAATACGGCTACACGCGCTCCAGCTCGTTCGCCGGCACCCGCATCACGCAGCACGACCTCATGGCCGGCGCGCGCGCGTATCTGACCTCCGCGGGCTTCAAGCCCTACGTCGAGGCCGGCATCGGCTGGGTGTGGCAGAAGGCCGCGGGCTTCAGCGACGATTCGTTCGCGTGGGGCCTCGGCGTCGGTGCTGAAATCGATGTCGCGTCCGCCTTCACCGTCACGCCCTACGTGCGTTACGAGGACCTCACCCGCGGTTCGAACAACGACTCGTGGAACTACGGCGTGAAAGCCAACTACTGGGTCACGAGCCGCGTCGGCATCCAGGCCGGCGTCGAGCGCGACGACGACAAGAACATGACCTACTCGGTCGGCGCGAACATCCGCTTCTGATATTTGGGTCAGACTAAGTGTGTGCAGAACCAGCCGCGGCGGCCGCAAGGCGCCGCGGCTTTTTCCTGGGCGCGCGGGTGGCCCGCAGGGGGAAGCGCGCTTGCGTGATGGCGGCGGGGTGATTGGCTGACTACATGTCGCCCACCGCGGAGAACGCCCTTTTGATCGCCCTCGTGGGCGAAGGCGCGGGCGCGGAGGCCGCCGAGCTGGCGGAATTTCTGCGCGCGGCGGCCGAGCGCGGCGACATCACGCTCGTGGACGCGGCGGCGGATCCGGTTGCGCCGATCGCTCCGGCTGCGCGCATCGTGGTGTTGCGCGGTCTCGCGGCTGACGCGGCGGCGAAATGGCAGGGGCGCGAGCCGGATTTGATTTTGTCGGCCGCCGATCCGGCGACGCCGGTGCGATTGCAGCAGGCGTGTGCGGAGTATGGCGAATGGACGCGGGTCGGTTTGTGGGGCGGCGCGTCAGGTGCGGTCGAGATGTCGATCGGCGCGACGTTGCACGCGGTGAAGTTTCCGTTGCGTGGAGCGGCGCTGGCGAGTGTGCAGGCGGCGATGCTGACGTCGGCGTCGGCGAAGCTGAATCCGCCGGGCCGCGTCGTGTGGGTGGCGTTCATTTCGTCGGGCTTGAAGGCGTTTTCGCCGGGTGGCGGACGCGTGCGGCCGATGGTGGCGATCGCGATGCAGGGAACGCTGTTTGGCGGCGCGGTGCAGCTGCTCGGCTGGAACGCGCTCGCGGTGGCGATCGGCGGCGCGTTGATCGGAGCGTGGGCGGCGCTGCAAGGCGTGGTGCTGCAGTATCTGCTGCTCGGTGACGATCTGGTCGTGACCTATTCGAAGGCGACGGAGTGGCTGATGGCGCATCGCGAAGTGGCGGCGCCGTCGCTCGCGGCGGTGATCGTCGCGTGGGCGGTGGTGCATGCGTGCGCCGGCGCCGTGATGGCGCTGGCGGCGTGGTATTGGCGGGAGGCGCCGCACTGGCTGCAGGCGCGGCTGGCCAATCCGGCGGCGGCGATTTCCCACACCATGCCGGAGCAGCGGCGCTGGCGGCGGGTCGCGCGCGAGCTGCGGCGCTGGCAATTCTGGCTGCCGTTGCTGGTGGTGGCGGTGGCGCTGCTGCTGATGGGGCGGCCGTGGGAAAAGGTGCTGTGGCTGACGGTGCGCTTCGTCGCGGTGGGAGCGGTGCTGTTGTCGGTGTTGTCTCTTTTTCAACCCGCCTCGATCGCGCGCGCCTTGCGGCGGCGGGGCTGGTGGGGGCCGGCGGTGGCGTTCAGCGAGGCGTTGCAACGACGGAAACCGCCATCCGCATGATGCGCGTGCGGCACATCTTCATTTCGCCCGGGCACAATTTCTTCGGGCGCTACAGCGGACCGGCCGGCACGCACCCGACGCACGATGTCGCGGAGGTCGAGTGCGTCGCGGGCTACGGGTTGCGCGGTGACCGGTTCTTCGGCTATCGGCCCGACTACAAGGGGCAGGTGACGTTTTTCGCGATGGAAGTGTGCGAGGCGTTGCGGCGGGAATTCAAGCTGCCGGGGCTGTCGCCGGAGGTTTTCCGGCGCAACGTGATTTCGGAGGGCGTGGATTTGAACACGCTCATCGGCACGCGTTTTACGCTGCAAGGGATCGAGCTCGAGGCCGTGGAGGAGTGCCGGCCGTGCCATTGGATGGACAAGGCGGTGGCGCCGGGCGCGGAGGATTGGATGAAGGGGCGCGGCGGCCTGCGCTGCCGCTTGCTCACGAGCGGCTGGCTGCGGCGCGACGCGCCGTGAGTCGCGTCAGGGGCCGGCGGGCGGCACCTGCAGGCCGAGTGCCGTCAGATAGCCGGCATTCGCGACGCAGTGCGCGAACTCGATCTGGCGCAGCAGGTCGGTGAAGCAGGCTTCGATCTCGGCGGGCGTCGGCCGGCGCGACTGATCGGCCTCGACGTCGGTCGTGCCGCGGTTGCGGGCGGCGAAGGCCTGCACTTTTTCCCAGTGCACCGGCGGGGCGAAGCGCACGAAGCCGACCGCGCTGCCCATCTTCTTGTAGGGCCAGAACGTCCAGCCGATGTCGTGCTGGTCGAGGAGGGTGCGGAACTGGGCGATCCACGCGTCCTTGTTCTCGCCCGATTCGCCGAGCCAGAGCGGGACGTTGTGCTGAGTGCGGAAATCGAGGTAGGGTTGGATCGAGGACTGTTTGGCCGGCTGCCAGTATTTGTGGAACGTGTAGGCGAGGTTCGGCGCGGGCGGGGCGCCGAGGACGCTGAAGTCCGAGCCCCAGTGCGAGCCGGTGAAGAAGACGATGTGATGCGGATCGACGGCGCGGACCTCCGCGAGCGCGCGCCGGAGGAGCGGGTCGAGTTTGGGCTGGAGGTGCTCCCAGCCCTTGAAGTGGGGCAGCGGCTCGTTGAGCAGGTCGTAGCCGAGGATGACGGGTTCGTCGCGGTAGTGGTGCGCGATGCGCCGCCAGACCTGCAGGAACTGCTCCTGCGCGGAGGGGCTCTCGAAGAGCCAGGGATAGCCGAGGCTGTCGTCGATGTTGGTGCCGGTCTGGCCGCCGGGGGCGCAGTGCAGGCCGAGGATCAGGGACAAGCCGGCGTCGCGGCACCAGCCGGCGAGGCGGTCGAGCAGCGCGAAGCCCTCGCCGTCGTCCGTGGTGAAGAACTTGTAGTGCAGCGGCACGCGCAGGGTGTTGAGGCCGGTGGCGGCGAGAAAACGGATGTCGGCCTCGGTGATGTAGCGGGCGCGGTAGTCGCGCCAGAAAGCCGCGGAGCGGTCGGGGCCGAGCAGGAGAGCGACGATCGTCTCGATCTCGCGCGGCGAGGCGGTGACGCCGTCCTCCAGTTGCCACATGTAGCCCTCGGGCACGAGCCAGTTGCCGAGGTTGGTGCCCTTGATGTGCAGCGTGCTGCCGTCGGGACGGACGAAGCGACTGCCTTCGACGCGGACGAACTGGGCCAGGGCCAGCGAGGGCAGGGAGAGAACAAGGGCGAGCAGGACGAGGCGACGCATGCGAAAAGACACCTTAGCAGTTCGCGCGCGGCGCGGCTACCGGAAGTCGATGCGCGCCGTGAAATTCCCGGCGAAGCCGGCTCAGAGCGGGGCGTGGAAGCCGGCGCTGGCGCCGACCCAGGTTTTGCCCTTGTTGAAGTCGACGCCGTGCATCGCGCCTTTCGTGAGGCGGACGAGTTGGTTGAGGAGCGTCGGCATCGCGCTGCCGTCGCCGGCTAGGATGAGGCGCACCTCGGCTTTCGCGGGGCCGTCGGGCGTGGCGAGGATTGGCGCGTAGGCGACTTTGCGCTGGAGGAGCCACTCGGCGGGATTCGGGAGCGCGGCGATTTTTTCGCGGGTGGGCGCGATGTCCACGCCGAGGCCGGCGAAGGAGTAGAGCGGCTTGAGGACGTAGTTCTCGAGGTCGGCGGGGATGTCGGCACCGAGTTCGCTGACGAAACGACAGTCGGGGACGTAGCGGCTTTTCAGGAAGGGCAGCGTGTGCTTACTGATGCGGAAATACCAGTTCGGGTGGCTGACCCACTGCACGTCGAGGCGGTCGTCGCGGAGGTTGAAGCCGGGCTTGAAGTCGGGTTTGCGCAGGAGCTCGTCGAAAATAACGCGGTTGTAGATGCGCTGGATCGGCACCTCGCGTCCGCCGGAGAAATACACGAGCTGGCGGCCGCGCTGGCGCACCTTGGAGAGGCACATCGGGCGGACGTTGAGGAAGCTGTGCGTGCAGGCGAAATCGATGCGCGTCTTCTGTTTCTCGGGTTCGATCTCGAGGAGGACGACGTTTTCCGGGAGGCAGTCGCCGACGACTGCGGAGCGGAGAGCGTCGAGGTAGCGGTCGTCGTCGTGGCTGCCGAAGTAGGGCGTGAAGTCGGATGGGATCTCCGGGAAATGCGCGCGGTAGGCGCAGGTGAGGAGCGTTTGCCAGCAGGCGACGGTGGGGAAGCCTTGCAGCTCGATCAGCTGTGGAAGCACGCGGCCGTCGGCGTCGGAGCAGAGCGCGAAGTCGATGCAGAGAAAGTGGGGAAACTCGGTCTCGTGCGGGACGGCGAGGTTGGCCGGGATGGCATTGGCGGCGTGGCGACGGAACTCGGGCATGGCGAGCTGGCGCGTGATGTCGGCCGCGGCGTCGACGAGCGCGCGGGTGGTGGCCTCGTCGAGGAAGAGCGGGGATTCGGCGACGCGGAAATCCACCGGCCAATACATCGAGCGGTTCAGCTCGCGCGAGAAGGCGGCGTAGCGGGCGTCGGTGAACGCGGCGTTGTAGCGCTGGCGGAGGGCGGGGATCATTGCCGCGACAGGACTCCTTGTTGGGACACAGAGAGCACAGAGGTCCGATCCGAGAGCACGGAGGCTCTCTTCTGACTCTGTGGGTCTCTGTGTGCTCTGTGACTCAATTCCGGAAGATCAGATCAGGAACTTCCCCTTCGCCATCACCTGCTCGTCATCGAGCCAGATGTCGAAGTTTCTCCCGACGCAGTCGATGTGGGTTGTGCTCTTCCAGGGTTGGCCGGTGTGTTCGCTATACGGGTGGCCGAAGGCGATGTGGATGCCGGGGAGCTTCTCGTCCTGCAAAATGTGACCGATGATGTGCGTGCAGGCGAGGTTAGTGCCGATGGCGAATTCGCCGACGCGGTTCGAGTTTTCGTCGGTGTGGCAATAGGCGTCGAACTCGCGGAGCAACTCCTGGTTCTCGCAGGCGAGGCTGGCGATGCGGTTGTCCTTGATGTCGATCGTCAGCGGCGTGGCGGCGATGTCGCCGTATTTCTGGCAGAGGTAATCGCCCACGACGCCGTCGACGACAAAGCGGCCGTTGGAGTTGAAGGGCGAGGTGAAGATTTCGCCGCCGGGGAGGTTGCCCCATTTTTCGGGCGAGATGAGGCCGGAGGTTTTGACCCACTTCAGCGATTGGGAAAGTTCGGCGACGTAGTCGGTGCCGGCGGCGGTGCGGCAGGTGACGCGCGAGGCGCGGCGGCATTTCTCGATGAGTTTTTGCGAGAGGGCGTCGATGGCGAGGAAGTCGGCGCGCATGCCTTCGAGCATGATCTGGCGGTTGATGTTCACCATGTGCCCGTGGCGGATTTTGCGCGGGTTGATGACGTCCATCATCTGCATGCGCGTGCGGAGCTCGCCGGTCTGCGTGATGCAGGCGTAGATGGAGACCTGCGATTGCGCGAGGTGCGCGAGGATCTCGGCGGGCATGTCACGGTGCGGGCGCGGGGCGTATTCCTCGAGGATGAAGACGTCGTAGGCGGCGCCAGTTTTCTCCACCTCGGCGACGAGCGCGGCGGCGATCTCGGCGCAGGCGTTGTCGGCGATGATGGTCATGCGTTCGTGCTTTTTCAGCGCGAGGCAGACGTGGATCGCGTTGCGAGCGCCGGGCGTGAGCTCCGGGTCGAAGGTGGTCGGGAGCGTGGCGGCGTGCATGGCGGAGCGGGGAGCAGGGAGCGGGGAGCGAGGAGCCGGAGACTGCGGCGTGCGGGAGGGAGCGTCAGAATACAAGGTGCGGGAGGTGTTAGTCGGAATCTTTCCTCTTTCTCTTTATCTTTCTCTTCAATCTGCCGGGCGGTGCGCGGCAGCGAAGAAGACGACGGAGGGAGAAAGATTAAGAGAAAGAGGAAAGAGAAAGATTACTTAGAGCGGGAGGCCGTGGTGGGTTTCGGAGATGATGTAATCGACCACGGCCTTCAGGTCTTTGGTTTTTTCCCAGACGTCGAGCTGGCGGTCGGCGCCGGTGCCTTGGGTGAGAATGGTTTGGACGTAGTTGATTTCGTCGCGCGAGCCGAGTTCGTCCACGACGTCGTCGATGAACTCGAGCAGCTCGGCGATGAGGGAGCGGGTCTCGACCTCCTCCTGTTTGCCGAAGTCGATCATCTTGCCCTTGATGCCGTAGCGGGCGGCGCGCCAGCGGTTTTCGTTGATCAGGCGGGCGCGGTAGGTGCGGAAGCCCATGTTTTGCCGGTGCAGTTTGTAGAGCTTGGCGATGACGGCCTGCATGATGGCGGCGAGGCAGATGGTCTCGTCGACGCGCATCGGGATGTCGCATATGCGGAACTCGAGCGTGCCGAAGAGCGGATGCAGGCGGATGTCCCACCAGATTTTTTTGGCGTTATCGATGCAGCCGGTCTTCACGAGCAAGTTCACGTAGTCGTCGAACTCGTTGACGGATTCGAAGAGGTCGGGAATGCCGGTGCGCGGGAAGCGTTGGAAAATCTGCAGGCGATACGACGCGTAACCGGTGTTGCGGCCGACCCAGAAGGGCGAGTTGGTCGAGAGCGCGAAGATGTGCGGCAGGAAGTAGCGTGCGGTGTTCTGGAGCTGGATGGCGGTCTCGCGGTCGGGCATGCCGAGGTGGACGTGCAGGCCGAAGATGAGGTTGGCGCGGGCGACCTGCTGGAGGTCGTTGATCACGCCCTGATAGCGCTCGCCGGGGGAAATCTTCTGGTCGATCCAGTGCGAGAACGGGTGCGTGCCGGCGGCGGCGATGCGGAGGTTGGTCTTCATCGCGAGCCGGGCGAGGTCGGTGCGCAGGCCGGTGACGGAGCGGCGCGCGTCGGCGACGTTGGTGCAGATGTCGGTGCCGACCTCGACGACCGATTGGTGCATCTCGGGTTTCACGCGCTCCTTCAGGATCATCTTGCCGCCTTCGATGATCTCCTCGATGTGCGACTTCAGCTCGCGCGACACCGGGTCGACGATCTGAAACTCTTCTTCGATGCCGAGGGTGAACTGGTGTTTTTTGCGCGTGGCCATGGGGACGGAGGAGAAAGAAGTAGCGAGTAGTGAGCAGCGGGTAGGTGGCGGAAGAAACGGAGGGCCCGGCTACTGCCGGGCCGCGGCGCGGCAGTAGCCGCGCCCTCCAGATTGAGAGCTACGATTTCTTGGCTGCAAAGGCCGTGCCGACGAATTTGCCCGCGGCGCTGGCTTGGACGTATTTGCCCCACGTGAGGTTGTCGGCGCCGTCTTTGTGGGCCTTGGCGCGGGCGACGAGCATCTTCGTGGCGGCGTCGACGACCCACTTGAAGTTTTCCTCGCCGACGGAATTGCGGTCGGCGTCGGGCGCGGGGTTGCAGAAGTCGATCGCGTAGGGGACGCCCTTGCTCACGCCGAATTCGACGGTGTTGAAGTCGTAGCCGAGCGCCTGGTTGAGCGTGAGGACGTCGCGCTTGATGCGTTCGAGGAGCGCGGGCGGCGCGGGCGGGCGGTCGACGACGTAGCGCAAGTGGTGCGGGTTGCGCGGCTCGTAGGGCATGATGCGGACGTCGGTGCCGCCGATGCAGTAGCAGCGGTAGTAGTCGTCGAAGATCACCTCGGACTGGAGCAGCATCACGAGCTGGCCGGTCTCGTTGTAGGCTTTGAAGAACTCCTCGCGGTTGTTGACCTTGTAGACGTTCTTCCAGCCGCCGCCGGCGTGCGGCTTGAAGTAGGCGGGGAAGCCGATGTAGCCGAAGATGCCGTCCCAATCGAGTGGGTAGGCGAGGTTGCTGAACGACTCCGCGCTGCAATCCGTCGGGTGATCCTTCGAGGGCAGGATGACGGTGTTGGGCACCGCGACACCGAGCTTCGTCGCAAGACAGTTGTTGAAGAACTTCTCGTCGGCCGACCACCAGAACGGGTTGTTCACGACGGCGGTGCCGTTGAGTGCGGCGTTCTTGAGATACGCGCGGTAGAACGGGACGTCCTGCGAGATGCGATCGAGGATGACGGCGTAGGCGGTGGGTTCGCCTTGGGCGACTTGGTTGATGTTCACCGGCTCGGCGACGATGCCGGGCTCGTTGAGGGAGTTGATGCGCTCAATGAGCGCGAGCGGGAAAGTGCGTTCCTTGCCGTGGAGAATGCCGATTTTTTTCATGGGAAAACGGAGCAGGTGGGCGGATGGGATGGGGAAGGAAATCGAAGTCGGGCACCCGATCAAATCGGGAGGAGGGAGAGGTAATACGGAAACATGTCGCGCCAGTAGTTCCAGTCGTGTCCACACCATTTACGGTCGTCGAGGAAGTGCGGGATGCTTTTCGAGTGGAGGAGGTGCGAGAGGTGGAGGTTGCGGTCGCGGCAGACGTCGCTGTCGCCCGTGCCGAGGATGATGCCCATGCGGCGGATGTGATCGAGAAACCACGGATCGCCCAGCCCGGGCAGGTAGTCGACGGGGTTGTTGAAAAAGGCGTTGTCGTCGAAATGACCGTCGAGGAACGACCGGATGTCGAACGCCCCGCTCAAGCTCACGCAATACGCCGCCACATCCGGGTGCCGCAGCGCGAAGTTCACCGCGTGGTAGCCGCCGAAACTCGCGCCGGCGACGGCCACCCGGCCCCAGCCGGTCTCGTGCTGGGCGCGGGGGACGATCTCGTGCAGGATGACGCGCTCGTAGGCCATGTGCGTCTTCACGCGGTCGGCCGGATGGATGTTCTTGTTATACCAGCTCTGCTCGTCGAGGCCGTCCGGGCAATAGATCTTCACCCGGCCGGAGTCGACCCACGAGGCGACGGAGCCGACCAAACCGAAATCCTTGTTCTGATAATAACGGCCGAGCGAAGTCGGGAACAGGATGATGGGCAGGCCGCCGTGGCCAAAGACGAGCATCTCGAAATCGCGGCTCAGGTGGGGCGTATACCAACGGACGTATTGCTCGTGCATGCGGAGGACGGCGGAGCAGGGGGTGTGCCCTTCACTCCTAGGAGACGTTGGAGCGGGCGCAAGCCGTTGTCGGCCGCTCCGGGAGTTCCGGCCGCCGCCGCGCCGCCGGGAGCCCGGAGCTTGCGGTCGAGGCGGCGCGACGCGTAGGGTCCGCGCCGCCGCATGTCCGCTCCCGAGAAACTTCCCGCCTCTTTCCGCGCCACCCGCCGCGTCCAACGCGCCGCGCAGCTCCGCGTGCTCGAACGGTTTCACTCGCGGATCTTCCGCAACAGCCGCGACGTCACGATCTGGACGCCGCCCGGCTACGGCGATCCGCGGCGACGGCACCCGGTCGTCTATTTCCAGGATGGGCAGAACATCTTCGATCCGAAGACCGCGTTCGGCGGCGTCGCCTGGGGCGCCGGTGCGGCGGCGGAAAAACTCATCCGCGCCCGCGAAATCACGCCACCCATCCTCGTCGGCATCGCCAACACCGGCTCGAACCGCATCAACGAATACACGCCGAGCCGCGCCGACTACGAAGGCATGGACGGCGCGAAGCTCCGCAGCGCCGGCGACGCGAAGCGCTACGCGCGCTTCGTCGAGACCGAGCTGAAGCCCTTCATCGACGCGCGTTATCTCACGCTGCCGGGGCCGCGCACGACGTCGGTCGTCGGCTCGTCCATGGGCGGACTCGTTTCGCTCTACTTCGGGCTCTGGCACCCGCGGGTGTTCGGCAATGTCGCGGCGCTCTCGCCTTCGCTTTGGTGGGATGACCGCGTCGCGTTGCGCGACTTTGCGCGGTTGAAGCGCAAGCCGGACTTCCGGCTCTGGCTCGACATGGGCACGGCCGAGGAAGGATGGGAAGTGGCGCAATTTTTCCGCGACACGCTCGTGGCGGCCGGCTGGGCGCAGGGCGACGATCTGGAATACCGCGAGATCGCCGGCGGCGAGCACAACGAGGCGGCGTGGGCGGCGCGCCTGCCGGACGTGCTGCGTTTTCTCGTCGGTCGTCGCCGTTAGCGCGGTCCCGTTTCGCGGGCGCCAGTCGTCCGCGATTTCGCCCGCTGATCTATGCCCGGGTTGTGCTCGGGCGCGGGCGGCGCTCACGTCGGGCCATGGAGACCGATGCCTTTTCGCCGACGCCTGCCGCCGCCGGCCGACAGACCGTCACCGTTCGTCCTCCACCCGCGCCGCCACCGGCGGAGAGGTCGGCGAAATTCTGGCTGCGCTTGCTACCGCTCGCGTTGGTTGGCGCCGGAGCCGGCTATTTGGGCGTGAAGTTCGGCGCCCAGCTCGGCGCGGGCGTTTTGCCGCGGGGTGCCGGTTCAAAGTGGCTCGGGTTGGCACCCGTGCTCTTCCTGCCGTTCGTGTGGCTGCTCGCGGTCGCGGTGCACGAACTCGGCCATCTGCTCGGCGGTTGGGCGGTCGGCGGAAAATTTCTCCTCTACGCGGTCGGCCCGTGGAAATGGCAGCGCACGCCGGGCGGGGTGCGTTTCTTTTGGAATTGGAGCCTCAACGCCGCCGGCGGGCTCGCTTCGTGTCTGCCGCTCGAAGCGGAGCGCACGACGCCGCGGCGCATGGCGGTGATGATCGCGGGCGGCCCGCTCGCGAGCCTGCTGCTCGCGCTGGCTGCGCTCTGGGCCGCGGTGGCGATCGCCGATCCGGCGGCGACAAATGCCGGGCGGGAAATCGCGCATCGCGGCGTCATCTCGGTGGCGTGGATGTCGCTGATCGTGGCGCTCGCGACGCTCCTGCCGAGCACGATGTGCGGATTCAAGTCCGATGGCCGACGTCTGTTCGAGTTGTTGCGCGGCGACCGGCGGTCGGATCAGGAGACGGCGTTGATGGCGCTGACCGCGACGAGTCTCGCGGGCGTGCGGCCGGCGGACTTCGACCCGGCGTTGGTGGAGCGTGCGCTGGTGCTGCGCGACGGATCGATCTTCGATCTCTATGCGCATTTCACCGCGTATGCGCACGCGGCCGATCTCGGCGAAATGGCGCGGGCGCAGGCGCATCTCGACTACGTGCTCGCCGGCGAGGCGAAATTGCTGCCGCTGTTGCGGGAGATGGCGCGCGCGGAATACGCGTGGCTCCTCGCCACGCAAACCGGCGACGCCGCGGTCGCGCGGGCGTGGATCGCGACGGCGGGCCGGCTCGATTTCGATCCCGCCACGCGGCTCCGCGCCGAGGCGGCGGTGTTGCTCGCCGAGGGGCGAAGGCGTGAGGCGGCGGCGACGGCGCGCGAAGGTCTCGCGGCGCTCGAGCACCGAAGCATGAGTCCGGTGAAGAGCGCGTTCGCGCTCGATGCACTGGAGGATACCCTGCGGCGAGCGGCGGAGGCGTGACGGTTCCGCCTATTGCTGAAACAGCGCGGCGAGGAGTTCGGCGTCGGGCGCGCCCGAGGATTTGTCCGTTCCCTTGCGTTGGAAGAGGCCGAAGTTGCCTTTGTAGTCCCAGTTGGCCCAAGCCATCCCCTCGCTCTCGAGCACGCCGACGAAATCGCGGTAATAGCGCAGCCGATCCGCGCGCGGCACGGTCGGCAGGCAGCCGAACTCGCCGCAGTAAAGCTGCAGGCCGAGTTCGCGCGCGCGCTTGATGGCTGGCATCAGGTCCGCGCGGATGGTGTCGACGTTCCACTCGCGGCGGGCGCTGGCGAACTGATCGACGATGTGCCGCGGTTGCTGCGCCTCGATTTTGGCGAGTTCCTCGGCGGGAATCGGGCGGCCGGGATATTGCACGGGACCGGTGTAGAGTTTCACCGGCGCCCAGCTGGCGCGATAGTGCGTGAAGGTGAACGGCTCGTAGCAGTGCGTGCTGAGGATGATGTTCGGGTCGCCGGCGGGGACTTGCAGCGCGGGAAATTTCCACGCGCCTTGCCAGCGGTTCGAGCCGATGACGACGACGCGCCGCGGCTCGGTGGCGCGGATCTGCGCGAGGGCGGCGGCGGCGAGGCGGTTCCAGTCCTCGTCGTGGTCCGCGACGGCTTCGTTGAGGATCTCGTAGGCGACGGCGTCGACCGGCTGGTCGCGCAGGCGCGTGGAGAGCTGTTGCCACAGACCGAGAAAGTGCCGCTGGGCGGCGGGGTCGCTGAAGAGTGTGTTGGCGGGGCCGCCGTCGTTGGCGACGTTGAAGTGGTGCGCGCGGACGGTGTGGAGATCGACGATGACGCGCAGCTGGTGCGCGCGAGCCCAGCCGAGCGCCTTCGTGAGGTAGCCGAAGTTCTCCTCGTTCGGCCGGCCGGCGTCGTCCCAGAGCTCCTTTTCGTCGACGGGCAGGCGCACATGGTCGAAGCCGGTGCGGGCGATGAAGCGGAAATCGTCCTCGGTGATGAACCGGTCGCGCGGCGCGCCGGCGTATTGCGAGAGCCAGTGGCTGAGGTTCGTGCCGCGGTGGATGCGGAAGCCGGAGGGGTTGAGCGGCGGCGCGGATTCGGTCGGGGCGGCGGTGAGGGCGAGCGGGAGAGCCAGGCAGAAACAGCGGAGGAACAGGCGGATTTTCATGGGGTGAAGCGGCGCGGATTCCGGCGGGGGCGCGGATTCGCCGACGCGCGGGAACCGATCCGGTGCGCTCACTCAAAATGCGCGGACCGGCGCCGACAAGGGCGGCGGCTTGCTATCTGTTGCACGGCTTCGGAGTTTCTTTGCCGCGTCGCGGCGGTCAGGCGCCCAGCTGCCGGTCGATCCACGCGGACGCGATTTGCGTGGCGACGACCGAAAATGTGAACAGGTAGAGGCCGAAACCGATTTCGATCTGGGCGAGCCCGGCGGCCTTCATCACCACGATCAGGATGGCGACGACGAACACGTCGAGCATCGACCACTTGCCGAGCGTGGCGACCCAGCGGTGCAGGCGCTGGATGCGCGAGAGGTCCTTGTCGCGCTCGAGCCAGATCAGCGCGAGCAGTCCGAGCTTGGCGGCGGGGAAGACGAGCGTGAACAGCGTCAGCACCGCGAAGAGGAAATACTCGCCTTCCTGGAAGAGGGTGACGATGCCGCCCACGACGGAGATGGCTTCGTGAAAGACCCAGAATTTAGCCACATGGAAGAACGGGAAGAATACGCCGCTGAGGAACAGCGCCGCGGCGGCGACGAGCAGCGCGGGCACGGCGGCGGACGAGCGGGTCGGCGTGGACATGGCGCGTATGCAGGCGGAAGGGGAGCCGACGCGCAAGCCGGGGTGGACCGAATCCCACCGATGTAGGGCGGGGTCTCCCGACCCCGCCTTCTTCAGAACGTGAGCACCACACACTCCCCGGTATACGGCCAGTCTTCCGCGCGTGTCGCCAGTCCCGCACGGACTGGGTTGGCGGACACATAATTCCATTTCTCTGCGTAACTGGCCGCAGATCGCAGCACATGGTCGAAATATTCGGGCTGCCAAATCGGTGCGTGCTCGAGCGCCACGGAGGCGATCCGGCGGCTCGTCCACTTCTTCCAATCGCGCATGAAATCAGCGAGCGACTTCGCATCCGGGCAAGCACGGGCGAAGAAATGCACATGGTCCGGCATGACCACATAACGCCCGATGGCCCAGCGATGCAGGGAAGGAGATTTTTCCCAGGCACGCCGCAATTCTTCAGCGACCGCGGTCCTCGCCAAGAGCGGACGCCGGTGCGTGACGCAAACCGTCACGAAGTAGATGGGGTTTTCGATCCAGACGTGCGCCAAACGGCGAAGGTGGTTGCGGTCAGGGCGATTCATGGATGCGAGGGTGGCCCGACCCGATGTGAAGTTCGCTTATCCGGAGCGCGTAGACAAGCCCGACGGCGGGGTCGGGAGACCCCGCCCTACAACGAGTCAGCGCGCGGGCCAAAAAGAGGGCCCGCCTGGCGGCGGGCCCTCGCGCACCCAGAAAGGCGCGGAAGATATCCGGAATATTACTCGAGGCCGGTGACGTTGACGTCGTTGGGATACTCGACGGCGAACTTCACGGTGATCTCGCGCTTCTCGCCGGGCTTCAGGTCGAGCGTCCACTTCAGCGAACCTTCGTCGGTGGGCTTCACTTCGCGGGCGTCAGGAGCGAGCTGCTTGACGACGACCTTCTCGTTGCGCGAGAGCGGGAGCTGGTCGACGACGATCACGCGCTCGGCGGACTTCTTGTTGTTCTGGATCGTGAGGAGATACTCGTATGTGATGCGCTTGCCGGAGTTGGTGAGGCCGGTGTCCTCGGTGAACTTCTGCACGCGCTTGTGCTTCACGCTGATCCCCTCGTCGGCGCCGAGGGCGAGGTCGAACTTCTCGCCGGCCATCACGGTGCGGAGCGCGCTGGTGGCGACGAAGGTGCCGTCGAGGAACACGTTCATCGGGCCGGCGAGCAGCGGGAAGTCGGTGGAGTTGACGACCTTGGTGGTGAGGAACGCGGTCTGCTGGCGCTTCGGGACGGTGAGGTATTCGGGATTGGCGGCGAGCTTGGCGGCGGCGATCGGGACCTTCTGCGCGGAGCCGTCGCTCGGGATCGTGAAGGCAGTGGCGATTTTGAAGGATGCGCTGGTGGCGCCGGATTCGACGGTGGCGGAGGCGAGTTCGGCTTCGGGCGGCGGCGGGGCCATGTCGGCGGGCGCGGCGTTGGTGGTGAAGGCTTGCATGTTCACGACGCGGGCGGCGTTGAGCTTGGCCCGTTGCTCGCGTTTGTCGGCCTCGTAAGCGTCACGGGGCTCAGATGCTGCCGCCATCGGGCGGTTGACCCACACATCCAAATTCCACGCCGTCAGCGTCGGCGCGGCGCCGCCGAGCGACGGGCGCGCGGTCGAGAGCGTGAGGGCGACATTCTTCCAGTCCTCGCCGGTCGTCTGGCGGACGACGCCGAAGTAGCCGAGCGCCACCGAGCGTTCGCCGCTGAGCACGCGGGCGTCGTAGCTGGGCGTCCAGCGGGCGTTGCCGACGGTGTAGGAGAGCGCGAGCTCGAGGTTGCCGGCCTGGGCGGCGGAGACGCGGACGACGACGGTCTTGAAGCCCTTGCCGCCGGTGCCGCGGAGCTCGTTGAGCTGCTGTTCGAGCGCGGCGATCTTGTTGCCGAGTTCCTCGCGTTGCTGGTCGAGCTTCTGGTTCGCTTGCGCGATATCGAGGAGCTGTTTCTGGCCGAACTCGAGCGTGGCGCGCACGTCTTCGAGTTTCGGCCGGCCGGCGTCCTTGGAGGCGGCGACGGCGTTCTTCATGAATTCGTTGATGCTGTCGCGTTGGCTGCCGAGGACGGCGACCTGGTCGCCGAGCGTGCGGTCGTCGTTACGGAGGGCGCGGAGCTGATCCTCGATTTCTTTCACGCGGGCGTTGGGCGTGAAGTCGACGAAGGTCCGCCGCGCAGCGACGTCGAGGATGACGGCTTGCGCGGTGCCGCGGCCGCTGACCTGCACGGACTGGTCGAGGAGCGACTCGGGCAGGTTGGCAAAGACGAGTTCGGCCTGGCCCCCGGCAAGATCGACGGTGGCGGTGCGAGTGACGACGGCGCGGTCGGTGTAGACCGTGACGGCGGAAATGGTGGATTCGACCGGCGCGGCGGAGAGCGCGGCGGCGAACAGGGAGAGGAGGGCGGTGAGCCGGAGGAGTTTCATATCGATTGGGTGCAATGAGACGACGGCGAGAGCGGAAAGTTCTTAGAGAAAAACTGTTCATGGTGCCAGACTCCGCTATCTCAAGGTGATGCCATCGCTTTCCGGTCAGGTCGTCATCGTCACGGGTGCTTCGTCGGGCATTGGCGAAGCCACGGCGCGACGTTTGGCGCGCGGGGGGGCGAAGATCGTCATCTCCGCGCGCCGCCAGGATCGCCTCGATGCGCTGGCGAGCGAACTCGATCCGAGCGACGCAAACGTGCTCGCGGTCGCGGGCGACGTGACGAGCGACGCCGACCGCCGCCGGCTCGTGGAGGTGACGCTCGCGAAATTCGGCCGCATCGACGGGCTCGTGAACAACGCCGGCTACGGCACGCGCGGTCCGCTGGAGATTGTGCCAGTGGAGGCGATCCGCCGGAATTTCGAGACCAACGTCTTTTCGCTCCTCGCGCTCACCCAGCTGGTGCTGCCGACCATGCGCGCGCAGGGCAGCGGCTGCGTGGTGAACATCGGCTCCGTCGCCGGGCGCATCGCGCGACCGCTGTCGAGCATCTACGATTCGACCAAGCACGCGCTCGAAGCGCTGACGGACGGCTTGCGCGGCGAGTTGGAGCCGTTCGGCGTGCGCGTGACGCTCATCCGGCCGGGTTACATCGTGACGGAGTTCGTCTCGGCGGCGGACGCGGCGTCGGACGAATTTCTCGCGCAGGCGGGACCTTACGAGCCGTTCCTCGCGGGCTTCCGCGTCGGCTACAAGAAGCTGCGCTCGGTGGCCGGCGCGCCGGACGACATCGCGCGCTGCGTCGAGGACGCGCTCACGAGCCGCAATCCGCCGCCGCGCTACGCGGCGCCGTTTCACGCGAAGATTTTTCTGCTTTTGAAGTGGCTCCTGCCGAACCGGCTGTTCGCGCGCATCGTGCGGCTGCGGCGGTGAACGCGCCGGTCGTGCGGCTGCGAGAGGTGCCGCACTACTCGTCGTCGCTGTCGCTCGCGAGGCGATGCTTGAGCCGGCGCATTTGCCAGATCGTCTCCGCGCGGGAGCCGATCAACCAGAAGCTCGCGCCGAGGATCGCGAAGAATACGGCCTTGTGCAGGCCGTCCCAGAAGAACTCGAAGAAACGCGTGTAGAGATTGATTCCGAGGAAGGTCAGACCGAAGCCGCGGAGCACGCCGTCGTCGCTTTTCAATCCGAGGTAGATGCAGCCGGCGGCGGCGGCGCCGAAGTAGAGCGACCAGTGCAACAGCTCGAAGTGCGTGGCGCGGTGCCAGGAGGCGTAGCCGTCGTAGTTACCCCAGATCGACAGGATCCACAGTGCGATGAACAGGTAGAGCAGACCGACCACGCGCGTCGTGCCGAAGAATTCCGCGAAACGCGGCCGGCCGCGCAGCAGGAGCGAGAGCAGCGTCAGCGCCGCACCGAAGAGCACGAAGCGCAGCGGATACGCCATCCCGAGATAATACGCGCCCCAACCCGACGCGTAGCCCGTCTCCGCCCCGAACCAGCTGCCGAGCGAGAGGAGCCCGAAGATCCAGATGAGTTTCGACTCCAGCAGCAGGCCGAGGGCGCTGTAGACGAGCGCGGCGAGCAGGATGAGCAGCGAGAAGTGTCCGCTGCCGTCGCCGATCGCCTTGCCCAGGCACGCGACCGACGCCGCGATGCCCAGCACGCCGCCGAAGTAGATGGCCTCGTTGCTGTAGATTTTGTCCGGCGCGCGGTGGCGGCGCTGCGTGCCGAACCAGAAGAGCACGGCGGAGAGCGCGGCGCACGCGAGGCTCTTCCAACCCCACGAGGCGTGGAAGAGGCGCGCGATCAGCTCCATGATCCATTTGTCGGCCAGCGCGGCGCCGACGGCGATGACGAGGCACACGATTGCGCCCGCGAACGAGTAGCGTGCGAGGCGGCGCCAGTCGAAGTTCAGCGGCACGATGCGCGCCGAGAGGTCATCGGCCAACGCTGGAGCGATCATTTCCTGGCGCGCCATTTCCTGCAGCGCGTTGCGCACGATGGCGGCTTTGCGTTTCGGGAGAGTCAGCCGCGGAGCAGGAGCGGGAGCAGGCGACGAGGTCGGAACGGATTCGGCATTCATGGGGCGGGCGGTTCGCTCGGAACCTACCAGAACGGTGGCGATCCGGGTATTCGATAAACCCGATGCTCCGCATCGGGTCGTTCAATTGAGCGGCGTAGTTGCCCGAGGCGAAAGTTCAGGCGGTGCGGCGGTCGGCGGAGCGACGCAGCGCGATATCCACGAGAATTACTGTCACCACTACCGCGAGATAAAGGCCGAGGTTCGCTTCGCGAAACCAACCATACTTGATGGTGATGTAACCGTCGCGTCCGGCATAGCCATCCTGCCGCCAGGAGCCCGTCGCGAACAGGAGCAGGAATGCGAGCATCGGCCACTTCGGAATCTCCGCCCAGGTGGGCCAGCGCCGACGCGGCAGGGACGCTCTTGGGGCGCTAGAGGCCGTCAATGCAGTTGCGGCGACGAGGGACGCGAGCAGACAGATGAGGTAACTGACCTTTTGGCCGGTGAAGAGGAACAGCTGCTCGGAGGTGCCGGCACCGCGCTCCAGGCGCACCTCTACGCTGTAGTTTAGAGCGAAAAACAGCGCAACGCACCCGAAGCGGATCCAATTTTTCATAGAGAAGGGTGGCCCGCCGGAAACGACATCGCGCAGGCTAACGTCGTCAATCTTCGTTTGGTGACGAAAGCGGCGTGGCGAGGAAGGCGTGGAGCTCGGCCGCGAACTTCGGGCCGATGCCTTCGGCTTGGGCGATCTCGTCGGGCGTCGCGGCGCGCAGGCGGTCGATGGAGCCGAAATGCGCGAGGAGCGCGGCTTTCCGTTTCGCGCCGAGACCGGGGAAGTCGTCGAGGATGCTCTCGCGGATTTTGCGCGAACGGAGGTCGGCGTTGTAGGTGTTGGCGAAGCGGTGGGCCTCGTCGCGCAGGCGTTGGAGGAGATTCAGGCCCGGGTGCGTGAGCGGCAGGTTCAGCGGGTCGCGGGCATCGGGGAAGATGATCGTCTCGTGCTTCTTCGCGAGGCCGATCATGGGTGGCGGCGGGCATTCGAGGGCGAGGAAGGCCTTCAGCGCCGCCGCGATCTGGCCGCGGCCGCCGTCGATCACGACGAGATCGGGGAACGGCTTCTGTTCCTCGATCAGGCGGCGGTAGCGGCGGCCGACGACTTCCTCCATGGCGCGGAAGTCGTCGTTGCCGATGAAGCTCTTGATCGAGAAACGGCGGTAGTTGTCCTTGTCGGGCACGCCGTCGGTGAAGTGCACCATCGAGGCGACGACGAACGTGCCGCTGATGTGCGAGATGTCGAAGCACTCCATGTGGCGCGGCGGCGCCTCGAGGCCGACGGCCTCCTGCACGGCGCGCAGCGCTTCGTCGTTCGGGCGCAGACGCGTGAGGTCGCGGGTGAATTTGCGGGTTTTCGACAGCGTGCGTTCGAGGGCGAGCACGACGTCACGCAGCTCGGCGGCCTTCTCGTATTCCTGTTTGGCGGCGCGCGCTTTCATCTCCTCGCGCAACTCGTCGAGCCATTCGCGGCTCTTGCCGTCGAGGAAGTCGCAGGCTTGCTCCACCCGCGCGCGGTAGTCGGCGGCCGTGACCTCGTTGGGCCAGCCGTAGAGCTCGGCGCGGACGTCCTCGTAGAGCTGATAGCGACCGTCGGGGAGCTTGATCGGGTGCGCGTCGCCGAGGAGCACGCCGTATTGCTTGCGCATGGTCGCGAGCGTGCGGCGGAGGAGGCCGGAGTGCGCGAACGGCCCGAAGTAGCGCGAGCGGTCCTCCTTGCGGAAGCGCGTGAGCGCGAAGTGCGGCATCTCGTGCTCGAGGTTCACGCGGACGAGGAGGAAGCGTTTGTCATCGGTGAAGTCCGTGTTGTATTTCGGGCGCCACTGCTTGATCAGCTTGCCTTCGAGCAGCAGCGCCTCGGGCTCGGACTTCACGTCGATCGTTTCGAAGTCGGCGATCATCTCGATCAGCGTGCGGATTTTCGGTTGGTGGCGGAGCTGGCGCGTGCGGCCGGGCTGGAAGTAGGACGAGACGCGCTTCTTCAGGCTCTTGGCCTTGCCGACGTAGATGATGCGGCCGAGCCGATCCTTCATCAGGTAAACGCCCGGCGTGTCCGGCAGCGCGCGGACTTTCTCGCGGATGGCGTCGATGGAGCGGGATTCAGGCACGGGAAGAAGGAGGGAACGAACCACGAATGGACACGAATGCACACGAATAACTCACTGAGCGCCGTGCGACGCGGGCGCGCTGATGCTTGCGCGCGTGGCGGCCCGCGAAATTCCGACGAGCGCCGCTCCGGTTCCGCCATTCGTGTCTATTCGTGTTCATTCGTGGTTTCCTGCTCTGCGGCTGGATTTTTGGAAATTTAGCGCTACGGTGCGACTTCAGGTCATGGCCGCCTCTCCGTCGAACAATCCCCAGCCCGCCTCGGCTGGCAAATCATCTCCGCGCTTCGAGCTCGTCACGCTCGGCGACGAGTTGCTCCTCGGGCTGACGGCCAATTCCCACCTCACGTGGATCGGCGCACAGCTCGGCCGGCGCGGCGTGCAGCTCGACCGCAATGTCACCATTTCCGACGACGCCGACACGATCGCGCGGCAGTTCCGCGAGAGCTGGGCGCGGGCCGACGTGATCATCACCACCGGCGGACTCGGGCCCACGTGCGACGACCGCACGCGTGAGGTCGTGGCGGAAGTGCTCGGGCAGGAGCTCGTGTTCGATCCCGCGCTCATGGCGGCGATCGAGGACCGGTTCGCAAAATTCAACCGCACCTGCACGCCCAACAACCGCAAGCAGGCGTTCCGTTTCTCGCGCGGCGAAGTTTTCCCGAATCCCAACGGCACCGCGCCGGGCCTCTGGGCGCAGCAGGATGGCAAGGTGCTCGTCATGCTGCCCGGCCCGCCGAACGAGTTGCAGCCGATGTTCACCGATCAGGTGTTGCCGCTGCTGGCGCGGCTCGGCCTCGTTTCGGAAACCGAGTCCTACGTCCAGATCCGCACGGCTGGCGTGGGCGAATCGATGCTCGAGACGCGCTTCCAGCCGATCTTCGATCGGTTTCCCGGGCTCGGCATCGCGTATTGCGCGCATCAATGGCAGGTCGATTGCCGCGTGAGCTCGCCGGACGGCCAATACACGCGCGCGACGCTCCAGGCCATCGCCGACGAGTGCGCCGCGCTGCTCGGCGACGACTTCGTGTGCTTCGGCCACGACTCGCTCGCGAAGGTCGCGGCCGATCACTTGCGCCAAAGCGGGCGCACGCTCGCGGTGGCCGAGTCGTGCACCGGCGGGTTGCTCTCCAACAGTTTCACGGACGTGTGCGGCGCCTCGAAGTTCTTCATGGGCGGCATCGTCGGCTACAGCAACGACGCGAAGATGCTGCTGCTCGACTGTCCCGAGTGCCTGCTCTCGCAACATGGCGCGGTCAGCGCCGAGTGCGCGGTGGCGATGGCGTGCGGCGTGGCGGAGCAGCTCAGCGCCGATTACGGCCTGGCGATCACGGGCTACGCCGGCCCGACGAACAGCGGCAAATGCTGCGACGACAATGGCGTGGGCACGATCTACATCGGCCTGCATTCGCCGGCCGGAGACTGGTCGAAAAAACTCAGCTATCCCGGCCAGCGCCCCGCGGTGAAGCAGCGCGCGGTCACGGCCGCGATCGACTGGTTGCGCCGCGAGATCGTCCGCGAAGCGCGGCGCGCGGCGAATCCGTTGGCGAACTGACGCCGTGAAAGCAGGGCGCGGCGTGGCTGAATAACAGCTGCGTGATTTCGCCGGCCACGGCTGTCTCCCGGGCGCGGGCCAGCCAATATCCATGAAAGTAGCTGCATATCTCGCCACGTTGTTCGTGCGCCTGCTCGGCATTTATCTGTTGTTCTCTTCCGGGGCCGATCTGCTGCGGTTGATCAGCGGCGGGGCGGGCGGGGCCGTGAACGGCCAACTGGCGGTCGTGCCGGTGCTCCGGATGGGCGTCGGATTCGTCGCCTTCGTGATCGCGGGTCGCATCGTGCGGCTCTTCACCGCCGACGCGCCGCTGGGCAACGACTGAGCCTGCGCTTGCCAGCGGGCGGGGCGGGCGTTGTGTGTTGGGCGATGCCCGGCGCCAAATCCTTCGTCTTCATCTGCGGTCCCGACGACTTCCTCGTCGGCCGGCTGGGCAAGGAACGCTTCGAGGCCATGGCGCAGGAGGCGGGCGCGGACGATTTTTCGCGCGAGATCCTGAGCGGCTTCGCCAACAACGTCGATGAGGTCGAGACGGCGGTGAACCGCTTCCGCGATTCCGTGCAGACGGTCGCGATGTTCGGCGGCAAGCGCGTGGTGTGGTTCAAGGACGTGAACTTCCTAGCTGACACCGTCACCGGTCGCGCCGAAGGCACGCTCCGGCAGGTCGAGGCGCTCCAGGAAATCCTCGAGAAGGTGAACCCCGAGGAGGTCGGCGTGATCGTCACCGCCGCGCCGCTCGACCGCCGCCGCAGTTTCCCGAAATGGTGCGAGTCGCACGCCGACTTCGAACTCGTCGGCGGCGATGCTGACAGCGCGGCCGAGGGCCTCGCGGGCGTGGCGCTGGCCGAGGCGCGCGCGATCGGCGCCAGCTTCGGTGACGGTGCCGTGGAGTTGTTGCTCACCAAAGTCGGCGCCAACACGCGCCTCATCACCGAGGAAGTGCGCAAGCTCGCCACCTTCGCCGGCGAGGGTGCGGCGATCGAGGAGGCGCACGTGGCCGATCTCACGCCCAACGTCGCCGAGGGCGACTTCTTCGAGGCGGCGGATCGGTTCTTCGCGGCCGATTTGCGCGGGACGCTCGATGCGTTGCAGCGGCACTTCTTCGCTGGCGGCGACTCGCGGCCGCTCATCTCGTCGCTCCAGAACCGCAATCGCATCCTGATCCAAGCGCGAGTGCTGATCGACGCGGGTGAGCTGAAGCCACCGTCGGAGCGGTTCGGTTTCGACAAGTCGGCGTGGGCGCGCGCGCAGGGCGTCTACTCGGCGCGCTTCGGCGGCGATGCGGAGAAGAGCTCGTTCAATCTCTTCACCCAGAACCAATGGTATGCCGGCAAGCTCGTCGGCGGCGCGAAGCTCCCGACGTTGCGCCGCCTGATCGACAACCAGCAGGAATTCATCCGCGCGTTCGAGGAGATCATCCGCCGGCCAAACGAGCAGGAGACCGTGATGCGCGAGATGGTCGTGCGCTGCCTCGGCGCGTGATTTATCCGAGTAGGCAGCGGGCTTGCACGCGCCCAACCGAGCTCCGCTGCGGAAAAATGGCGCGAGCAAGCTCGCTGCCTACCCGGATCGCAACCTGTAGCCGGGGTCGCCGACCCCGGCGAAAAGACGCTCGCCGACCGGAACGGCTCCAACCGGCCGGGCTCAGCGAGTCCGGCTGCAGTTTTGGAACGCGTCCCGCGACATGACAGGGGCGCGGCTTGCGGCGCAAGCGGGCGGGCTGACACGGTCGCGGCATCATGTCGCTCCCCACCGAGTTCTCCGGCGTCACGGTTCACACGAAGGCCAACGTCTATTTCGACGGCAAGGTCGTCAGCCACACCGTGCTGCTGCCGGGCGGCGCGAAGAAGACGCTCGGGCTGATTTATCAGGGCTCGTATCATTTCGGCACCGGTGCGCCGGAGCGCATGGAGATCGTCGCGGGTGGTTGCCGCGTGCAGCTCGACGGGGGCAAGGATTGGCAGGACTACGCGGCCGGCACATTTTTCGATGTCCCGGGCAAGTCGGGCTTCACCATCGAGGTGAAGAGCGGGCTTTGCGAATACATCTGCTCGTTTCTCTGAGCGCACGACAGTGAGATCGGATGGGTGGGCACCGACGTCTCGGCGGCGCCATGCCTGCGGCGCAGATTTGTCGCCGTCGGGGACGCCGGCGACCACCGGTTCACGACGCGTCCGCGCGCTGACAGGTTTTCCGCTGGCAACGTTCCCCGGCCGTCCGTAACCGTTGGCGCCTCCCATGTCCGACGCCGCTTCGCCCTCTCCTGCCTCCATCCCGAACGTCCTCGCTGAGCGCTACGCGTCGCCGGCGATGAAGGAAATCTGGTCGGCGCACGGCCGCATCCTGCTCGAACGCGACTACTGGATCGCAGTGATGAAGGCGCAGCGCGACCTCGGCGTCGCGATCCCGACCGAGGCGATCCGCGACTACGAGCGCGTGAAAGGCGACGTGAATCTCGCGCGCATCGCCGAGCGCGAGCGCACGACGCTCCACGACGTGAAGGCGCGCATCGAGGAGTTTTCCGATTTGGCGAAACGCCAGTTCATTCACCTCGGCCTCACGAGCCGCGACCTCACGGAAAACGTCGAGCAGCTCCAAGTGGCGCGGGCGCTCGAACTCGTCCGTTTCAAGGCCGTCGCCGCCCTCCACCTGCTCGCCACCCGCGCCACGGAAATGCGCGACGTGATGATCACCGGTCGCACGCACAACGTGCCGGCGCAGCCCACGACGCTCGGCAAACGCCTGGCGATGTTCGGGCAGGAATTGCTCATCGCCCACGCGCGACTCGAGGACCTCATCGCGCGCTATCCGGTGCGCGGCCTGAAGGGCGCCGTCGGCACGCAGCTCGACCAACTCACGTTGCTCGGCGGCGACGCCGCGAAGGTCGACCAGCTCGAGGCGCGCGTCGTGAAACATCTCGGTTTCAAGGCCTCGCTCGGCGCGGTCGGACAAGTTTACCCGCGGTCGTTGGATTTCGACGTCGTGAGCGCGCTGCACCAAGTCGGCGCGGCGGCCGCGAGCTGTTGCACGACGCTGCGCCTCATGGCCGGCGCCGGCCTGCTCACCGAGGGTTTCCAGGAAGGCCAGGTCGGCTCCTCGGCGATGCCGCACAAGGTCAACGCCCGCAATTGCGAGCGTGTCTGTGGTTTTTCGACGATCCTCAGCGGCTACGTCACGATGACGGCGAGCCTCTCCGGCCACCAGTGGAACGAGGGCGACGTGTCGTGCTCCGTCGTGCGCCGCGTGGCGTTGCCGGATGCGTTCTACGCGATCGACGGGCTGTTCGAAACCTACCTGACGATTCTGCGGCAGATGGAGATTTTCCCCGCGGCGATCGCCGCCGAGAACGAGCGCAACCTGCCGTTCCTCGCCACGACGACGATCCTGATGGAGGCGGTGAAGAACGGCGCCGGCCGCGAGACCGCGCACGAGGCGATCAAGCTCCACGCCCTCGCCGCCGCCAAGGCGCTCCGCTCCGGCGGCAACGCCGATCTGCTCTCGCTCCTCGCCGCCGACAAGAAGGTCGGCCTCGGCAAGAAGAAGCTCCAGGAAATCCTCGCGCAAAGCAGCCGCTTCGTCGGCGCCGCGCCGCACCAAGTCGACGAATTCGTCGCCACCGTGAAGCCGCTCGCGAAGGCGGCGAAAGGCGCGGCCGATTACCGGCCCGGCAAACTGCTCTGAGCTGGCGCCGGGGTGCCCGTGGGTCAGCGTGCTTGCGCGCGCCGGTCCGAACGAGGCGCGCGCAAGCACGCTGACCACAGGAGTTGGGAGAGAGGCTGTAGGGCCCCGCCTTGCGTGAGGCCCTGGCGGCGAACGAGGCGCGTGCCGCCTTCGGCCGGTAGGCTCGACACGAGGTCGAGCCCTACAGGTTCCCTGTCCCCGCCGCGGCTACGCTGCGCTTCTGCACGGCGCGGCACGGCGCGTTTCCCCGAGACGACCTGGCGTTTTTACTATTTCCCGGCGCGGTGGGAGAATTGGTTTGCCAGTGCTCGCGGCCCGACCTTTTTTGGACCCTCTTTCCGTTTCTTTAACAGCTTTAACTCCACACAACCATGGCAGAACTCGCAGGCAACTGTCTCATCGGCCAATCCGGCGGCCCGACCGCGGTCGTTAACGCGACCATCGCCGGCATCGTTTCCGAGGCCCTCAATCACGGCAACATCGAGGAAGTCTACGGCGCGCTCAACGGCGTCGCGGGCCTCCTCCAGGAGGACCTCGTCGACCTCGCGGCCGAATCCCAACAGGCGATCCGCGGCCTGCGTTACACGCCCGGCGCCGCGCTGGGCAGCTGCCGCACGAAGCTGAAGAAGGACACGGAAGTCGCCCGCGCGCTCGAAGTCCTCAAGGCGCACAACATCCGTTACTATTTCCACATCGGCGACGGCGACTCCCAGGAGTCCGCCGCCAAGATCGCCGAGGCCGCCCGCGCCGCGAACTACGACCTCAACGTCATCGGCGTGCCGAAGACGATCGACAACGACGTCCCGACGACCGACCACTGCCCCGGCTACGGCAGCGCCGCGAAGTTCATCGCCACGACCGTGCGCGAACTCTCGATCGACGCCGACGCCACCGCGCAGAACGACATCGTCACCGTCGTCGAAGTCATGGGCCGCAACACCGGCTGGCTCGCCGCCGCCGCCACGCTGGCCAAGCGCCGCGATCACCCGAACGACCCGCCGCACCTCGTCTACGTGCCCGAAGTCGCGTTCGACTCCGCCAAGTTCGCCGATGACGTCCGCCGCATTCTCAAGCGCGAGAAGCACTGCGTGATCGTCGTGGGCGAAGGCCTCGTCGACAAGGACGGCAACTACGTCGCCGTCGAGTCCGGCGATGCCACCACCGCCGCGCAATTCGGCGGCGTGGGCGATTACCTCAAGGAGATCGTCGAGTCGCAGGTCGGCGCGAAGGTCCGCCTCACCCGCCTCGGCGTCACCCAGCGCGCCGCTGCCCACCTCGCCTCGAAGACGGACGCCGATGAGGCGTTCCTCGCCGGCCAGGCCGCGGTCAAGGCCGCTATCGACGGCGAGAGCGAGAAAATGATCACGCTCGTCCGTGGCGACACCGACACCTACACCTGCGAGACGGGCCTCGTGGCGTTCGCCGATCTGGCGGGCAACACCAAGAAGCTCCCGCGCGAGTGGATCAACGAGGACGGCGTCAGCCTGAACTTCCAGTTCTACCGCTACGCCACGCCGCTGATTCAGGGCGAAGTCACGGTGCCGTATGAAAACGGCATCCCGTCCTACATCCGCCTGCACGGCGAGCGCGTCGACAAGCAGCTCAGCGCGTTCGAAGGCTGATCAGGCGCTAGCGCGAAAATTTCGAGCCGGTCGCAAGACCGGCTCTTTTTGTTTCGGCATTCTCCTGGAGGGCGCGGCTGCTGCCGCGCCGAGTGGGGACTGGAATCCAGTGACGTTCGCGGCGCGGCGGTAGCCGCGCCCTCCCGCGCGATGGCGGTCGACGACGGCGCGCCGGGACGGTCCGACGCGCGGCCGCCAATCGCGGTTCACGCCTTCGGCGCGAACGCGGCGGCGTCTTTTTTGTCGTCGGCCTTCTTCTCGGCGTCGAAGTCGGGCTTTTCGAGGGCGGGTTTGCCGCCGATGTAGCGGCTGAGCCAGCTCTGCATTTCCCAGTGCCAGTAGATCGCGTTCTGCGGTTTGAGCACCCAGTGGTTTTCGTCCGGAAATACGACCAGTCGCGACGGCACGCCCATCGCCTGCAACACGCCGTAGAGCTCGAGGCCGTTGCCGTAGGGGACGCGGTAATCCATCTCGCCGTGCAGCACGAGTGTCGGAGTCTTGAAGTTCTTCGCGTAGAACATCGGGTTCTCGCGCTGCAGGCCTTCGACGTTGTCCCACGGCTTGCCGCCCATGACTTCGGGGAAGCCATGCGGGACGTCCGTGGCGTATTGGGCGTAGCTGCTGTTCACGCCGGCGTGATCGATGATGGCTTTGAAACGATCCGTGTGACCGAGCACCCACGCGGCCATGTAGCCGCCGTAGCTGGCGCCGGCGGCGGCGAGGCGCTGCGGATCGAGGTTCTTGAAGCGATCGAGCAGGTAGTCGGTCGAGCGCATGATGTCCTCGAACGGCATGTCGCCCCACTGGTTCAGGATGCTGCGGGAAAACTCCTCACCGAAGCCGGTCGAGCCGTGGCGGTTCACCCAGGTGACGACGTAGCCGGGTGCGGCGAATACGTGCGTGTTCCAGCGATAGCTCCAGCTGTCGCGGCACATCGTGTGCGGGCCGCCGTGCATGAGCTGCACGAGCGGGTATTTCTTCGCGGCGTCGTAGCCGGGAGGGAACACGAGCCAGCCCTGGATCTCGAGGCCGCCGGCGCCGGCGAACGTGTAGCTTTCCACCTTGCCGAGATCGAGCTGCGCCATGAACGCGTCGTTCACGTGCGTGAGCTGGCGGGTCTGGCCGGTCGCTGCGTCGAGGACGAAGAGCTCGTTCGGGCGCGAGGTGGTGTCGTTGAGGAAAACGACCGTGCCGCCATCGACGCGCACGCTCGACGAGGTGCCGGCGCGATACACGGCGGTGAGGCCCGAGCCGTCGGCGTTGGCCTTGAAGATCGGCACGACGCCCTTGTCCTCGGCGGCGAACCAGAGCGTGCGGCCGTCGGCGGAGAATTCCACCTCGTCGATCGAGTAGTCGAGCGCGTCGGTGACCGATACGTTCTTGCCGCTCGCGAGGTCGTGGCGCCAGAGCTTCTGGAATTCGCCGGAGTAATACGGCGTCTCGGTGCGGACGAAGTAGACGCTCTTGCCGTCGGGTGCCCACTTGGGCGATTCGTCACCGCCCTTGTTTTCGGGCGTGATGTTCTGCATCGCGCCGGAGCCGTCGGTCGGCACGAGGTAGATGTCCTGGTTCGGGAAATCGCGGTAGGGCGGCGGCGTGCTGTTGAAGTCCAGCGCGATGGTCTTGCCGTCGGGCGCGATGTCGAAATGCACTTCGCCGCTGCTGCTGAAGAGTCGGTCGACCTTCGGCGTGAGGTCCTGGATCGTCTTGGTCGCGACGTCGACGAGCACGAGGTGCGTCGCGGCGCTGTCGACGAGGTAGTGGTCGAAGTAGCGGTAGACGCGGTTCTCGGTGACTTTCGCGGTCATCTTCGAGTCTTTGCGGCGTTTCAGTTCCTTCTTCATCGCGGCGAGGTCGTCCTTGCCGAGTTTGCCGACGAGTTCGGGGATCACGGTCGTCGCCACCACGACGCCGCGGCCATCGGGCATCCATTTGGGGTTTGAGACGGAGCCGGGCAACTCGAGCACCTTCTCCGCCTCGCCGCCGCCGAAGGGGATGACGTAGAGCGATGCGGCCTCGTCGTCACCGCGTTTCGACGTGAAGGCGATGCGCGTGCCGTCCGGGCTCCACACTGGCGAGCCGTCACCGGCGGCGGCCGTGGTCAGGCGTCGCACGGCGCCGCTCGCCACGTCGACCGCCCACAGGTTGCTCGTGGGCTTGTTCTTCTCGATAGACCATTCCTGCTGCGTGAACACGACGGTCTTGCCGTCGGGCGAAAGGGCGGGACTGCCGAGGCGTTTGATGGCCCAGAGGTCCTGCGGCGTGATCGGGCGCTTGTCGGCCGCGACGGCGGCCACAGCGAGCACCACGGTGACGAACAACGCGACAACGCGAGGAGTTTTCATTCTGGCGCGAGCAAACCGAACGCCGCGCGCGAGTCAAAGCCGTGTCCGCCCGATGCGACGAACGACGCATCCGCCTCCACGAAAGAGGCGGATTCAGCGATACTCGACCCAGTCGGCCGACGAATACTGTTCGATCAGCCCGGAGACCTCGTCCTCGTTCAGCTCCGGCCAGGGCGTTTCGACGGCTGCGGCGGCGAGCGCGCGGCCTAATCGGGCGACGAAGCGCGCGCCGAAATCATCCCAATCAAGAGCGCCGACGCTGCCTTTTTCGATCGAGCCCTGAAAGAGCAGGCCGTGCTTGTTGCGCTTCTGCGCGGCGCCGGCGACCTTGGCGCCGGTGCGGGAGTTCACGACGTCGAACAACTCTGCGCGCTGGAAGCACACACCGGGGCCGGGCGGACAATCCGCGCCTTCCGGCGGCGGTTCGCAGACGGCCTTGAGTTCCACCGGTTGACCGAGCTCGACCAGCGACTCGGTCAGGCACTCGTGGACCACGCGGTAGGACTGCGTGGCGCGCGCCTCCTCCAGCGGATGGCCGCGCGGGATCACGAGCGCGTAGGTCCAGTCGTTGCGATGGTCGACGATGCCGCCGCCCGTCGGCCGTCGGCAAATATCGGCGGGCAAATCGGCGGCGAGTTTCTCGCGCACGAAGGCGATTTTCTGGCTGAAACCGAAGGTGAACGCCGGCCCGCGCCATTCGTAGTGCCGGAAGCGCGCGGCGGCGGCGTCCGGGTAGCGTTGCAGCAGCAGGAAATCGATCGCCATGTTCTCGGCGGCACCCGCGGTGCGGACGGGCAGGACGTGAAGGGGCGAAACGGTGCTCATGGACTGACCACATTTAGGCGTCGCCGCGCGCGTGTCCAATCGACGTTTAGCCCTGGCCGAAGCCGCGCCACCACGGCGGCAACACCAGTCGCTCCACGGCCGCGGCGAACCGCTCGGGCTTCACGCGCAACGCGCGGTCGAGCGGCGCCAGGTCCAGCGTGAGGTCGCGTGGGCGCGTCGCGGTGAATTGCGGCATCGCCGCGCGCGAAGTCGCCGATATCCAGTCCGTCGGAAAACCGAAGCGGGCGCAGATCGCGCGGCCCATTTCCCAGCGCGAGACCGGGTCCGCGCCTGTCCAATGCAGCACGCCGGCGAGGTCGGGCCGCGCGGCGAGTTCGAGCAGCGCCGCGGCGACGTTCTCCGCGCTGCACACGGCGCGAATCTCGTCGGTGAAGAGCGCCATGGTTTTCCCGGCCGCCCAGGCTTCGAGGAACTTTTCGTGCACGCTGCGCCGGCCGCCGAGGCTGTTGCCGAACATCAGCGGCACGCGCACCACGGCTGCGTGCGGATCGGCGGCGAGCACGCGTTGTTCCGATGCGAGTTTCTGCCGGCCGTAGCGGTGAAGTGGATTGACCGGCGAGGCGAGGGAGTAGGGCGGGTTCGCGCCGTCGAAGACCTGCTCGGTCGACACATGCACGCAGCGGGCACCGACTTCGCGCGCGACCTCGGCGAATGCGGCCGGGAGATCGACGTTCACGCGTTGCGCGAGTTCGGGCGCGGCTTCGCACGCCGCGGATTCGGCGATGGCGGCGCAGTTCACGATGGCGTCGGGTCGGGTTTCGCGGGCGAGTGCGGCCACGGTTTCCGGTTGTGAGAGATCGAGGGAAACCTGCCGCGCGACGCCGGGCACCGCGGCGGGCCAGCGGCCGACGATGCCGATCACCTCATCGCCTTGTGCCGCGGCGGCACGGGCGAGGGCGGCGCCGAGCAGGCCGGACGCGCCCGTCAGCAGCAGCTTCATCGCGTGTCGAGCAGCCCGCGGACGGAGCGGAGCAGCGTGCTCAGCGCAAAAGGCTTCGGCAGATGCGCGAACGAGCGCGGCGGAAAATCGCGCAACGCCGAGGCGGGCGAGTCGACCGACACGGCAAGGACGCGCAGGCGCGGGCATTTCCCGGCGAGCAACTGGATGAATTTCGCCGCGTCGGCCACGCCGGCGTCGATGAGCAGCAGATGCGGCGCGGGACCCTTGCCGACGCTGCCGAGGGCGAGGGCTACGGTCGCGAATTCCTGCACCTTGTAGCCGTCGACAGCGAGGATGCCGCTGACCATTTTGCGCAGGACTTCATCCTCTTCGACGAGCCAGAGCGTCTCGGAGCCGCGTGCGCCGGGCAGCGCGGGGATCATCGTGCTGTAGACCTGCTCGGGCTCGGGCGTCTCGGGGAGCAGGACCTCGAAGGTCGTGCCGGCGCCCGGTTTGCTGCGGACGGTGATGCGGCCCTCGCAGCTTTTCACGACGGCGAAGGCCATCGGCAGGCCAAGGCCGGTGCCGTGGGGCTTGGTGGTGAAAAACGGTTCCCACATCCGCGCGAGCGTCGCCTCGTCCATGCCGGTGCCGGTGTCGGAGACCTGCAGCATCACGTAATCGCCGGCGCGCAGGTCCGCGGTGGCCGCCGCTTGTTTGTGGTTGGCGGTGCGGACGGTGAGCTTGCCGCCGTGCGGCATGGCGTCGCGGGCGTTGAAACAGAGGTTGAGCAGCACCTGCTGGAACTGCGTCGGATCGATACGCGTGTTGCCGAGGTCGGAGGCGAGACGCATCTCGACCTTCACCGCCTCGCCCACGACGCGGCGGAGAATGTCGGCGATCTCGCGGATGAGCGTGTTCGGGTTGACGACGCGGGCCTCGGTTTCCTGACGCCGGCTGAACTCGAGGATCTGGCGGGCGAGCCGCGCGGCTTTTTGCCCGGCGCGGTGGATTTCCTCGAGGTCCTTCTGCGCGGCGGGGAGACCGGCGAGCTTGGCGCTCATGATCTCGCAGTAGCCGTTGATGATCGAGAGGAGGTTGTTGAAGTCGTGGGCAACGCCGCCGGTGAGCTGGCCGACGGTGTCGAGTTTCTGCGAGTGAAACATCGCTTCCTGCAGGCGGCGCACTTCGGAGAGGTCGCGAAATACGGCGACGAGCAGGCCGTCGCCCAGCGAGGAAAAATTCCAACCGGCAAAGAACGCGCTGCCGTCCTTGCGATGCAGCCAACCCTCGCCCGCGAGCAGGCGCTCCGCGGCGGCGCGGCCGGCGCGGGGCGTGAGCACCTCGGTCTTCGGGCCGTGCAACAGGCGGGTGTTGCGGCCGACGAGTTCGGCGACGCTGTAGCCGCAGAGCGCGGCGAAGCGGGCGTTGGCGGCGAGAATCTCGACGCCGGCCGCGTCCCATTTGTCGCGCGTGATTAGCGCGGCCTCGGGGAGCGACTCGAGCAACGCCACGGCGGCCGGGGCGGGGCCGGCGGCTAGGGGCGCAACGGGAGTGGGCTTGCGGGCGGGCATGGGGCGCTCGTCGACGCATCGTGGGATTGCGCCGCGGGCGATGTCAAAGCCTGCGTGTCGGACGGGCGATTTGGGCCGCGCGATGCCGCGGGTGAAACGTTCTAGCTTTCCCTCGTCGCGACGGGCGGAAATAAACGCAAGCCATGTTGCCCGAGTTGACCGCCGCCCACTACGCGCTGCTTTTCGCCGCCGGCTTGGTGGCGGGCACGGTGGACGCGATCGCGGGTGGAGGCGGGCTGATCACGCTGCCGGCGATGCTGGGCGTCGGGTTGCCGCCGGCGCTGGCGCTGGGCAGCAACAAGCTCGGCTCGGTTTTCGGCACGGCGTCGGCGACGTGGAGCTTTGCGCGGCAGGGCGCGGTGGATTTGCGCGAGTGCGGGCGCGGTGTCGCGTTCACGGCCATCGGCGCCGTCGCGGGAGCGTTTGCGGTGCGATTGCTGGACCCGGCGCTGCTCGGGAAAGCGATTCCCTGGCTGCTGGCGGCGATCGTGATCTACATGGTTTTCCGGCCGCAACTCGGCGAAACCGATCGCCATCACCGGATGGAAACGTCGGCGTTCTATGCGGTGTTCGGGTTGGGTTTCGGTTTCTACGACGGATTTTTCGGGCCGGGCGTCGGCTCGTTCTGGACCATCGCGTTCGTGATGGTTCTCGGGCACAACTTCGTGAAGGCGGCGGCGCACACGAAGGTGATGAATCTCGCGAGCAACGCGGCGGCGCTGGCGTTTTTCGCCGCGGCGGGCGCGGTGGTGCCCGGCCCGGGACTCGCGATCGGAGCGGGGCAGCTCATCGGCGCGCGGTTGGGCGCGCACTTGGCGATGACGCGCGGCGCGCGGTTCGTGCGGCCGATCTTCCTCGTGATGGCGACGCTGACGATCGCGAAGCTGATTTATCAGCACTACGTGAAATGAGCGGGCAGAGCGCGAACTCCGCGCCGTCCGCCTCCTCGCGCGAAGTTGCGGGCGAGCTCGCGGCCACGGCAAACGCCTGAGGCGGCGAACGGACTCGCCGCCCGGCCTTGCGAGCGTTTGCGCTCCGCAGCGCGCGTCGTATCGTCGCTCGCATGAAAGCCGTCCAGATCACCGCGATCAAACAGCCCGTCTCGCTCCACGATGTGCCCGCGCCGGTCGCGGCCGCCGGCTGCGCTGTGGTGCAGCTGAAGGCGGCGGCGTTGAACCACCGCGACGTTTTCATCCAGCAAGGGCTGTATCCCGGCATCAAGCTGCCGATCACGCCCGGCTCGGACGGCGCGGGCGTCGTCACCGCGGTCGGCAGCGACGGGGACGCAGCGTGGATCGGGCGCGAAGTGATCATCAATCCGGCGTTGGACTGGGGCGCGGATCCACGCGCGCAGGGGTCGGCGTTTCGCATCCTCGGCATGCCTGATGCCGGCACGTTCGCGGAACAGATCGCGGTGCCGGTGGCGAACCTCGCGACGAAGCCCGCGCACCTCACGTGGGAGCAGGCCGCCGCGTTGCCGCTGGCGGGGTTGACGGCGTGGCGCGCGGTGTTCACGCGCGCGCAGTTGAAGGCCGGCGAACGCGTGCTCGTGACCGGCATCGGCGGCGGCGCGGCGCTCTTCGCGTTGCAATTCGCACGCGCGGCGGGCGCGGAGGTGTGGGTGACGTCGAGTTCGCCGGAGAAAATCGCGCGGGCGAAATCCCTCGGTGCGCTGGGAGGCGTGAACTACCGCGACGCGGACTGGAGCGAACAACTCTTGCGGGCGGCAGGCGGCGCGTTCGACGTGATCGTCGACAGCGCGGGCGGCGACGGTTTCACCAAACTCATCGACTGCACGAAGCCGGGCGGGCGCATCGCGTTTTTCGGGGCGACGGCGGGCAATCCGAAGTTGTTCGAGATGCGGAAAAGTTTCTTCCGGCAAATCAACGTGCTGGGCACGACGATGGGTTCGCCGGTCGATTTCGCCGGGATGGCGACGCTGGTCGCGGCGGCGAAGATCGTGCCGACGGTCGATCGCGTCTTCGCGCTGGGCGAGGCCGAGCTGGCGTTGCGGCACATGGAGGCGGCGGCGCAGTTCGGAAAGATCGTGCTGAAAATCTGAGCGGTCGGTCGCGGCACCGGCTCACAGCGGCGCGTCTTTTCCGTCGCCGCGTCCGAATCCCGCGCGGATGGCCCAGTGGATCAGCTGAGGCGTGCTGTGCACGCCGATCTTGGTCATCACGTGCTGGCGGTGGGATTTCACCGTGAGGGTGCTGAGGCCGATCCGCTGTGCGATCTCGGCGTCGCCGAGGCCGCTGGCGAAATGGTGCATCAGGTCGATTTCGCGGCTGGAGAGGATTTTGAAAAACGCGCTCGGGTCGGCGCGAAGCTCCGACCACGCTTGGCGCACGTCGGCGGGGTAGTATTTGTTGCCCTGCGCGAGGGCGGTGAGAGCGGCGAGCAGGTGGGCCTGGATCTCGCCGCTCTTCCAGAGGAAGCCGTGCACGCGCTCGTCGCGCGAGCGGAACAGCGCCCACGCGTCGTGGCGCACCGAGAGGATCAGGATTTTCGGCGGCCGCGGGCGAAGCTTGGCGAGCTGTTCGAGCAGGACGAGGCCATCGATGTCGGGCAGGCGCAGGTCGAGGAGCACGACGTCCGGGCGGCGCAGCTGGGCGAGGGCGAGTCCGCCCGCGCCGTCGACGGCGGCCTCGAGCGAGCCGATTTCCGGTCGATCACGCAGCGTGGCGGCGCAAAAATCCCGCCACAGCGGGTCGTCTTCGATCTGGAGAATGGATAGGGCCGAACACATGCGTGGTTTGGCCCGGGCGGGACTGTTTCGGGGTTGGCTGGAAAATTCAAGCGCAAGGCACGGCGAAATCGCGCCGCGGGTGAGGGTGACCGCACGGAACGGCGCGGCCGCGTCTTGCTGGAAACTTCGCGGAGGTTTCCAAGCTGGTCCGGCTTGCGGGCGTGCGGTCGGCGCGGAATCTCGGCAGCCTCGCCATGACCGACTCCATTCCCCTGTTTCCGTTCGCCGACTATTGGTGGCTCTACGGACTGTTCACGCTGTTCGTGCTGGGCATGCTCGCGCTCGATCTCGGGGTGTTTCACCGCCAGGCGCACGAGGTGCGCTTCAAGGAGGCGCTGGGCTGGAGCGCAGTCTGGATCACGCTCGCGCTGCTGTTCGGCTACGGGCTCTACCAGTATGCGCTCTACCAGTTCCCGCTCGATCCGCGGCTGGCCGGGCTCGATCACGCGGCGCTGGCGAGGCAGACCGGGCTCGAATACCTCACGGGCTTCGTCGTCGAAAAATCGCTGTCGGTGGACAACATCTTCGTGTTCGTCGTCGTGTTCGGCTACTTCGCGGTGCCGCTGAAATACCAGCATCGCGTCCTCTTCTACGGCATCCTCGGCGCGCTCGTGTTTCGCGTGATCTTCATCGCGCTGGGCGCGGTGCTGATGAAATTCCACTGGGTGATCTGGCTCTTCGGCGGCTTCCTCGTGCTGACCGGTTGCAAGATCTTGTTCGCGCCCGAAAAGCCGATCGAGCCGGAGAAAAATCCGTTCATTCGCCTGCTGCGGCGCCTGATGCCCGTGACCGCGCAGCTGCACGGCCAGAGCTTCTTCGCGAAACTCGACGGCGCGTGGCATGCGACGCCGCTGCTCGTGTGCCTCGTGTTTCTCGAGGTGACGGACATCGTCTTCGCGGTGGACAGCGTGCCGGCGATCTTCGCGCTGACGAAGGAGCCGTTGGTGGTGTTCACCTCGAACATCTTCGCCATCCTCGGACTGCGCGCGCTGTTCTTCCTGCTCGCGGGCGTCATGCACAAGTTCCGCTTCCTGAAATACGGGCTCGGGCTGATCCTGATCTTCGTCGGCCTGAAGATGGTGTGGCTGAACGACGCCTTCGGCGGCAAGTTCCCCATCGGCTGGTCGCTCGGCCTCATCGGGGCGTTGCTCGCGGGCGCGATCGCCGCTTCGCTGCTGATTCCGGCCCGACCGGCGCCGGCGGGGACAAACCGCACTTGAGAGCCCGCCGCTCCGGTCCACATTTTTCTCCCGTGCCCTTTTCTGCGTATTCCTCGCCGCACGACCCGCTGCGCCGTTTGTCGGACGACCTCCACGCGCTCTCCGTCGCCTTCAGCGACCATGCGGTGACGCTCGGGGAGGTGATGGGAAAACTGGGCGCGCGCGCGTCCGCGCTGCTCATCGTGGTGTGCAGCCTGCCGTTCTGCTCGCCGGTCACGATTCCGGGCCTGTCGACGCCGTTCGGGCTCGTGATCCTGATCCTCGCGCTGCGCTTCGCGGCCGGTTTGCCGCCCTGGTTGCCGGCGCGCCTGCGCGACGTGAAACTGCCGCCGAAATTCTTCGCGCGCGTCCTCGAGGCGGGCAGCAGGATCGTCGGCTGGATCGAGCGCCAGCTGCGGCCGCGATGGGATTGGCTGTCGGACGCGCCGTGGAAAATCCGCCTGCACACGCTGGTCGTGGCCGCGGCCGCGGTGTTGCTGCTCCTGCCTTTGCCGCCGGTGCCGCCGCTCACGAACACGTTGCCGGCGCTCGTGATCGTCGTCCTCACCATGAGCCTGCTTGAACGCGACGGCTTCGGCATCGCGGCGGGCTACACGCTTTTCGTGGGCACGGTGGGCTATTTCGCATTCTGGGCGACGGTGATCGTGGAGGCGGTGCGCCGCATCCTCGAGCGTTTGGGCGGCTGATCAGGTGCCGCGCCGGTTGCCGTAGAGCTCGACGTGCAGGCGGTGCGCGTAGCGGTAGCCGCGCGCCTTGCACAATTCGCTCAACCAGCCCGCGCGCGCGCGGAGCGTCTCGAGCGTCGTGCCCTCGGGCATGAGCAGGACCTTGTGTGGCGGCACGACGCAGAGCGTGTCGCGCAACAGTTCCTCGATCTCGGCCACGTCGGCCTCGTCGCGGACGACGAGCTTCAATTGGTAGTCGCCCGCCGCGATCCATGCCGCGATCACTTCGGGCTGCCGGCGCAGCGCCTCGTGTTTCCGCCGCCAGGTGTCGTCCAGGCGCGAATCGGGCGCGGAGTGCGCGAGCTTCGGGCTGAGTGAGGCGAGGTCGAACGCGATGCCGCGTGGCGGCACGGTCGCCGCCGTCTCGATCGTGATGTGGTAACCGCGTTCCTTCAGCTGAAACGCCAGCTCGTGGATCTCCGGCGCGATCATCGGCTCGCCGCCGGTCAACACGACGTGCTTGGCCGGATACCGGGCGATCTCCGCGAGGATTTGGTCGACGCCCAGCTGCGTGCCCTCGGGCGACCACGAGGCGTAGGGGGTGTCGCACCAGTTGCAGCGGAGATTGCACCCGCTCGTGCGCACGAACACCGACGGCACGCCGACGAGTTCGCCCTCGCCTTGGATGGAATGGAAAATTTCGGAGATCAGCATGACCGGCGTGAGCTTTCAGCGATCAGCGTTCAGCTGTCCGCTTTCGGTTGGCTGTTTTTGTTTGGCTGATCGCTGTCAGCTGACGGCTGAACGCTGCGCGGAGCGCTCGGCAGCGGCGGCGTGGCCTCGTAAACAGTCGGATCGACCAGCCCGGCTTGCTGGAACGCCTCGCGGCGCTCGACGCATGTGCCGCATTTGCCGCAGTGCACGGCGCCGCCCTTGTAGCACGACCACGTCTGCGCGAAATCCACGCCGAGGCGCGCGCCCTCGGCGGCGATCTGGCCCTTCGTCAAGGCGATGAACGGTCGCAGCAACTCGATGCCCGCATAGGTGCCGAGCCGCAGCGCATCGCCCATCGCGCGCATGAAATCCTCGCGGCAATCCGGATAGATCGTGTGGTCGCCCGTGTGCGCGGCGATCACGAGGCCGGTCGCCTCGGCGCTCTCGGCAAAACCGCCGGCGACCGCGAGCATGATGCCGTTGCGGAACGGCACGACGGTGCGCTTCATGTTGTCGGCCGCGTAATGTCCCTCGGGAATCTCGCCGCCGCTCTGCAGCAAGTCCGACGTGAAATGCTCGCCGATAAACGCCAGCGGCACCACCACGTGCCGCACGCCGAGCGCCCGCGCGTGCGCCGCCGCGAACGGCAACTCGGAGGCGTTGTGCTTCGAGCCGTAGTCGAAACTCAGCACCGCGCGCACGTCGTGCTCGCGCCGCGCCCAATGGAGCGCGGTCACGGAATCCATCCCGCCGGAGCAGAGCACGACGACTTTCATGGCAGCAGTTGGCCACAAAAAGCGCGGAAAGCTCAAAAACAAACTGCACAGGAGCGAGGGAAACGGGTAGGGCGCGGACTCCGCTCCGCGCCGAGACTCGCCGCCGCGCCAGCGCCTCGTTGCCATGGGTCACCTTTGCGCCTTCTGTGCTTTTTGTGGCCCTTTCCTCTCGCCCCCTGATCATCGCCCATCGCGGCGCCTCCGCCGAGCGGCCGGAGAACACTCTCGCCGCCTTCCGGCGCGCGCTGGCACTGCGGGTCGACGGCATCGAGCTCGACGTGCACGTCACCCGCGACGGCGTGCCGGTGGTCTTCCACGACGCCGACCTGCGCCGCCTCACCGGCGTGCGCGGGCGCATCGCATCGCGCACATGGCGCGAGCTGCGTCCGCTGCGCGTGCGCGGCGTGGAGCCGATCCCGCGCCTCGTCGACGTCCTGCGCCTGACCCGGGGCCGTTGCGTCGTGCAGATCGAGCTCAAGGCCGGTGTGCCGGTCGCGCCCGTCGTGCGCGCCGTGCAGGCCGCGCGCGCCTCCGACGCCGTGATCCTCGCTTCGTTTTCCGCCGCCCTCGTCCGGGACGCGCGGCGCCTCGCTCCGGCCATCCCGCGCATGTTGATCTCGGAAGGACGCGCCGCGCCTGCCGCGCTCGTGCGCCAGCTCGCGGCCTGCGACGCTGCCGGCCTGAGCGTGAATCACCGGGCGATTTGCTCCGCGGCGTGGGTGCGCGGGATAACTTCCCGGGGCTTTGGCGTGTGGTCGTGGACGGTGAACGAGGCGCACGTCGCCCGCCAGTTGGCGGGGTGGGGTGTGGGCGGCCTCCTCGGCGACAATCCGGCCTTGCTGCGCGCGGCGGTTTAGGCTTTTTCTGCGGCCTTCCTTCCGTCCGTAGGCGGACACAGTTCATGATTCTCTTTCACGACTCATCTTGCGTTGGCTATGGCTCGCACATGCGGCCGGAACAGCCCGCGCGCATCGCTCGCACCGTCCCGCATCTTCAGAACGCGCACCCCGATTGGGAGTGGCGGGTGCCGGGGCAATTTGACGACGCCGTCCTCCTGCGCGCCCACACGGCGGCCCTTCTCAAACGCATCGAGGAGCCGGCGGACATCGACGAGGACACGCCGCACTTTCCCGGCATCGCGCAACACGCCCGCCGTTCCGTAGCGGCCGCGCTCGACGCCACCGCCGCTGCGCTCGCGGGCCAGCGCGCCTTCGCGCTGATGCGCCCGCCCGGCCATCACTGCACGCGCAACCAGGCGATGGGTTTTTGTTACCTCAACCAGGTCGCCGTCGCCGCGCTCGAGGCCCAGGCCAACCGCGGCGTCCGCGTGGCGGTCTGGGATTTCGACGCGCATCATGGCAACGGCACCGAGGACATCCTCGAGGGCAAACCCGGCGTCTTCTTCGCCTCGGTGCACCAGATTCCCGGCTATCCCGGCACCGGCACGCGCTCGACGGTGAATTGCCGCAATTTCCCCGTGAAACCGCACACGCCCCGCGAATTCCACCTCGGCGAACTCGCCCGCTCGTGGGAGGCGGTGCAGGCCTTCAAGCCCGACCTCGTGCTCGTCTCCGCCGGCTTCGACGCCTTCGAGGGCGACCCGATCACCGAGATGACGCTCGCACTCGACGACTTCGCCGAGCTCGGCCGCTGGCTCCGCCAAAGCGGACTGCCCGCCGCCGCCGTGCTCGAGGGCGGCTACAGCGACCAACTCCCGCAACTCATCGACGCGTTCCTCACCGCCTGGAACCAGTGAAAATTTCGCCGCGTGCATACGATACCGCATTACCGACTCCTCGATAAAGCCGACCAATTCGAGCCGCTCTACGCCGCGCTCGATCGCGTCGACGAAATCGCCCTCGATACCGAAGCGGACAACCTCTTCCGCTACCGCACCAAGGTCTGCCTGCTGCAGATCCTCGCCGGCGGCGAGATCTTCCTCGTCGACTTGCTCGCCGATCTGCCGCTAGAGCCGCTCTGGCAACGCCTCGCCACCAAGCACCTCGTGATGCACGGCAGCGATTACGACCTGCGCCTGCTGCGCGGGCTCTGCGATTTCCGGCCGCGCAGCCTCTTCGACACCATGTTCGCCGCGCAGCTGCTCAACATCCCGCGCTTCGGCCTCGCCGCGCTCCTCGAACAGCACTTCGGCATCAAGCTCGACAAGGATCACCAGAAGGCGAACTGGTCGCAACGCCCCCTCGATCGCGACATGCTCGATTACGCCGCGATGGACGTGCACTTCCTGTTCGGCCTGCGCGACAAACTCACCGAGCAACTCGCCGCGCTCGGCCGCGTCGAGTGGCAGAAGCAGAAATGCCAGTGGCAGATTGACGTCGCCGGCGAAGGCTTCGCCGGCCCGGACGAAAATTCCTGGCGCGTCGGCGGCTCCGAGAAACTCGGCGGCCGCGGCCTCGCCGTCCTCTACCAAGTCTGGCACTGGCGCGAACGCTGGGCCGAGAAGCTCGACACGCCGCCCTTCAAGGTCACCGGCAACGAAATGCTCATGCGCATTGCCCGCGCCGCCGATGACGGCGCGCCGGTCGCCAAGGCGCTCGAGGTCCACCTCGGCCGCCGCCACGACCGTCTTTTCCCGAGCCTCGCCGAGGCCGTGCGTCACGGCTTCGCCACCGATCCGCGTTCGCTCCCGCGCCGCGAGCGCCGCCGCGAATTCGCGCCACTCACGCCCGAGGAACTGTCGCGCCAGGACAAGATCAAGGCCGACCGCGACCGCCTCGCCCAAAGCCTCAATCTCGATCCCACGATGATCGCCACCCGCTCGCAGCTCGTGCAGGTCGCGCGCAGTCCCGCGACGATCGACGCCGTGCTCCTTCCCTGGCAGGCTCAGCTCCTGAAAGGCGAGCCTGCGTGGAAAGGCTGAGCCAATCATGCACCGCCGACTGTATTCTCGCGCGGCAGCGCGGGTAGGGCGCGACCTCCGGGCGCGCCGCGATGCGGAAGCTAGCCGCGCGTCGCGCATCCGATGACCGACTCCGCCAACATTGCCCGCCACCTGCCGCTGATGGCGGCGCGACAGCCCGATCATCCCGCCGTCAAGATCCCGCGCGGCCGCACGCGCGACGGCCGCATCGATTACCTCGCGCTCTCCTTCCGCGAACTCGACGCGGAAGTCGACGCCTGGGTCGCGCACCTCGCGGCCAAAGGCGTGCGCCGCGGCGACCGCGTGCTCGTGATGGTGCGCCAAGGCCTGCCGCTCATCGCCGCGGCCTTTGCGCTCTTCAAGCTCGGCGCCGTGCCGGTCATCATCGATCCCGGCATGGGCAAGGAGAGTTTCCTCGCCTGCGTCGCCCGCTCGCGTCCGCGCTTGTTGCTCGGCATCCCGCTCGCGCAGTTCTTCAGCTACCTCCACCGCGCCGCGTTTTCATCCATCGAAGTGCGCGTCTGGGTCAGCGGTTCCGCGACCGCGCGCGCGCCGAAATCCGAAATCCAGAATCCCAAATCGGAAATGGTGAGCAGCGATGCCGCCGATCTGGCGGCGGTGCTGTTCACCTCCGGCTCCACCGGTGCGCCGAAAGGCGTTTGCTACGAACACGGCATGTTCGACGCGCAGGTGCGGCTCGTGCGCGCCACCTACGACATTCAACCGGGCGAAGTCGACCTGCCGATGCTGCCGATCTTCGCGCTCTTCAACCCTGCGCTCGGCATGACCACCGTCGTGCCCGAGATCGATCCGTCGCGCCCCGCGACCGTCGACCCCGCGAAGATCATCCAGGCGATCCAGCAGGAAAAAGTGACGAACTCCTTCGGCTCGCCGACGCTCTGGCGCAAGATCGCCGCGCACGCGAAGGAGCAGGGCGTCACGCTTCCGACCATGAAGCGCGTCCTCATGGCCGGCGCGCCCGTGCCGCCCGGACTGTTCGCCGATGTGCAGGCACTCCTGTCGAACGGTTCAGCCCACAGCCCCTACGGCGCCACCGAGTCGTTGCCCATCGCGTCGATCGCCGCCGCCGAAGTGCTGGGCGAAACCAGTGTCGCCTCGCTCGCCGGCGCCGGCACGTGCGTCGGTCGCCCAGTGCCCGAGGTCGAAGCGAAGATCATCGCTCTCACCGACGCCCCGCTCGCCACTTTCTCCGAGGCCCGCGAACTCCCACCCGGCGAAATCGGCGAGATCATCGTGCGCGGCCCGGTCGTCACCAAACTCTACGACGCCCTCCCGGAGGCCACCGCCGCCGCCAAGATCGCCGACTCTCCGCTCGGCTCCGCCGCCGCCGTCTGGCACCGTATGGGCGACGCCGGCTACATCGACACGAAGGGCCGCCTCTGGTTCGTCGGCCGCAAGGCCGAGCGGGTCGAGATGCGCGACGGCACACTGTTCCCCGATCAAGTCGAACCGATCTTCAACCAGCATCCCGACGTTCGGCGCACCGCCCTCGTCGGTCTCGGCCCGCGCGGCGAACAGCGCCCGGCCATCGTCGCGGAGCCGACTTCGCGCGAAATCGTCGCCACGCCGTCGCTGCGCCGGAAGCTCGTGCGCGAGCTGCGCGCGCTCGGAGTCGGACGCCCGCAAACGGACCGCATCCGGCTCGCGTTCCTGCACCCCGGTTTCCCGGTCGACGTGCGGCATAACGCCAAAATCCACCGCCTCACGCTCACCAAGTGGGCGGAACACACGACCGGCTACGAACTCGACAAGCGCGACGTGTCGCTCGAGTCGTTGAAACGATGATCCGCCCTCCAAGCCGCCGCTTTAGTCGTAGGGGCGCAGTCTTGCTGCGCCCTCGCGGCGAGCAGCGGACAATCATCTCCGTTTCGGTCATCGCGAGCTCGGCAAAGCCGGGTGAGGCGATTCGGTTGACCGCTTCCGCGCCATGACCGACGCGGTCTTCATCACCGGTGCGAGCGGCTTCATCGGCGGCAAAATCGCCGAGCGTCTTCTCGCCGCCGGCCGTGAAGTGCGCGTGCTCGCCCGCCGTCCGTTGCCGGACCTCGAGCAACTCGGCGCGCGTGTCGTCCGCGGCGACCTCGACGACACCGCCGCACTCGCACGCGGCATGGAGGGCGCCGGCACGGTTTTCCATGTCGCCGGCCGCGTCGGCGTCTGGGGGCCGGACGCCGATTTTTTCCGCGTCAACGTCGAGGGCACGCGGCACGTGATCGCGGCGTGCCGCGCCGCGCGTGTGCCGCGCCTCGTCTACACGAGTTCGCCGAGCGTCGTCTTCAACGGCGGCGATCTCGCCGGCGTCGACGAGACCGCGCCGCTCTGCACGCACGCGCCGTGCGCCTATCCCACGAGCAAGGCCGCCGCCGAGCGCCTCGTCTCCGCCGCCAACGACGCGACGTTCGCGACCGTCTCGCTCCGCCCGCATCTCGTCTGGGGGCCGGGCGACAAGAACATCATCCCGCGCGTGCTGAAACTCGCCCGCTCCGGCCGCCTGAAGATCATCGGCCCCGGCCGCAATCTCGTCGATTGCACCCACATCGCCAACGTCGTCGACGCCCACCTCCTCGCCGAGCACGCCCTCGCCCATTGTAACCTATTAGGTTACATTCCATCCCCCGACTCCGAGCGGACCCACGACGATTGTAACCTAATAGGTTACAATCCCTCTGCTGCCGCTACGGCGCGCGACCCGCGCGGCAAAGCCTATTTCGTCACCAACGGCGAACCGATCGTGCTCTGGGACTGGATCAACGAGCTCCTCCGCGGACTCGGCGAGCCGCCCGTGATAAAACACATCTCGCTCGCGACCGCCTACCGCGCCGCCGGCGTGCTGGAATTCCTCTGGCGCGTGCTGCCGTTGCAAGGCGAGCCGCCCACGACGCGCTTCGTGGTCAAGGAGCTGGCGACGGACCACTGGTTCAAGATCGACGCCGCGCGCCGCGACCTCGGCTACGCCCCGCGCATGACAATGAGCGCCGGCACGGCGGAGCTCATCGCGCACTACCGCGCGGGGAACGCGTTCTAGGCGTCCCGCTGCCGCACGGCTTCGAAGAGTGTAATGATGGTCGCCATGGCGACGTTGAGCGAGTCGGCCTGACCGGCCATCGGGATGCGCACGAGCACATCGGCGCCCTTCATCCAGAACTCGCTCAGGCCGTATTGCTCGCTGCCCATGACGACGGCGAGCGGGCCGCGCAGGTCGGTCTGCGTGTAGAGATTTTCGGTGTGCGGCGTGGTGGCGGCAGTGCGAATGCCCTTCGCCTTCAGCCACGCGTGCACCGTCGCGGAGTCGGCGACGACGACCGGCACGGAGAATAGCACGCCGGTGGAGGCGCGCACGACGTTCGGATTGAAAAGGTCGGTCACCGCATCGCACAGGATGAGTGCATCGCAACCCGCCGCGTCGGCGCTGCGCAGGATGGTGCCGAGATTGCCGGGCTTCTCGATCGATTCGCAGACGAGCAGGAACGGCGTGGTGCCGAGCGGCAGGTCGTCGAGCGAGCGTTTCCACTGCGGGGCGACGGCGAGCAAGCCATCCGGACGTTCGCGATAGGCACACTTGGCGAAGGAGTCCTTCGACAACTCGAAGAGCTGCGCGCCGGCCTGCTGCGCCTGTTCGATCAGTGCGGGCTCATTTTCGCCCAGAAACCAGTCGGGCGCGAAATAGAGCTCCTTGAGCTTCACGCCCTTCTCGAGCGCGCGGCGCACCTCCCGGTAGCCCTCGACGAGAAACAGACCCGCTTCGTCGCGCGCGCGCCGCTCGCGCAGGCGCACGAGCTGTTTCACGCGCGGATTCTGGAGGCTGGTGATTTTTTCGACGAAAGGGCCCACGGCACACACGGAACACACGGAAAAGAGCCCCAGCAATTTCCTTTTACCGGCCCATTCCGTGTGTTCTGTGTGTGCCGTGGGCAAAAAGAAGAAGTTCAACGACCATCCCTTCCCGTATCGCACCGAGATCGAGCTGGAGATCTCCACGCTCACCAACCTCGGCGTCGGCCTTGGGCGCGTCGAGCGCGAGGGCGGGCGCTGGGTCGTGATGGTGCCCTTCACCCTGCCGGGCGAGCGCGTGAAGGCCCGCGTCTACCGCAACCATAAGAATTTCTCCGAGGCCGATCTGCTCGAGGTGCTCACGCCGTCGCCGCACCGCATCGCACCGCGCTGCGAGCTCTTCGGTCGCTGCGGCGGCTGCCAATATCAGCATCTGACCTACGCCGAACAGCTGGTTTGGAAGCGCCGACAGGTCGAGGAGCTGCTCCGGCACATGGCGGACGTCGAATTTCCCGTCGCGCCGGTCATCGGTTCGCCGCGCGAGTTCGGCTACCGCTCGAAGATCACGCCGCATTTTCAAGTGCGCGGAATGCGGAGCGCGGAGCGCGGAACGCCGGGTCAGCCCGGTGCCGGTGTGGCAGGAGCGGCCGGCGATCACGTCGCCTCGCCCGCACTCGAGACGCCTATCGGTTTTCTCAAGCAGGGCACGCGCTTCGAGCTCGTTGACGTGCCGGCGTGCCCCATCGCCACGCCCGAGATCAACGCGAAACTCCCCGAAGTCCGCGCGCGCACGCACCAGCGGCTCGCGGCGGGCGAGTTCAAGCGCGACGCCACGCTGCTCCTCCGCCACGCGCAGGAAGGCGTGATCACCGACTACGACGCGGTGATTCACGAAGTTGTCGCCCCGGGAGATTGTAACCTATTAGGTTACAAGCAGGAGGTAGCTAGAGCGGACGCGAGGGAGGATTGTAACCTAATAGGTTACAAGGCCTCGGGGGCGCCGCTGCGGCTGCACTTTCTCGCGCGCGATTTCTTCCAGAACAACCCGTTCATCCTGCCGGCGTTCACCGGCTATGTGCGCGAGCAGGCGCGAGCGAGCGGGGCGCGCTTCCTCGTCGACGCCTACTGCGGCAGCGGACTGTTCGCGCTGAGTTGCGCGCCGGCGTTCGAGCGGGTGGCGGGCGTGGAAGTGAGCGAGACCTCGGTGAAGTTCGCCCGCGAGAACGCTGCGGCCAACGGCATCGCCAACGCGACTTTCTCCGCTGGCGACGCCGCGACGATCTTCGCCGGACTCGACGCGGGCTTCGCACCGGCCGACACCGCCGTGGTGATCGACCCGCCGCGCAAGGGGTGCGACGAATCGTTCCTCGCGCAGCTGTTCACGTTCGGTCCGCGCGCGGTCGTCTACGTCTCGTGCGACCCGGCGACGCAGATGCGCGACCTGAAGAGCTTCCTCGCCGCCGGCTACGAGCTGACGGCGGTGCAGCCATTCGACTTGTTCCCGCAGACACGCCACCTCGAGTGCGTGATCACGCTGCGCCGGCGCGCCGGTTGAGAAGGCACCGGCGCGGGAGCGCGGATGGTCCCGGGTGCACTGCGCATTCATTGCGCGTCGGAATTTCATGGCAAGTTGCGCGGAGCACGCGACCTCGCATGAGGCTATGATGAGCGCATGAAATTGCTGAGCGCCTTGCTGCCCCTGATCGCCTGGCCCTTGGTCCTGTCGGCCCAATCAACCGTCACGGACAGCTTTTCCGGGAATTCCGGCCTGTGGGAGGCGGATGTGACAACGGGAGGCGGAGCGTTCACAATCAGTGGCGGCGTGCTGAATTTCACCAGCGGGGCACTTTCCACAGGCAATACGGCATCGGCGCAGCGCGATTGGACGGCGTCCCTCTCGGCTGCCGCAAACTGGTCGGCACGGGTCGATCTCGGCACGGGTGCGACGATGGTGGCGGGCCAGATCACGCGCTGGACGTTCATCGCGGCCGCCCTGACGAATCCCTCGCCCGACGACTACCTCTCAGGACAGGTGGTGCATTCCTACCAGCAGGACCCGTTTCGAACAATCCTCGGCACTCCCTATATCAATGGCGCGGCGGGGACCACCGACCAGTCTTCCGCCAATGCGGCGATGATCACGTTCCTCTTTTCCTTTGATGCCACGACGCACCTTCTGACGCTCAGCTACGATACGGATGGGGTGACCGGCACGGATAATTTCACCACGCTCACGACGGTGAATACCGCCACGGCATGGGGGCTCACCAGCAGCGACAATTTCGGGTTGCGCCTGATGGCAAGCAATGTCGCGAACGGGATGCCGAGCAGCGCATTCGGCGACGGAGTCATGACCGCTGACAATTTCAGCACCACCGTGGCGGTGCCCGAGCCGTCGACCGCTGCCGCACTTTGTGGAACCCTTGCGCTGCTCACCGCCCTGTGGCGGCGCCGCGCAGACAACAACGCACCTATGCGCTAACGCCCCGATCCCCGCGTGATCGTCAGGCCGTTAAAGTTGAAGGCGCCGGTTCACTCCGGCGCCTGAACTTTTCGAGCGGGGACGCGCGCTCAGGACTTGTTTTCGTTCACCCAGTCGATGAACGCGTTGTAGAGCGGGTAGAACACGGTGTCGTCGTTCACGCCCTTCCACATGAAATCCATCTTCACCTCGGCAACGAATACCTCGGCGGCGGTGTCTGCCCGGATCACCTTCAGCTGGGCGTAGCTGGTGCGTCCCTCCTCACGCACCTGTGGGCGCAGAACGAGGAAGGGCTGGTAGTTGTCAGCGATTTTCTTCCACGACAGGAGGTTTGTCACATCGCTCACGATCTCGCTTTTGCCCTCCTTGATGAGCAGCTGCTCCATGTCCTCGCGGTTCACCACCTTCTCGAAATAGCCGAACTTGACCGTCTGGTCCTTGAAGAACTTCCCGCCGAGCGTGAGGATCAGCCGCCGGTAGTTTTGCACCGGCACCTTCTCGCTTTTCACCACCGAGGCCTTGATCGAGCCGTAGACCGATTCGGTCTTGATCCGGCCGGTGGCGGGATCGATTTCTTTGGCCTCTCCGAATGTGGAGCAACCACTGATGAGCAGCGAAAGCGCGCTGCCGAGGACGATGAGCAGACAGGAACGACGAATGAGCATGGGATTGGGTGGTGATACGATGGTAGCAACAGGCCCAGCCGGCTTGGCCCAAAGGCGGCGGACAATCGGAGAAAATTGCGAAGACTTGAAATCGAGATCAACCCCGTTCCGACCGGGAACGGATGCCGCACACACGACGCGCAGCGTAATCGGACGAAGTGCGGAATTTGGCTTTTCACCACAGGTGCTCCGGGAATTCTGGAGCGGAGGCTTGGGCCGGCCTCCGCAACTCCATTGAAAATGACTCCTGTGCGTTCGCCCTTTCTCCAACGGCTTCTGGGTTGCCTTGCCCTGAGTGTCGCCGCGACGGTGTTCTCCGGTTGCGCGACGACTTGGAGCGAAGGGCAGAAAGCCAAGCTGGCTTCGATTGCGGTGGAACCGCCAAGCGCACCAGCCGGCACATATCAGAAACCGGACGCGACCGACTCGCCCGGCATGGCGCAGGGTATTCCGCAGTTCACCGGTGGCGGCCTGCTTCCCGCGTTGATTGGATCGGCGATCGACGCCTCGGTGACGTCCAAACAACAAAAGAAATTCGAGTCCAAAGACGGGCACACGTTTCCCGCCCTCGCTGAGGCTCTCGCTCAGGTGCCGACGACTCAACTCGGAGAAGCGCTGCGTAGCGCGCTGGCAAAACACGAGTTTTTCGGCTCCCGGGTCAGCGATCGAGGCAGGGCGCGCATCAGCACGGAGATAGTGCGCTACGGATTTCAGAAATCGCCGCTCTCCAAGAGCGAGGATGACATCCTTCTTCGCGTGCGTCTTACGGGTCGAGCCACTCTGACTACGGCGGACGGTGAGATTCTCTGGTCAGGTGTGATTTCGGGCGTTGCATCGCAAGCGCGACCGGCTGAGGGGCTCGCGAGCGATGCGGCTTTCATCGCCGAGAATATCCGGGAAGCAGCCGAGGATTTCGCGCAGCAACTGCTTGTAGAGTGGGACATCCAGCTCGGACTGCGAAAGCCTCATTATCAGCGCTGAGCGGGGCTCTCGCGGCTTGTAGCAATTCGCGGGGCTCTTGACGCAGCTCAAGGCCACGCGCGGCGCGTTGCGGTAGTTTGGCGGCACGGCGGACGGTCCCACTCGGGAACGCGGCCGGCTCCCCGCATGAAACCAAACTACTTCAAACTGTGGCTCGCGTTCGCGACCGTCACCCTCGGTTCGCTCGCCGTGCTCGGATATTACGGCGTGCAAATTTGGCAGCACAAGCCGCCGGTCCCGGAACGCGTCGTCGACGCGAGCGGGCGCGTGCTCATGACCGGCGAGCAAATCCAGGACGGCCAGAGCGTCTGGCAATCCATCGGCGGCCAGCAGTTGGGCAGCGTCTGGGGTCACGGCTCCTACGTGGCGCCGGACTGGTCGGCGGATTACGTGCACCGCGAGGCGTTGTTCATGATGGAACAGCGGGCGCGCGCGACGCTCGGGCGCGGGTATGCCGAGGTGACGAGCGAACAGCAGGCGGCGATCCAGCGCTGGGTGCAGACGGAGATTCGCCGCAACGACTACGACGAGGCCACGCGCACGCTGACGCTTTCGCCGGAGCGCACGACGGCCGTCGCGGCGCTCGGGCGTTATTACGGCGCGATCTTCGGTCGCGCCGAGGCGTTTCCCGACGATGTGCGCTGGCTCGCCGACGCGGGCAAGTCGCCGGCGGGACTGCGCGAGGCTTACGCGATCGCGACGGACACGATCAAGGATCCGGCACGGCAGGAGCTGATGAACCATTTCTTTTTCTGGGCGGCGTGGTCGTGCAGCACTTCGCGCCCCGGCCTCAAGGCCGGCGACGTCGACCTGACTTATACCAGCAACTGGCCGTATGAACCGCTCGTGGGCAACCGCGCCACGGGCTCGATGGTGATGTGGTCGCTCGTGAGTTTCGTGCTTCTACTCGCCGGCATCGGTGCGCTCGTCTGGTATCGCGCCCGCGCGCACGAAGAGGAGCCGCCGCAGGCGCCCGCGACGAATCCGTTTGCCGGCCTCGTGCTCACGCCTTCGATGCGGGCGACGCTGAAATACTTCTGGGTCGTGGCGGCGCTGATCGTCGTGCAGGTCGTGCTCGGCGCGGTGACGGCGCACTATGGCGTCGAGGGCAAGGGCTTCTACGGCATCCCGCTGGCGGAGTGGCTGCCTTACTCGGTGACGCGCACCTGGCACACGCAGATCGGCATCTTCTGGATCGCGACGGCGTGGCTGGCGACGGGCCTGTTCATCGGACCGGCGGTGTCCGGCTACGAGCCGAAGTTCCAGCGCCTCGGCGTGAACTTCCTCTTCGGCTGCCTGCTTGTGATCGTCGTCGGCACACTCTTCGGCACTTGGTATGCGACGCGGCAGCGCCTCGGTCTCGCGGCGAATTTCTGGTTCGGCCACCAAGGTCTGGAATACGTGGACCTCGGCCGCTTCTGGCAGCTGTTCCTGTTTGTCGGTTTGTTCCTGTGGCTCGGACTCGTCGTGCGCTCCATCGCGCCGGCGCTGCGCAATCCCGGCCCGAACCGCCACCTGCTGGTGCTGTTCCTCGTCGCGTCGGGCGCCATCGGCTTGTTCTACGGCGCGGGCCTGATGTGGGGCCAGCGCACGCACCTCGCGATCACGGAATACTGGCGCTGGTGGGTCGTGCACCTCTGGGTCGAGGGTTTCTTCGAGGTCTTCGCGACGGTCGTGATCACATTCTTGTTTACCCGTCTCGGCCTGTTGCGGCTCGCGAGTGCGACGGCGGCGGTCATCGGTTCGTGCACGATCTTCCTCTTCGGCGGCATCATCGGCACGATGCATCACCTCTATTTCACGGGCACGCCGCTCAGTGTGCTGGCGCTCGGCGCGGTGTTCAGCGCGCTCGAAGTCGTGCCGCTCACGCTCGTGGGCCTCGAGGCGGCGGAGAACATGAAGCTCCTGCAGGGTCGCGCGTGGCTCGCGACGTTTCGCTGGCCGGTGAAGTTCTTCGTCGCGGTCGCGTTCTGGAATCTCGTGGGCGCGGGCGTCTTCGGTTTCCTCATCAATCCGCCGATCGCGCTCTATTACATGCAGGGCCTCAATACGACGGCCGTGCACGGTCACACGGCGCTCTTCGGCGTCTACGGCATGCTCGGCATCGGGCTGATGCTGTTCACGCTGCGGCTCGCCGACCTGCGTCCGCAGTGGAACGAGCGCGCGCTGAACGTGGCCTATTGGTCGTTCAACGCCGGCCTCGTCCTCATGGTGGTGCTCTCGCTGTTGCCGATCGGCGTCCTGCAAACCATCGCGAGCATCGATCACGGGACGTGGTATGCGCGTTCGGCGGAATTTCTCGCGCAGCCGTTCATGGCGACGCTGCGCTGGTGGCGCACGCCGGGCGACGTGATCTTCGGCATCGGCGCGCTGGCGCTCGGGTGGTTTGTCTGCGGTCTGTGGACGGGTTGGTCGAAGCGCGGCGCCGTGGCGCCGGCCGCCGAGATGGACGCAGCGCAGGATGTGGAGCCGTGCGAGACGGCGCAGCGCTGAGTTTGCCGCGGGTGTGATTTCCAGCCGTGCGTCCGGAATCGGCGCACGGCTGCGCTTTGGGCCGGCGTCGGGCGCGGGGACGGGCAATCCGGTTTTGACTGGCGTGGGCCGGCCTGTGTTCGATGGGCGCGTGCTCTCGGAGTTTTTCCAGGATCGCGCGGCCCAGTTCGTCTCCGGCACGATGAGTGCAGCGGAGCGCGAGAGCTTTGAGGTCATCGTTGCGTTCGACGCGGAGCTCGGCGCGCATGTGTCGGCGCTGCAGGAGGCCGCGAGTGCGTTGACGCCGTGGCCGCGGCGCAGCGACGGGACGCTGCCGATCGAGTTGAAGGCGCGCATCCTGGCTGCGGTGGATTCCTGGCCGCAGCAGCGCGAGCGCGAGGCGTTCGTGGTGACCGATCCGGCGGGGCGCGTCGAGTGGGTGAACGATGCGTTCACGGCGTTGTGCGGCTACACGCTCGACGAGCTGCGCGGGCGCAAGCCGGGGGCGTTGCTCCAGGGCGCGGAGACCGATCGTGCGGCGGTCGGCCGGCTCCGCGGGGCGCAACGCGCGGGCGTCGGCTGCAACGTGGAGCTGGTGAACTATCACAAGGACGGCTCGCGCTACCGCGTGGCGGTGCGGATGAGCCCGTTCCTCGACGAGGCGGGGACGCCGCGGTGGTTCGTCGCGCGCGAGCGGAAGCTGGCGTAGCGCGGTCCGTGCAGGGCGCTCAGCCGGCGAGGAAACGCGTGCGCGCGTCGGCGAGCGCGGTCTCGTAGGCGGCGGTGAGACGGTCCCAGCGCCCGTTCATCTCCGCATCGATCTGTTGGCGCGTCGCATCGGCTCCGAACCACGCGAGGGTGCGGCGGATGCCTTGGGTGAACGGCGTGCGGGCGGCGAAGCCGGGGACGAAGCGCCTGATCTTGGTGTTGTCGAAGATGGCGGAGACGGCCTTGTCGCCGAGCAGCGTGCCTTCGACAGCGGGGACGCACGAGATGATGAAGTCCGACGGGATGTGGAGGAACTTCGGCTGCGTCACGCCGGCGGCTTCGGCGGTGAGGCGGAAGATCTGGTTCCACGTCAGCGCCTCGTCGGACGTGATGTGGAAGGCGTGGCCGAGCGTCGCGGGGTTGCCAAAGAGGCCGACGAGTCCGGCGGCGAAATCGGTGTTGTGCGTGATCGTCCAGAGCGAGGTGCCGTCGCCGGGGATGATGGCGGGTGCGCCGCGGCGGAGGCGATCGATGGCGGTCCAGGGAAATTGCCAGGAGTTCAGCACGAGCGGAATCTGGTCGTCGCCGTAGGTGAGCGAGGGGCGGATGATCACGCCGGGGAAGCCGAAGGCTTGGTGGGCTTTTTCCAGTTCCTCTTCGGCGGCGATCTTGTTGCGCGAGTAATCCCAGTGCGGGTTGGCGCGCGGGGTGGATTCGGTGATGAGGTAGTGCGCGAGCGGCTTTTGATAGACGCTGGCGGAGCTGATGAAGAAATACTGGCGCGTGCGGTCGCGGAAAAGTTCGATGTCGCGGCGGACATCGGCGGCGTGGAAGGCGATCCATTGCACGACGACGTCCCAGGTGTGGCCTTCGAGCGCGGCGCGAGTCGCGGCGGGATCGGCGATGTCGGCGACGAGGGTGCGCGTGCCGGCGACCGGGGCGTGGCGTCCGCGGTTGAGCAGCCAGAGCTCGTGGCCGGCGGCGAGGGTGAGTTGGGCGACGGCGCGGCTGATGATGCCGGAGCCGCCGACGAAGAGGATTTTCATGGGGAACGGGAGGGCGGGCGCGACGTGTCGCTGAGGGACCAGGCGCCGACGGGGATGCTGCGCAGGCGGCCGACCGTCTCGAGCGTGGCGCGTTGGCAGCGTTGGGGCGGGAGGCCGGAGAGAATGCTCTCGAGATCGTCGACGACGAGCTGGCCGATGAGCGTCTGGATCTCGGGCACGCTGCCGCAGCGATGCGCTTGCAGCAGTGTGTTGGGCGTGGTGCGGCCAGGCTCGTCCCGCGGGATCGGTTCCTCGGGCCAGACGTCGATGCCGGCGCGGATGTGTCCGCTGCGGGCGGCGGCGAGCAGCTCGGGGAAGTTCACGAGGGCGGCGCGGCTGGCGAGGATGACGACGCTGCCCGGCGACATGCTCGCGAAGTGGCGCGCGCCGATCTGGCCGGTGTTTTCGGCCGTGTTGGCGGCGAGGAGAAAGACGACGCGGGCGCGGGCGAAACACTCGTCGAGCGTGGCGGGGAGGACGTCCATTTCGCGCAGCACGGCGGGATGTATCCACGGATCGTGAATCAGGATTTCGCGGGAGAACGGGCGCAGCAGCGGCAGCAGGGCGCGCCCGAGATTGCCGAAGCCGACGAGCGCGAGGGGTTTTCCGTGGAGGAGGAAGGAGTCGTGGTTGTCGCCCTTGAACTCCCGGCCGGCGCGCAAGGCGGCATCGGCCTCGTGCATGCGGCGGGCGAGCGAGATGGCCATGCCGAGCGCCATCTCGGCGACGGGGCGGGCGTAGACCGGCGCGGTGGAGAGCACGGGGATGCCGCGGCGGTGGCATTCGGCGTAGTCGACGTTCGGCAGGAAGTTGCTCTCGACGTTGAAGACGGCGCGCAACCGCGGCGCGCGGTCGAGGCGCGCCTTGTCCAAGGGCGATTGACCGATGAGGGCGATGGTGTCCGGCAGGTGTTTTTCGATGTGTTCGGCGCTGGCGGGCGACCCGTCGTGCCAGAGGACGCGGCCGAGGCGTTCGAGCCGGCGTTTCGTCGGTTCGTCGAAGATGCGCTCGATCTTGCGCGGATGGGGATCGAGCAGAATGACGCCGTCCGGAGAGGAGAGGAGGGAGGACATGCGAACGCACAGCTCTATCCCGCAGTCCGCGCGTTTTTGCGAGTAAGATGCAGGCGGCCAATCGTTTTGGGGTGAGCGGCGGGCGGGGTTGGGCGGCGCGCGGCGCCGATGCGAGAAAATCCTTGCGCGAGGGGGGGCGGGTCCTACTTTCGCCCTTCCGTTTTTTGCCCAACGCAAATCCGAGCTACGTCCCCATCGTCTAGCCCGGTCCAGGACACCACCCTTTCACGGTGAGAACCGGGGTTCGAATCCCCGTGGGGACGCCAATCTACCGCAATGCCGCTATCTCAAACGAGTTAGCGGCATTTGCTTTGGGTCATATAAGGCTCCAATCATTAGTTTTTCCAATAATCTTCCTATAGATTCAGGACTGACGCGGAATGAAATTAATGACGCCGAGGGGAGGGGGTGCTTATCGGGCGGCACCGATCACCAAGCCGGTGCTTCAGGCTTCAAATGTATTGCCGAGCTCCTCCGCATGGCCGAAATCGCGCTCACGGTTCGAAAAAACTGCGAACGTCAACGGAGTCCCGAAGGGATTCAACGAGGCATGCGACATCCTCGTTGGTCGGCTTCTTTTCGGGTTCACGGTATCACCCACCAACTCGTGGACCTCGGTGCGGGAACCAGCCTCGTATCTGAGGTGTGGCCTAGTTGACGCTCGCTGGATCTTCTTCAACCGTTCGAGCAGATGTGACGCGACCTTCTTCACTGCGTTGCGCTCAGACGTGCTGAGTTCCGGCCCTGGTCGAGTCAGAATGTCAAAAATAGGCAGCTCCTCTTCCTCCCGGACATGCCGCGTCTCTTCCTGCGTCAGCGTTCGACTAAAGGCCAACAGTTCATTGAGGAGGTCCTCGATGTTCTTACTGCCAGAGTTATACGCGGCGATCAGTGACTCGAACTGCTCCTGAAAATCGAGGGGAGCCATTCAGCATCTAATGGGGCGACGCGGATGGTCTTTTTGCGCGCGCAATCACCACCAAAGTCTTGCGCATCTCCTCTTCGAGGGGGCATGCTTAACTTTATCCGGTCTCGGGCCTTGGCGGAGAAATTTGCCAAACTGGATCATATCAACGCGCGCGCATGCCTCATGCACGCGACCTTATTCGTGTCCTGAACCCTGCCAGCCCCGTTGTCGTCTTCCGGTTTGCCCGCCGCCGCCTTGGCGCTCTTGTGCCGAGGGTCGATGCGGGACTTCTCGGCGTGCAACGGGACTGGTTAGCGCTTGATCGCTTCCGCTCGGTCGCACCGGGCGTTCGCTACTACCGATGAAAGTCCTTCGCATCACCGCCCTTGTCGCAATTGCCGTCGCGCTCGCCGTCGGCTGGCGCGTGTTTTCGCATCGCCAATTGCCCGCGAAGGCCTCCGCTGGCTCCGCTGTGGCGCAAGACGCACCGGTGCGCGCCACGCCGGTCGCTGCCGGAGCGGCGGCGACGGCGGCACCCGCCACCGCGGGTGCGGACTTACCCGCGATCTTCGGGGTGCGAGGGCCGGTGACCCTCGATGAGGTGCCGACTGGACGTTTTCGCGAACAACTGGGGAAACTGAAGCCAGCCGCACGGGTGCAGGCCTTGGCTGCTCTCGGGCGATTGCGGGTGCCGTATCTCGACGTCGGCTCGCTCGCGACGGACGCGAATGGGCAGCTCTATTACGAATGCCAGCGCGAGCTCGCGGCCGCTGCCGTGGAACAGACCTCGCTGCCGGCGGCGAGCGCGGCGTTGACGGTCCCGCCCACGCCGCCGATTCGGCACAGCCGGCCCGGTGCGTCGCGCGTGCTCTACCTCGACTTCAATGGGCACGACGTTACCGGCACCGCTTGGAACGAAGCCAATCCTTCCGCGAATCGCCCGGCCATCGGAACCTACGCCTGCCGCCCTTACGACACCGACGGTAACGAGGCCACGTTCAGTTCCACCGAGCAGGCGCAAATCGTCGAGATCTGGCAGCGCGTCGCGGACGACTACAGCCCGTTCGACGTCGACGTGACGACCGAGGAACCCGCTGCTTTCACCGCCACGACGCTCCGCGCGCTGATCACGCGCACCGTGGACGCCAACGGCGTGGCCAACCCTTCGAGCACCACCGCCGCGGGTGTAGCGTATATCGACGTTTACGGGCGCAACGACGTGGCGTGGTATTCGCCGGCATTCGTGTATTTCGATTCGCTTTCGGGCCCGGCCTCGGTGGCCGAGGCCGTGTCGCACGAACTCGGTCACAATCTCGCGCTCTCGCACGATGGCACCACCACCGCGCAGTATTATGGGGGCCATGGCACGGGCGAATTTTCGTGGGGCCCGATCATGGGCGCGCCTTACTCGCGCTCGATCACGCAGTGGTCCAAGGGTGAATACTACGCGGCGAACAATCCGCAGGATGACCTCGCCCTCATCGGTGCGCGCCTGACGCTGCGCGGCGACGCGGCCGGCGCGTCGCTCGCCACCGCCACCGACGCCCCGACGACCGGCAACGACGTCAGCGCCGCGGGCGTGCTTCTCAGCGCGAACGAGAGCCGGTTTCATCGCGTGGTCACGGCCGCGGGGCGCATTGGATTCAGCGTATCTCCGGTCGCCTACGGCAACACGGACCTGCGCTTGGAATTGTTGAACTCTTCCGGGACCGTCATCGCCCTCGACGATCCCGCGACGACCCGCATCGGCGGCGTATTTACCGGGGTGCCGGTGCCCGCAGGCATCTACTACCTCAAGGTCACGGCGTCCGGCATGGGCACGCCTCTCGCCAATCCGCCGAGCGGCTACACCAGCTACGGCAGCGTGGGCCGATACGCGCTCGCCGGCACCGTCGTCGCAACCGCGCCGGTCATCACCAGCAGCAGCGTTGGGAGCGCCGCTGTGGGGCACCCTATCACCTATCAAACGACCACGGCTGGCTACGCGAGCGCCTTCGCGGCTGATGGATTGCCGCCGGGCGTCGCGATCGATCCGACCACCGGCATTCTCTCCGGCCGCCCGACGACGACCGGCGTTTTCTCGATCACGCTCCGCGCCACCAACGACATCGGCACCGGCACCGCGACGCTGACACTGACGGTCAACGCTGCGGCGCCCGCCCTGACGACCGCGTCTGCCCCGGCGACCGTCCTCGCTCCGGGCGAGTCGACCACGCTCAGTGTCTCGGGATTCAGCGTGAACGGCGCGGTCGCTTACCAATGGTTCTGCAACGGCCGGCCGATCGCCGGAGCCACGAGCGCGACCTATGACGTCAGCGGCGCGGCGCAGCGCGGCTTCGCCGCGTATTGGGTGACGCTCACCAACACCATCGGCACGACCCGCAGCGCGCCGTTCTTCGTGAACACGGCGCCGGCGATCACTCGCGTGCGTGCTTGGGGCGCTGCCAGTGCGTCGAGCCAGACGACGATCCCGGCCGGGCTGAACCGCGTCGTCGCAGTTGCCGCAGGCAGTGGACACTCCGCGGCGTTGAAGGCCGACGGCACCATCGTGAGCTGGGGCTCCACCGGCGTGGCGCCGGCGGTGAGCGACGCTGTCGCGATTGCCGCCGGTTACGATTTCACCGCCGCTCTGCGGCGCGACGGCACCGTGGTGATCGGTGGCTCCGCCAACATGGGGGCCAATGTGCCGAGTGTGCCCGCGAACCTGCGCGATGTGGTCGCGATCGCGGCGGGCAATTACCATGTGGTTGCCCTGAAGTCGGACGGCACCGTTGTGAGTTGGGGTTCGGCGAGTTCGAGCGTGCTGTCGCCGCCCGCCGGACTGAGTGGGGTGGTGGCGATTGCCGCGGGCACCTCCAATTCGCTGGCGCTGAAGTCGGACGGCTCCGTCGTGAGTTGGGGGTCGGCCAACGCCGCGCCGCCGGTCGCACTGACCGGCGTGAAGTCCATCGCCACCGGCAATGGCAACGCGCTCGCCCTGAAAGCGGGCGGCACGACGGTTGGGTGGGGCAGCAATGTCGTGGCGGCTCCTTCAATGTTCGACGATCGCTCCCAACTCGCGCTCGACGCGGTGGGCGCATTTGCCGTCGGCCCGGATGGCCGGCTCACCGCTTGGGCCACCTCCGGCACGGGTGGCACGCCGCCCGCCGACCTTGGCCCGGTGTGGGGACTTTCCGCCAATTCCTATCACGCAATCGCGGTCTGCGATGCCGCGGCGGATACGGCGCCGACGATCGCCGCACCTCCTCAAAGCGCCACGCGCGGCCTCGGCGCGCCGCACACGCTGCGAGTGACGGCGACGGGCCCCGGGGTGTTTTCCTACCAATGGCGCAAGGACGGGACGGCCATTCCCGGCGCCACGTCCACGACACTGGTCTTCAATTCGCTCCAACCGGCCGACGCCGGCGCCTACGATGTCATCGTCGGCAATCATGTTGGCTCGACCACGAGCGCCGCGGCCGTGCTGACGATCGAGAATCCTCCGTTCGTGACAGCCGCGCCGCCGCGCATCAACGAGGCCGTCGTGGGCGCTCCGTTGACGCTCGCGGTCAATGTCACCGCGGCAAACGGCCCGCTTTCCTATCAATGGTTCCGCGACAATCGCGCGATCCCCGGCGCGACGTCGCCGACCTATTCGCTCCCGTCGTTCACCGCCGCCGATGCAGGCGCCTATGTGTTGGAAAGCACGGATGCGCACGGCGTCGTGGTGCGCACCCTGACCTTCGTGCGTCCCGCGTTCGGCCCCACGCAGCTGGAGGTTTGGGGCAACAGCAGCTACGGGCTGAAGAACGTGCCGCCGACGCTCGGCGATGCGGTGGCATTCCGCATCGGATCGTCTCTCGCAGTGGCCGTGCGCGCCAACGGCGCCCTCGCGCTGTGGGGCGAAAGCGCGACCACGGCCGCCAAGACGTTCGCCGCCAGCGTGACCGACGCCGTCGCCGCCGCCCCACTGGACAACGGGTTTGTCGTGCTGCGCTCCGATGGCCGCGTCGTGACTTGGCGGAGCTCAGGTGGAGCGACCGTCGAACCCTATCTCGACGTGATCGCGATCGCCGCGAGCGACGGCTTCGCTGCCGCCTTGCTGGCCGATGGCACGGTGCGCACTTGGGGCGGCAGCTACGCCCCCACGGTGCCAGTGGAGCTAGCCGGCGTGACCGCGATCTCGGCCGGCGCCACGCACCTGCTCGCGCTGAAGCTGGACGGCACCGTGGTCGCACTGGGCGGCAACAACTACGGGCAAGCCACGGTCCCAGCGAATCTCGCCAACGTCGTCGCGATCGCCGCGGGCAATTACCATTCGTTGGCGTTGGTCTCCGGCGGCGCCGTCGTGAGCTGGGGCAACGGCACGTCAGTGCCCGCGGATTTGCCTGCCATCGGCGCGATTGCCGCGGGCTATAACTTATCGCTCGGGCTCCGGGTTGACGGATCGCTCGCTCTGTGGGGAACGACGTCGTCGGACTACCTCACCTTTCCCGCCAATCTCTCCGGGATCGTTGCCGTCGGCGCTGGCTCCTCGGTGCCCGGACTTCTTCGACGGGCATCGGCCGATAGCGGCCCGGTCGTCGTGCAACAGCCGAACGCCGTCGTCACCGCGGCCGGCGAACACGTGCGGTTCACCGTGCGGGCGACCGGGACCGCGCCGCTCAACTACACGTGGCGCAAGAACGGCGTCGCGACCGGCGTGACAGCTCCGGTGTTCGACCAGCTGAATGTCCAGGCCAGCGACGCCGGC